>JAYUPN010000265.1:0-26047 GCA_043760065.1 Rubrivivax sp.
CAGATGAACAGCACCGGGTACGCGGTCGAGCGCATGCTCACGCCGAGGCCGGCGATGATGTTGGTGCCGTGGCCGGTGGTCGAGGCCTGCGCGATGTGCTTGACCGGGTTGTACTGGGTGCCGGTGTAGAACTCGGTGATCCAGACCATCGCGGCCGTGAGCACGAGGCCGATGACGCAGGCGCCGAAGAGCCCCATCGCGGTGGCGGTGCCGCCGCCGGCCAGCTGCAGCGGCTGCGGGAACATCATCGTGGTCACGAAGTAGAAGGCCACCAGCGAGATCACGCCGGCGACGATGAGGCCCTTGTACAGCGCCGGCATCACGTTTTTCATGCCCGGCGAGGCCTTGACGAAGTAGCAGCCGATGATCGAGGCGATGATCGACACGCCGCCCAGCGCCATCGGGTAGACCACCGCGGCGACGGTGACGTTGGTGACCATCAGCGCGCCCAGGGCCATGGCCGCGATCAGCGTCACGGCGTAGGTCTCGAACAGGTCGGCGGCCATGCCGGCGCAGTCGCCGACGTTGTCGCCCACGTTGTCGGCGATCACTGCCGGGTTGCGCGGGTCGTCCTCGGGGATGCCGGCTTCGACCTTGCCCACCAGGTCGGCGCCGACGTCGGCGCCCTTGGTGAAGATGCCGCCACCCAGTCGCGCGAAGATCGAGATCAGCGACGAACCGAAAGCCAGGCCGAGCAGCGGCTTGAGCGTCTCGGGGTCGACCTTGGTGCCGCCGGTGACGTACCAGAAGAAGCCGCCGACGCCCAGCAGGCCGAGGCCGACCACCAGCATGCCGGTGATGGCGCCGCCCTTGAAGGCCACGTCCAGCGCCGGGCCGATGCCGCGCGTGGCCGCCTGAGCGGTGCGCACGTTGGCGCGCACCGACACGTTCATGCCGATGAAGCCGCAGGCCCCCGACAGCACGGCGCCGATGACGAAGCCCACTGCGGTCTTGCCGCCCAGGAATACCAGGATCAGCACTGCGAGCACGACGCCGACGATCGCGATCGTGCGGTACTGGCGCGCCAGGTAGGCGGCCGCACCTTGCTGGATCGCGCCGGCGATCTCCTGCATGCGGGCGTTGCCGGCATCCTGGCTCAGGATCCAGGCTCGCTGCACGAAGCCATAGACGACGGCGGCCAGGCCGCAGGCCAGCGCCAGATAAAGCGCCATGGTGGTGGACATGAAAGAAGCTCCTTCCTCGTTCGGGTCTTTTGATGGGTTTCGAGCGCCCAATCCAAAGCGGACCGGGCACCAGTCACGACGCGGGCGATGCTACGGGAAGCCCCTGACACGGCAGCATGGGGTTTGCCTGCGGTTGCTGCGCTGCGTCAGGACCCGGCAAGGAGCGCGCCTAGAATCAGGGTTGCCCTCAATCAGAGCACCCGCACCCCATGAGCCTGCACAACGTGACCCCGGGCGCCAAGGCGCCGCAAGAGTTCAACGTGATCATCGAGATCCCGATGAACGCCGACCCCATCAAGTACGAAGTCGATCACGAGACCGGGGCCCTGTTCGTCGACCGCTTCATGAGCACGGCCATGCACTACCCGTGCAACTACGGCTACATCCCCAACACGCTGTCGGACGACGGCGACCCGGTGGACGTGCTCGTCATCACGCCAGTGCCGCTGATCCCGGGCGTGGTCGTGACGTGCCGGGCACTAGGCCTGCTGCGCATGCAAGACGAGGCCGGCGGCGACAACAAGGTGCTGGCGGTGCCGATCGACAAGATCCTGTCGATCTACACGCAGTGGCAGAAGCCCGAAGACCTGAACCCGCTGCGGCTGAAGACCATCCAGCACTTCTTTGAGCACTACAAGGACCTCGAAGAAGGCAAGTGGGTCAAGGTCGTGGGTTGGGAAGGCGTCGACGCGGCGCACGCCGAAGTTCTGTCGGGCATCGCCAACTTCGACAAGGATCATCCGTCGCACAAGTAGCAACCCGCAGGGGCCGAGCAGGCGCGCGTTCAGCCGTCCTTGAACGGGTTGCGCTCGCGCAGTTCGCCGACGTACTGATCGACGCCCTGGCCTTCGGCGCTCAGGAAGTCGGCCACCGCCGAGGCAAAGCGCTCGTCGCGCAGCCAGTGTGCGGACTGCGTCTTCACCGGCAGCAGGCCGCGCGCCATCTTGTGTTCGCCCTGCGCGCCGCCTTCGAAGCGCAGGTAGCCGTTGTCCAGGCACCAGGCCAGCGGCTGGTAGTAGCAGGCTTCGAAGTGCAGGCACGGCACGTTCGCCGTGCAGCCCCAGTAGCGGCCCCAGGCGCTGCGCCGCTCGGGATCGATGGCGATCAGCGATGCGGCCAGCGGCGCGCCCGCCTGGTGGGCCACGAACATCAGCCAGTGCGCCGGCAGGGTCTGCGCCATGCGGTGGAAGAAGTCGCGCGTCAGGTACGGCGTGCTGCGGTGCGCCTGGTAGGTGAGGGTGTAGCAGTGGTGGAAGAAGTCCCACTGCGCCGCGCCGATCGCCGCGCCTTCGTGGACCGTGAAGCTCACGCCCTGTTCGGCCACCTTGCGCCGCTCCTGCAGGATCTTCTTGCGCTTGTCGCGTTGCAGCCGCGCCAGCAGCGCGCCGAAGTCGGCTTGCGGGTGTTCGGCGTCCTGCGTCCAGTGGAACTGCACGCCGTCGCGCAGCATCCAGCCCTGCGCCTGCAGGGCCTGCGCGTCGACGGCGTCGACGAAGAGCACGTGGGCCGATGACAGCTTCTCGTGCTGGGCAAACTCGCGCAGCGCTGCCGCCAGGTGGAGGCGTGCGCCCTCGCTGCGCGCCAGCAGCCGCGAGCCCGGCACTGGCGTGAAGGGCACTGCGGCCAGCAGCTTGGGGTAGTAGCGCAGGCCATGGCGGCGGTAGGCATCGGCCCAGGCCCAGTCGAACACGTACTCGCCGTAGGAGTGGCTCTTCAGGTAGACCGCACACGCCGCCTGCAGCCGCCCACCGGCGTGCAGCGTGATGAACCGTGGCGCCCAGCCGGTCCCAGGCACCGCGCTGGCTGACGCGTGCAGCGCCTGCAGGTACTCGTGGCGCATGAAGGGCGTGGGCTGCGACTGCGACTCGAGCAGCGCGTTCCAGTCCGCTGCGTCCAGCGCGCCAGGGTCGTCGTGCACCCCGATGACATAATCGTTTTCAACCAACTGCTCGTGGTGCGTCATTCGCAATCTGACTCAATGAAAGTGGCGCTCGCACAGATCAATCCCACCGTGGGCGACCTGGCCGGCAACGCGCGGTTGATCGCACAGGCGGCCCGATCGGCGCATGCGCAAGGAGTCGGTCTGGTGGTGTCGCCCGAACTCTCGCTCACCGGCTACCCACCCGAGGACCTGCTGCTGCGCCCCGCCTTCATGGCGGCCTGCCAGGAGACGTTGTCGGCGCTGGCCCTCGAACTGGCGGACTGCGCGGGTTTGCACGTGGTGGTGGGCCATCCGCATCAGTTCGGTGATCGCTCCGATGTTAGGTCCAAGTCCCTGTCCGTGCAGAAGCGCTTCAATGCCGCCTCGGTGTTGCACCAGGGGCGCATCACCGGCACCTACTGCAAACGCGAACTGCCCAACTACCAGGTCTTCGACGAGCGGCGCTACTTCGTCTCCGGCCGCGATGCGGGTCTGGGGCCGCTGGTGTTCGACGCCGGCGGCGTGCGCGTGGGCCTGCTGATCTGCGAAGACGCCTGGTTCGACGAGCCGGCGCAACTGGCCTGCGAAGCCGGCGCGCAGTTGCTGTGCGTGCTCAATGCGTCGCCGTTTCACCTCGACAAGGCCGGCGAGCGCGAAGAGCGCATGGCCGAGCGCGCGCGCAAGGTCGGCCGGCCGCTGGTGTATTCGCATCTGGTCGGTGGCCAGGACGAGGTGGTCTTCGATGGTGCGTCGTTCGCGGTCGACGCGAAGGGGGCGGTCTGTGCGCGGGCCGCCGCTTTCGAGCCGGCGCTGCTGGTGCTCGAAGTGGACGCCGTCGGCACGCCGCGCGGCGCCGTCGCCCCGGTGCCCGACCCGCTGGCGCAGGCCTGGGCCGCGCTCGTCACCGGCGTGCGCGACTACCTGGGCAAAAACGGTTTCCCGGGCGCGATCATCGGCCTGTCAGGCGGCATCGACTCGGCGCTGGTGTTGGCGCTGGCCGTCGACGCGCTGGGCGCCGACAAGGTGCGCACGGTGATGATGCCCTCGCCCTACACCGCCGACATCAGCTGGCTCGATGCCCGCGACATGGCGGCGCGGCTGGGCGTGCGCTACGACGAGATCGCCATCGCGCCGATGTTCGACGCCTTCCGCACCGCGCTGGCGCCGCAGTTCGCCGGCCGCGCCGAGGACACCACCGAAGAGAACCTGCAGGCCCGCATCCGCGGCACGCTGCTGATGGCGCTGTCCAACAAGACCGGCGACATCGTGCTGACCACCGGCAACAAGAGCGAGATGGCCACCGGCTACTGCACGCTGTACGGCGACATGGCCGGCGGCTTCGCGGTCATCAAGGACGTGGCCAAGACGCTGGTCTACCAGCTGGCCGAATGGAAGAACCGCCAGCCGGTGCGGCGCGCCGACGGCAGCATCGGCCCGGTGATCCCCGAGCGCATCATCACGCGGCCGCCCTCGGCCGAACTGCGCCCCGACCAGACCGACCAGGACAGCTTGCCGCCCTACGAGGTGCTCGACGCGATCCTCTCGCGCTACATGGAAGAGGACCAGGGCATCGAAGACATCGTCGCTGCGGGTTTTGCCCGCGCCGATGTCGAGCGCGTGACGCGGCTCATCAAGCTCAACGAATACAAGCGGCGCCAGGCGCCGGTGGGCATCCGCATCACCCACCGCGCCTTCGGGCGCGACTGGCGCTATCCCATCACGTCCAGGTTCCGTGCTTAAATCCGCGCAACCCCATTCGCCCGTCCGGAGCACGCCATGAAGCAGATCACCGCCGTCATCAAGCCCTTCAAGCTCGAAGAGGTGCGCGAGGCGCTGGGCGACGTGGGCGTTTCCGGCCTCACGGTGACCGAGGTCAAGGGCTTCGGCCGCCAGAAGGGCCACACCGAGCTCTACCGCGGCGCCGAGTACGTGGTCGACTTCCTGCCCAAGGTCAAGGTCGAGGTGGTGGTGAAGGACGGCGACGTCGAGCGCTGCATCGAGGCCATCGTCAAGGCGGCCAAGACCGGCAAGATCGGCGACGGCAAGATCTTCGTCACCTCGGTCGAGCAGGTGGTGCGCATCCGCACCGGCGAGACCGACGAAGCGGCGGTCTGAGGCCGCCTCGCGCGCGGGCTCAGACGCGCGAGAAGTCGTCCGCTGCGCTCGGCCCGCGGGCCAGCGCCGCCAGTTCGTCCAGCAGCGCCACGGGGTCGTCGGCGACGCGCAGAGCATCGAGTTGCGCAGCGGCCAGGAAACCTTCGTCCACGCTGTGCTGCATGAAGCGCAACAGCGAGTCGTAATAGCCGGCCACATTGAGCAGACCGATGGGCTGGTCGTGGTAGCCCAGCTGGCGCCAGGTCCAGACCTCGTACAGCTCCTCCAAGGTGCCGATGCCGCCGGGCAGGGCGATGAAGGCCTGCGCACGTTCGGCCATCATCTGCTTGCGCACATGCATGGTGGGCACCACGTGCAGCTCGTCCAGGCCCTGGTGGCCGACTTCCAGCCGCTGCAGGCTCTCGGGGATCACGCCGACGACGCGGCCGCCTGCGGCCAGCGTCGCATCGGCCACTTCGCCCATCAGGCCGACCTTGCCGCCGCCGTAGACCAACTGCCAGCCGCGACTGCCGATGGCTTGCCCGAGCGCGCGTGCCGCGTCGGTGTAGGCGGCCTGGGTGCCGTGGCGCGAGCCGCAGTAGACGCAGATGCTGAGTTCGGGCGGGCGGATGGTCATCTCCTGGGTTTGGGCGGTCGCCAGGTCACCAGGCGGGTGCCGCAGACCGCGTCGTGCCAGTATTGCCGATCGGCGCGCAGCCGCGTCAGGGCCGCGTAGCCGGCAATGCCCGCGATCAGCGCGGCGGCGACCGGACCGCCGCCCTTGAGACCGGCCAGTTGCACGCTGACCAGCGCGGGCACGAACCAGACCCAGGCCAGCAGGTAGCGGCAGGCGGCACGCGCCGGCGACACTGTCTTGCCGTCGGCCGTCACCAGGCGGATGTGCCACGTCAGCATGGCCAGCGTCTGGCCGCCGCGGGACCAGAAGACCACGAAGTAGGCGCCCAGCACCAGCACCAGGAAGATCTGCAGTCCCGTCGAGCCGACCAGCGCATGGCGCTGCTGCGTGAGCACGCCGTACATCAGCCCTGCGAGCATGACGACACCGAAGAGCAGCACGCCTTCGTACAGAAAGGCCGCCAGTCGGCGGGGCAGGGTCGGCGCGGTCAGCGCCCCCTCGACCGGGTCCGGCGGACTCACGGCCGGTTGGCGGGCTCGCTGGAAATGGCGGCCGAGCGCACGGCAGCACCCTGCGGGCCGCGCTTGGGCAGCAAGGTGGCGGGGTCGACGAATCCTGGCGTGGCGGCGATCTTGGGCATGCCGGCCTGGTTGTGCAGCGGTGGCAGCGCACGCGCTGTCATCGGCGTGGTCGTGGCGCCAGGACGGTTCTGCTGCGCCGCCTGCGTGGCCGCGCGCGCTCTCGGTGTCGGTGTCGCCTGAACCAGGTTCTTCTTGCCCACTTCCGCGACGGGCACGGGGCCGGCCGTGGTCGCAGGCGCAGGACTCGCTGCCGCTTTGGCAGCCGGCTTGGCGCGTTGCGTCAGCGCCTGCCGTTCGGCTTCGGTCAGCGCCTGGTAGGCCTGCCACTTGGCCTGCCGGTCATCCGGCGAGACTTGTTTCGCTTCCTGGAACTGCATGCGGGCGCGGGTGCGTTCGCTGGGCGTCATGCGTGCCCAGTCCGTCATGCGCTCCTGCAAGCGTGCGCGCTCGTCGGCGGGCAGGGTGGGGAAGCGCGCGGCCACCTCCAACCACTTGGCTCGGCGCGGGGCGTCGATCTGGGCCCAATCGCGCTGCAGCGGCGACAGGGCCTGCTTCTGGGCCGGTGTCAACTGGGCCCACGCGGCTGCGTCGTTAGGCGACGCCGCCCACGCCACGGTGGCACTTGCGACGCAGGTGGCTACCGCCAGAGGCAACAGCAAGCGGAGGCGGGCGGCGCTCACGGCTGGGGCGACGTGCGCAGGTACTCGGCAAATCCGGGGTCGGCGTACGCCGTGGGCGGCAGCGTGTCGGTCAGCAACTGGGCATCGATCTCGGCGGCGGTCAGCACCTGCTCGCGCGTGACCCAGTTGTCGATCAGGAACATGCCGCTGACCAGCACCAGCAAGGGCAACACCGATGCTGCCTGCGGCCACCAGCCGGAGAAGCGCGCGAAGCCGGCCAGCGCCGCCGTGCCGCCACCCGTGGCCTGGACCACCGAGCCTGCGGCCGTCTGGGCGCGGGCCTGGCGCGCGCGGGACAGCGCCTGTTCACGGGCGAAGCGCAACCGCTCGCTGACGTCGTGCGGCAGGGCCTGGGCTTGTGTCGTCAACAAGCCCGCCAGCCTGCCGGCCACCCGGGCTTCGAGCGCGGGCAGAGCGGCAGAGGTGTGCAGGTTTGTCATAGCGTGATTCCCTTGGATCGAAGCGCTTTGGCCAGTGCATGAACGGCTCGAGAACAGTGCGTTTTTACACTGCCCTGCGAGCAACCCATGACCTCGGCAGTCTCGGCCACATCGAACTCTTCCCAGTAACGCAGCAGAAACGCCTCTCGTTGACGAGCGGGCAATTCTGCAACTTCGGCATCGATACGTTGCAGGATTTGTGCCCTTGAGACGGCATCCGCAGCGCTCTCGGTGCCCATCGTGTCTTCGAGCGCATGCAGGGTCTCCAGCAGGTCGAAGTCGCCGTCGGAGTCTGCCGGGGCAAACTCCGACAGGTTCTGGATCACCGAACTGCGCACCTTCTCGCGCCGGAACCAGTCCATCGTCGCGTTGGACAGGATGCGCTGGAACACCAGGGGCAGTTCGGCCGCCGGGCGGTCGGCGTACTTCTCGGACAGCCGGATCATGGCGTCCTGGACGATGTCCAATGCCGCATCGTCGTTGCGTACGGCGTAGACCGCGCGCTTGAAGGCTCGTTTCTCGACGCTCTTGAGAAAGTCGGAGAGTTCTTTGTCGGTGGCCAACGCGAGGGGTTTCGGCAGCGCCCGGAATGGGCGCGCGGGATTATGTCATCGCACCTCCGAGGTGCGCCGTGCAGCCTGCCGGACCTGCCGGCCGGTGCATAATGTGCGGCTTCGCACAACGTTCTTTTGGTCCCAACCCGGCCGTCCGACCTGGACGGCGGTGTTCAAGACCGCGCAGGTACCGAATCCGCCCCACGAGGGCGCGCAGGAGGTGCACCGATGGATTTTCGTCAGAGAAAACCTCAGAGGTTCAACATGGATATGTCTGCCGCGGAAGTCAAGCGTGCCGCGACCTTAGATGGTCGAGCGCAGCCTTCTTCTCTCCCCTCCAACCCGTCCGAGCCCAACGGCTCCGAAATCCTGGTTCGCTGCCTGCAGGCCGAACAGGTCAAGTACCTCTGGGGCTACCCCGGCGGTGCGGTGCTGTACATCTACGACGCGCTGTACAAGCAAAACACGATCGAGCACGTGCTGGTGCGCCACGAGCAGGCCGCGGTGCACGCCGCGGACGGCTACGCGCGCGCCACCGGCGAGGTCGGCGTTGCGCTGGTGACGTCCGGCCCCGGCGTGACGAACGCCGTGACCGGCATCGCCACGGCGTACATGGATTCGATCCCGATGGTCATCATCACCGGGCAGGTGCCGACGCCGGCGATCGGCCTCGACGCGTTCCAGGAATGCGACACCGTGGGCATCACGCGCCCCATCGTCAAGCACAACTTCCTCGTCAAGGACGTGCGCGACCTGGCGCTGACGATGAAGAAGGCCTTCCACATCGCGCGCACCGGCCGCCCGGGCCCGGTGGTGGTGGACATCCCGAAGGACGTCTCGCTCAAGACCACCGCCTTCCACTACCCCGAGACGGTGGAGATGCGGTCCTACAACCCGGTGAAGAAGGGCCACGGCGGGCAGATCCGCAAGGCCGTGCAGCTGCTGCTGCAGGCCAAGCGGCCCTACATCTACACCGGCGGCGGCGTCATCCTGGGCAACGCTTCGGCCGAACTGCGCCAGCTCACCGAGCTGCTCGGTTTCCCCTGCACCAACACGCTGATGGGGCTGGGTGCCATCGCCGCGAGCGACCCCAAGTTCCTGGGCATGCTGGGCATGCACGGCACCTACGAAGCGAACATGACGATGCAGAACTGCGACGTCCTGCTGGCCGTGGGCGCGCGCTTCGACGACCGCGTGATCGGCAACCCGCGCCACTTCGCGTCGGTCGAGCGCAAGATCATCCACGTCGACATCGACCCGTCGTCGATCTCCAAGCGCGTCAAGGTCGACATCCCGATCGTCGGCGACGTGAAAGAAGTTCTGATCGAGCTGATCGCGCAGATCAAGGAGGCGCAGTCGCGCCCCGACGCCGCTGCGCTGAGCGCCTGGTGGAGCCAGATCAACGAGTGGCGCAAGCGCGATTGCCTGGCCTACAAGGGCAGCGACACCGTCATCAAGCCGCAGATGGTGGTCGAAAAGCTGTGGCAGCTGACCAAGGACCGCGACGTCTACATCACTTCCGACGTCGGCCAGCACCAGATGTGGGCGGCGCAGTACTTCCGCTTCGAGCAGCCGCGGCGCTGGATCAACAGCGGCGGCTTGGGCACGATGGGCGTGGGCTTGCCCTACGCGATGGGCATCAAGCTGGCCAAGCCCGAGTCGGATGTCTTCTGCATCACCGGCGAAGGCTCGATCCAGATGTGCATCCAGGAGCTGTCGACCTGCCTGCAGTACAAGACGCCGGTGAAGATCGTGTCGCTGAACAACCGCTACCTGGGCATGGTGCGGCAGTGGCAGCAGCTGGA
Source organism: Rubrivivax sp. (assembly GCA_043760065.1). Classification (GTDB taxonomy): domain Bacteria; phylum Pseudomonadota; class Gammaproteobacteria; order Burkholderiales; family Burkholderiaceae_C; genus Rubrivivax. The sequence goes on from JAYUPN010000265.1 coordinate 9,897, forward strand.
CTACGGCGGCCGCTACTCGCACAGCTACATGGATGCGTTGCCCGACTTCGTCAAGCTCGCCGAGGCCTACGGTCACGTCGGCCTGCTGGTCGAGAAGCCGGGCGACGTGGAAGGCGCGCTGAAGGAGGCCATCCGCCTGAAGGACCGCACGGTGTTCCTCGACATCCGCACCGACCCCACCGAGAACGTGTGGCCGATGGTGAAGGCCGGGCAAGGCATCACCGAGATGCTGCTCGGCTCCGAAGACCTCTGAGCGCCTGGCGCTCGTTCCCACAACCCATGGCCGCGTGGCCAAGGGCCCAGGGTTACCGCCCTGACGCCTGAAGAGCGCGCCGGCCCTGCGAGAACCCCATGAAACACATCATTGCCGTGCTGCTCGAAAACGAGCCCGGTGCCCTATCGCGTGTGGTGGCGCTGTTTTCCGCCCGCGGCTACAACATCGAGAGCCTGACCGTCGCGCCGACCGAAGATGCGAGCCTTTCGCGCATGACCATCGTCACCACCGGCAGCGACGAGGTCATCGAGCAGATCACCAAGCACCTGAACCGCCTGATCGAGGTCGTGAAGGTGGTCGACCTGACCGAAGGCAGCTTCACCGAGCGCGAGCTGATGCTGATCAAGGTGCGCGCGGTGGGCAAGGAGCGCGAGGAGATGAAGCGCATGGCCGACATCTTTCGCGGCCGCATCATCGACGTCACCGAAAAGAGCTACACCATCGAACTGACCGGCGACACCGGCAAGCTCGACGCCTTCCTGCTGGCCATCGACCGCACGGCGATCCTGGAGACCGTGCGCACCGGCGCCAGCGGCATCGGCCGCGGCGAACGCATCCTCAGGGTCTGAACAAGCCCGCCCCTCGATCCACACCCCCACGAAGTTTCAACGGAGAAAACCCATGAAGGTCTACTACGACAAGGACGCCGATCTGAGCCTGATCAAGGGCAAGAACGTCGCCATCATCGGCTACGGTTCGCAGGGCCATGCCCACGCGCAGAACCTCAACGACAGCGGCGTGAAGGTCACCGTCGGCCTGCGCAAAGGCGGCGCCAGCTGGTCCAAGGTCGAGAAGGCTGGCCTGTTGGTGGCCGAGGTCGCCGACGCGGTCAAGCAGGCCGACGTGGTCATGATCCTGCTGCCCGACGAGCAGATCGGCGCCGTCTACAAGAACGACGTCGAGCCGCACATCCGCAAGGGCGCCTCGCTGGCCTTCGCGCACGGCTTCAACGTGCACTACGGCCAGGTCATGCCGCGCGAGGATCTGGACGTCTGGATGGTCGCACCCAAGGCGCCCGGCCACACCGTGCGCAACACCTACGCCCAGGGCGGCGGCGTGCCGCACCTGATCGCCGTGCACGCCGACAAGAGCGGCAAGGCGCGCGACATGGCGCTGAGCTACGCCGCGGCCAACGGCGGTGGCAAGGCCGGCATCATCGAAACCAACTTCCGCGAAGAGACCGAGACCGACCTGTTCGGCGAGCAGGCCGTGCTGTGCGGCGGCACGGTGGAGCTCATCAAGGCCGGCTACGAGACGCTGGTCGAGGCCGGGTACGCACCCGAGATGGCCTACTTCGAGTGCCTGCACGAACTCAAGCTGATCGTCGACCTGATCTACGAAGGCGGCATCGCCAACATGAACTACTCGATCAGCAACAACGCCGAGTACGGCGAGTACGTGTCGGGCCCCAAGATCGTCACCGCCGAGACCAAGAAGGCGATGAAGCAGATGCTGGCCGACATTCAGAACGGCGAATACGCCAAGAGCTTCATCCTGGAGAACCGCGCCGGCGCGCCGACGCTGCTGAGCCGCCGCCGGTTGACCAGCGAGCACAGCATCGAAGTCGTGGGCGAGAAGCTGCGCGCCATGATGCCGTGGATCAAGGCCAACAAGCTGGTCGACCGCAGCCGCAACTGATGCCGCTGGGCGCGCCGGGGCGGGCCCTTGGCGCGCTATGCTCGCAGCGATGAGCGAAGACTCCAAGTTTCTCGACGACGACAGTGGCGCGGTGGTGGCGGAGCCGCCGCGGCGGCGGCGCGGCATCTACGTGCTGCCCAACGCGATCACGCTGGCGGCGCTGTTCTCGGGCTTCTACGGCATCGTGATGGCCATGAACGGCCGCTTCGAGATGGCCTGCATCGCGATCTTCGTCGCCGCCATCCTCGACAGCCTGGACGGCCGCGTCGCGCGCATGACCAATTCGCAGAGCGCCTTCGGCGAGCAGATGGACAGCCTGTGCGACATGGTCAGCTTCGGCGCCGCGCCGGCGCTCATCGTCTACATCTGGGGCCTGAAGGACCTGGGCAAGGCGGGCTGGATCCCGGCCTTCGTCTACATCGCCGGCGCGGCGCTGCGGCTGGCGCGCTTCAACGTCAACATCGGCGTCGTCGACAAGCGCTTCTTCCAGGGCCTTCCGAGCCCGGCGGCGGCGGCGATGGTGATGGGCCTGATCTGGGTCATGGACGACTCGGGCTTCCGCGGCGTGACGCGCATCGACTGGCTGGCCTGGTCGGCCTTCGGCGTGACGCTGTTCGCCGGCCTGTCGATGGTCACCAACGCGCCGTTCTACAGCTTCAAGGTCGTGGGCGGGCGCAACACGGTGCCCTTTGTCGTCATCGTGGCCATCGCTCTGGGCATCGCGCTCATCGCACTCGACCCGCCGCGGGTGCTGTTCGGCATCTTCTGCCTGTATGGCCTGTCGGGCTACGCGGTCTACGCATGGCGCAAGTTCAAGGGCAAGCCGGCGAGCGTGATCGCGATCTCGACCGACGAGCCCGACGAAAAGGGGCTGCACCCTTGAGCGCCGGTGCCGCGTGCTATATTGATTGCATGACGACGATCAACCGCGCCCCGGCGCTAGAGCTAGCCCTGCTGTTGCGGGTGCGCTGATCCTTTTCGTCCACGAATTTCCCCGATCAACGGCCCGCCAGCGCACAGCAGCGGGCCGTTGTTCATTTTCTGCGCTGCTTGGCGACCCTCCCCCACGTCCAGAAAGCACGACCATGACCGACAAGCTCATCATCTTCGACACCACCTTGCGTGACGGCGAACAGTCGCCCGGCGCATCGATGACGCGCGACGAGAAGCTGCGCATCGCGCGCCAGCTCGAGCGGCTGCGGGTCGACGTCATCGAGGCCGGCTTCGCGGCGTCGAGCCCCGGCGACTTCGAGGCCGTCAAGGCCATCGCGGCGGCGATCAAGGAGTCCACCGTGTGCTCGCTGGCGCGCGCCAACGACCGCGACATCGCGCGTGCCGGCGAGGCGCTGCGCGGCGCCGCTTCGTCGCGCATCCACACCTTCATCGCCACCAGCGAATTGCACATGGAGAAGAAGTTGCGCATGACGCGCGACCAGGTCTTCGAGCAGGCCGTTCTGGCGGTGCGCTTTGCACGCAACCTGTGCGCCGACGTCGAGTTCTCGCCCGAGGACGGCTACCGCTCCGACCCCGACTTCCTGTGCCGCGTGCTCGAGGCCGTGATCGCCGAAGGTGCGACCACGGTCAACATCCCCGACACGGTGGGCTACGCTGTCCCCGAGCTCTACGGTGAGTTCATCCGCAGCCTGCGCGAGCGCATCCCCAACGCCGACAAGGCGGTGTGGAGCGTGCACTGCCACAACGACCTGGGCATGGCGGTGGCCAACTCGCTGGCCGGCGTGAAGATCGGCGGCGCCCGCCAGGTGGAGTGCACCATCAACGGCCTGGGCGAACGTGCCGGCAACTGCAGCCTGGAAGAAGTCGTGATGGCGGTGCGCACGCGCCGTGACTACTTCGGCTTGAGCCTGGGCATCGACACGACGCAGATCCTGGCGGCCTCGCGCCTGGTCAGCCAGACCACCGGCTTCGTCGTGCAGCCCAACAAGGCGGTGGTCGGCGCCAACGCCTTTGCGCACGCCAGCGGCATCCACCAGGACGGCGTGCTCAAGGCGCGCGACACCTACGAGATCATGCGTGCCGAGGACGTGGGCTGGGCCGCCAACAAGATCGTGCTGGGCAAGCTGAGCGGCCGCAACGCGTTCAAGCAGCGGCTGCTGGAACTGGGTATCCAGATGGAGTCCGAGGGCGAGGTCAACGCCGCTTTCGCGCGCTTCAAGGACCTGGCCGACCGCAAGAGCGAGATCTTCGACGAGGACATCATCGCGCTCGTTGGCGACGAGAGCGTCACCGCCGAGCACGAGCACTACCGCCTGCTGGCGCTGAACCAGCACTCGGCGATGGGCGAGAGGCCGCACGCCTCGGTGGCCTTTGCCGCCGGCGCCGTCGAGCACCACGCCGAGAGCGACGGCAACGGCCCCGTCGATGCCAGCCTAAAGGCCATCGAGTCGCGCGTGAAGAGCGGCGCCGAGATGATGCTGTACTCGGTCAACGCCATCACCTCGGGCAGCACCGAGTCGCAGGGCGAAGTCACGGTGCGCCTGCAGCACGGCGGGCGCGTCGTCAATGGCGTCGGGTCCGACCCCGACATCGTCGTCGCCTCCGCCAAGGCCTACCTCTCGGCGCTGAACAAGCTGCACAGCAACGCCGACCGCGTGGCGGCGCAGGGCTGAGGTTGCCCGGCGCGGGCGCGTCGCGTCAAGCGGCAAGGGGGCCGGACCGCACGGCGGCCTGCAGCGTCACGCAGCCGACCAGCTGTCAGGGTTATCACGAATCGCAGCCTTTTCTTGAGGATGTGAGCGCAACCTTTTGATCTTGGCTACTTTTTTTCGGTTACCCTTGCCCCCTGCGCGAGATGAAACCGAAGGATTCAGTGCCCAACTTCAAGTTGCTCGTGATGTCCTGGTTGCCGGCGATGTTCGTCGCCCTGGCGCTGTCTTTCGCGCCCGCTTCCTCGTCCCAGGCCGCCGTCAAGGCCGAAACGGCCAAGAAGACCACCGCCGCCAAACCGCTCAAATCGGCGCGCAAGCACAAGGATGCCGCTGCACCGCGTCCGACCAGGAAATCCGCGCGCAAGGTCGTGCGCCACGAACCGGCTGCTCCGTCCTTCGGTCAGCTCTACGGGCTGCGCGGCACCGGAGACGAACTCGACCTGAAGTCCAGCGTGGCCCTGGTCGTCGACCAGGACACCAACGAGGTGCTGTTCAGCAAGAACCCGGCTGCGGTGCTGCCGATCGCCTCGATCACCAAGCTGATGACGGCGCTGGTGGTCACCGAAGCCTCGCTGCCGCTCGAAGAGGTGCTGGTCGTGTCGCAGGACGACGTGACGGCCACCGCCGGCAGCCGTTCGCGGCTGGCGCTGGGCACGCAGCTGACGCGCGGGGAGATGCTGCACCTGTCTCTGATGGCGTCGGAAAACCGCGCCGCGCACGTGCTCGGCCGCACCTACCCTGGCGGCATGGTGCGTTTTGTGCGCGACATGAACGTCAAGGCGCGTTTCCTGGGCATGCGGGACACGAACTACGTCGAGCCGACCGGGCTGTCCAGCAGCAACCAGTCCAGTGCGCAAGACCTGGCGCGGCTGGTGCGCGCCGCCTTCGAACACCCCATCATCCGCGACCTGTCGACCTCGCTCGAAGCGGCGATGCCCGTGGGCCACAAGACGGTGCAGTTCCGCAACACGAACGGCCTCGTGCGCAATCCCGAGTGGGAGATCGGCCTGCAGAAGACCGGCTACATCGCGGCCGCGGGCCGCTGCGTGGTGATGCAGACGCAGATGGCCGGCCGCAAGCTGATCATGGTGCTGCTCGATTCGGCCGGCAAGTACACCCGCATCGGCGACGCCGAGCGCCTGCGTGGCTGGCTGGCGCAGAGTTCCCTGCTGCCCGTCTTGACGCCTGGCGCGGCACCTGGACTGACGCCCGGCGCGGCTGTTCAGCCGCGGTAGCCCAGCGCGCCCGAGATCTGCTGCGCGGTCGCGCGCACGCGCTCCAGCCAGCTTTCTTCCAGCCGGTCGGCCGGCGCCGAGATCGACAGGCCCGCCTGCAGCTTGCCCTGGTCGTCGAAGATGCCGGCGGCCATGCAGCGCACGCCCAGTTCGAGCTCTTCGTCGTCGCGCGCGACGCCGCTGGAACGCACCGCGGCGAGTTCCTTTTCCAGGCGCAGGATGTCGGTGATGCTGTTGCGCGTGTGGCCCGTCAGCCCCGTGCGCGACGCATAACTGCGCACGCGTGCAGGCTCGTCATGCGCCAGGAAGAGCTTGCCCACCGAAGTCAGGTGCAGCGGCGCGCGTCCGCCCACCGTGCGCACCACCTGCATGCCCGAGCGTTCGCTGTAGCTGCGCTCGACGTAGATGATCTCGTCGCCCTGGCGCATCGACAGGTTCACGGCCTGGTGCGTGAGCTTGTGCAGTTCGCGCATCGGGCCCAGTGCCGCTTCGCGCACGTCGATGCGGTCCTTCACCAGGTTGCCCAGTTCCAGCAGCCGCATGCCCAGGCGGTAGCTGCCGGCCTGCGGGCGGTCGACGAAGCGGCCCAGCGTCAGGTCGTTGAGGATGCGGTGCGCGGTGGAGGGGTGCAGGCCGGTGTGCTCGCTGATGGCCTTCAGCGACACCGGCTCGGCCTGCGAGGCCAGCATGTCCAGCAGCGCAAAGGTACGCTCCAGCACCTGGATGGTGGGGCTCTGCGAGTCCTTCTTGGTCATGACAGGGGTCCAAAGTGAAGCTCACAACGATTTTGCATTGCGGAACGATCGTTTGCATAGCGGGAATTTTGCATGGCGCTGGTGCGTAACCTCAAGCGATGGGTCGGACTGCTGGCATGGGCCCTGGTCGCAGGCGCCGCGGCGCAGGGCCCCGAGCCGCAGCCGCGTGATGCAGCCACGGCGCCGGCGTCCGGCGCCGCGCCCGCTGCCAGTGCCGTCAGCGCGGCCGGGTCGCGGCCGCGCGCCTGGGTGACCGCACCGGCCGTGCGGTCCCGGTTGCACGCAGCCGACCTGGGGCTCGTCATCAACACCGCCGACCCGTACTCGGTGGCCGTCGGCGAGCACTACATCCGAGCCCGGCAACTGCTGCCGCCACAGGTGCTGCGGCTGCGGCTGCCGGTCGCGGCGCGGCTGACGCGGCAGGAGTTCGAGACCTTGCGCCAGGCCGTGGAGCAGCACTTCGGGCCGGCCACGCAGGCACTGGCGCTGGCTTGGTCCGCGCCCTACGCGGTGGAGTGCAACTCGATCACCGGCGCCCTGGCGCTGGGTTTCGACGCCGGCTTGTGCGCCGACGGCTGCGCGGCGTCACGCAGCTCGGGCTACTTCAACTCGGCCTCGACGCGCCCGCTCGTCAATCCCGGCTGGCGGCCTTCGATGCTGCTGGCCGCGCCGAGCATCGAACAGGCGCTGGCGCTGATCGACCGCGGTGTCGCTGCCGACGGATCCCTGCGCGTGCCCGCTCGTGCGCCGGTCAGCGTGCTGCTGCTGCTGGGCGCCGACCGTCCGCGCGGCGTGCGCTCGCTGCTCTACCCGCCGGGCGGCCTGCCGCCGGCGCTGGGGGTCGAGCTGCGCACGGCGCCCGAAGCCGCGCTGCCCGGCGCCGCGCGGCTGCTGATGGTGAGCGCCGGCAGCGAACGGCTGAACCTGGATCCGGCGCCCGACTGGGTGCCCGGCGCGCTGGCCGACCACCTGACGTCGTCGGGCGGCGACCTGCAGGGCGAACATGCCCAGTCCACGGTGCTGGAGTGGATTGCCTCGGGCGCAACGGCCAGCCACGGCGCGGTCAGCGAGCCGTGCAACCACCTGCAGAAGTTCCCGCACCCGCAGGTGCTGCTGCTGCACTACCTGCAGGGCGCGACTGCGATCGAGGCCTACTGGAAGAGCGTGGCCTGGCCGCAGCAGAGCCTGTTCGTGGGCGAGCCGCTGGCGGCTCCTTTCGCCTTGCCGACGGTGGCACCCCGGCGCTGAGCGGCTGGCCCTCAGACCGGCAAGGCGGCTATCGCCGCCTCGGCACTGCGCACCGCACCTTCGAGCGTCGCCGGGTAGGGGCCCTCGACATAGTCGCCCGCGGCCAGAAGCCCGGGGCCGATGACCTGCCGCGGCCGCTGCAGCAGCGGCGTGCAGGCGAAGGTGGCGCGCTTCTCGGCCATCGTGCGCAGCACCGTCGGCGCACGCGGCCAGGTCCCGCTCGGCATCACGGTCGTGGCCTGCCGCAGCACGGCCTGCGCGGTTTTGTCCAGCCCGCGATCGACCCACGCGCGGGCACCGCTGACGACGAAGGCAAAGACGCCCGCCGTACCGCCCAGGGCGCCGTGGTCGAAGGCGTACTGTGCCGGCGCGTCGGGCCCGTCGACCAGCGCTGTCATGGGGCAGGGCAGGCGCGCGCCTGCGCACTGCAGGTAGACGGTGACGATGGGTTCGTAGGCCATGCCGTGCGCGCGCTGCGCCCAGTCGGCGGCGTGCGGCTGCGCCAGCCGTGCGGCCTCGCTGGCGGTGCAGGCCAGCACGACGGCATCGAAGGGCTCGTCGCCGATCCGCCAACCGGCGCCGGAGCGCTCAACGGCCGTGACGCGGCTGCCCAGTTGCAGCACCGCGCCGCGGGCCTGCAGCCAGGCCGCTGCGGGCGCGGGCAGCAAGCGGCCCAGGCTGCGACGCGGCAGCAGCAGGTCGGCCGAGCCCGGGCCGCTGAAGAGCGCGTCGCGCAGCACGCGCAGGAAGACCGCGGCGCTGGCCTGCGACGCCGGCGTGTTCAGCGCCGCCACGCACAGCGGGTCGATCAGCAGTTGCCGCACCGCGGGCGGCAGCCGCTGGCACAGCCGCTGCACGGTCCAGTCCGGTGGGCACTCGAAGCGGCGCAGCGCCCAACCCGCGGCGGCGTGCAGCACGGCCGCCTTGTCGCGCCAGCTCCAGCCCACGCAGCCCAGCGCGGCGGCGCCGAAGCCGAGCCAGGCCGGGCCCGCGGGCATGCGCAAGCCGCGGCCGTCGGCGTAGCGCAGTTCCAGCGGCTGGCGGTGCAGCACCTGCGCGGCGTCGACGCCCAGCGTGGCCATCAGTGCCAGCGTGCGCTGGTAGGCGCCGATCAGGATGTGCTGCCCGTTGTCCAGCGCCAGGCCGTCCACTGCAACCTCGCGCGCGCGGCCGCCCCACTGGCCGGCCATCTCGTGGACCGACACCCGGTGGCCGGCTTCGACGGCGCGCACCGCAGCGGCCAGGCCGGCCCAGCCGCCACCGACGATCGCAAGCTTCATGCAGCGCGCGCCATGGGCGTGCAGATTCAGCGCCCGCGCACGTGCGTGCGGGTGGCGATCCACAGCTTGCGCAGCGGTGTCAGCGAGGTGCGCTGGTGCAGCACCTGGAAGCCTTGCGACTCGATCTCGCGCAGCAGCGTGCGGTAGATGTTGGCCATCATCAGGCCCGGCTTCTGCGCCGCGCGGTCGGCGTCGGGCAGGCACTGCAGCGCGCTGTCGAAGGTGGCGTGCGCGCGCGCGGCCTGGAAGCGCATCAGCGCCTGGAAGCGGTCGCTGTAGCCCCAGGGCGCCGTGCGTTGCAGCAGCTCGTGGGCCTTGACCTCGAAGCGCTGCAGCTCGCTCATGGGCAGGTAGATGCGGCCGCGCCGCGCGTCGTCGCCGACGTCGCGGATGATGTTGGTCAGCTGCATCGCCAGGCCGAGCTGGTGCGCATAGCCGACCGTGGCCGCCTCGGTGCGGCCGAAGATGTTGGCCGCCACCTCGCCCACGATGCCGGCCACCAGGTGGCAGTAGCGCTGCAGGGCGGGGTAGTCCAGGAAGCGCGTCTGCTCGAGGTCGGTCTGGCAGCCCTCGATCACCGCCTGCAGGTGGTGCTGTTCGATGCCGTAGTCCGCCGCCAGCGGCATCAGTGCCTGCATCGCCGGGTGGCTGGGTTGGCCGGCGTAGGCCTGCGCGACTTCCTTGCGCCACCACTGCAGCTTGGTCGCGGCGACCGTGGCGTCGCTGCTCTCGTCGACGACGTCGTCAACCTCGCGGCAGAAGGCGTAGAAGGCGGTGATGGCGGCGCGGCGCGAGGCCGGCAGGAACATGAAGGCGTAGTAGAACGACGAGCCGCTGGCCGACGCCTTGTCCTGCACGTACTGCTCGGGCGTCATGGCAGCGCCCTGGACATGCGAGTTGCGCGCCAGGCCAGCAAGGGTGCGTCGAGCTTGCCGATGCGCGGGCGCTGCTGAAGGGCGGCATGGTCCATGCGGCGGATTTTCTCAAGAATGCGCAGCCCGCCCTGCACGACCAGCCGCAGCTCCCAACCTGCGCGGCCGGGCAGGCGCAGCGCCAGCGGCGCGCCCTGCTGCATCAACGCTTCGGACCAGTCGACCAGCGTGCGCACGAGCCGGCGGCTGCGCGCGCTGTCGCTGCACCGATGGAGTTCGGCCAGCGTCACGCCGTGCGCGGCCTGTTCGGTGGCCGGGACGTAGCAGCGGCCGCGCGGCCCGTCGACGCTGAGGTCCTGCCAGAAGTTGATGAGCTGCAGCGCACTGCAGATGGCGTCCGACTGCTGCAGCGAGGTCGTGTCCTCGATGCCGTACAGATGCAGCAGCAACCGGCCCACCGGGTTGGCCGAGCGCCGGCAGTAGTCGAGCAGCGCCGCGCGGTCGGCGTACGCCGGGTTGTGCACGTCCTGCTCGAAGGCATCGAGCAGGTCGTGCAACAGGCGCGGCGGCAGCGCGAAGGCTTCGACTTGCTTTGCCAGCGCACCGAAGACGCCGCGCCAGCGCGGGCCGGCGTCGTGGCCAGCGAGCACCGCCTGCAGGTCGGCGCGGTACGCGGCCAGGTCGGCCAGACGTTCGGCCGGGTCGGCAGTGCCTTCGTCGGCCAGGTCGTCGGCGGTGCGGGCAAAGTGGTAGATCGCTGCGACCGCGGGCCGCAGACTCGGCGGGCACAGCAGCGAAGCGACGGGGAAGTTTTCGTAGTGTTCAACGCTCACCGCGCGCATTCTCGCCACTTGTGCCGGCCTTTCGGCCGGCGCCAAGCGGCGCGGGCTCTGAAAGCGCGCTTTCACCAGCAAGGGATTGACAGCCCAGCAGTCGGGAAATATATTACTGACCGGTCAGTCATTAATAGATCGCGCGGCCTTGCCTCGCACCACAGCAGGTTGCCTTCATGAACGTCCGGACCCTTCGTCCCTTGGTTTTGCTGGCTGTCGCAGGCGCCGTGACGATGCTGGCCGCCTGCTCCCGTCCCGAGGTCGCCCCCGAGCCGGTGCGGGCCGTGCGCACGATGACCGTCAGCGCCCAGTCTGCCGGCGGCGTGCACGAGTACGCTGCCGAGATCCGCGCCCGCACCGAGTCACGGCTGTCGTTCCGCGTCGGCGGCAAGCTCGTCAGCCGGCCGGCCGAAGTCGGCCAGCGCGTGCGCGCGGGGCAGGCGCTGGCCCAGCTCGACCCCGCCGATCTGCGGCTGTCGCAGGACGCCGCGCAGGCCGGGCTGCGTGCGGCGCAGTCGGGCTACGACCTGAGCCAGGCCGAGTACAGGCGCTACAAGGACCTGCGCGACCAGGGCTTCATCAGCTCGCTCGAACTCGAAAGGCGCGAGACGGCGCTGCAGGCGCAACGCGCGCAGCTCGACCAGGCGCGGTCGCAAGCCAGTGTGCAGGGCAACCTGGCCAGCTACGCCACGCTCACGGCCACCGCGGCGGGGGTCGTGACGGCGGTGGATGCCGAAGTCGGTGCCGTGGTGGCCGCCGGCACCCCGGTGCTGCGGCTGGCGCACGACGGCCCGCGCGACGCCGTGTTCGCGGTACCCGAGGACGGCGTCGCCGGCATGCGTGCGCTGCTGGGCAAGACCGGTGCGATCCAGGTCCGGCCCTGGGGCGCAAGCACGTCGCTGCCGGCCACGGTGCGCGAAGTGGCGGCGGCCGCCGATGCCGCGACCCGCACCTTCCTGGTCAAGGCCGACGTCGGCGCGGTGGCGCTGCAACTGGGGCAGACCGTGACGGCGCTGGTGGAGCTGCCGCGCAAGGAAGCCCCGGCCTTGCTGCCGCTGAGCGCGGTGATGCAGCAGCAGGGACGCACGGCCGTCTGGCTGCTCGACAAGGCGACGATGACGGTCCAGGTGCAACCCGTCGTCGTGGCCGGGGCTGACGGCAACGCGGTGGTCGTGGCCAGCGGCTTGAGCGCCGGCCAGACCGTGGTCACCGCGGGCGTGCACACGCTGACGCCGGGGCAGAAGGTCAAGTTCTACGACGCAGCTGCTGCGGCCGCGGTGCCGGCGGCTGCGGCGGCCAGCCGCTGAACGGGCGGGCAGGCACATGGAAATGGGCATCAAAGACGCAGGCCAGGACGGGCAGGGCGGGCGCTTCAACATCAGCCGCTGGGCGCTGGAGCACCCGGCGCTGACGCGCTACCTGATGGTGGTGCTGCTGGTGCTGGGCTTCGCCGCCTACTTCCAGCTCGGCCAGGACGAGGACCCGCCTTTCACCTTCCGCGCCATGGTGGTGCAGGCGTTCTGGCCCGGCGCCAGCGCGCAGCAGATGGCCGAGCAGGTCACCGACAAGATCGAGAAGACGCTGCAGGAGGTGCCGCACGCCGACAAGCTGCGCTCGTACACCAAGCCGGGCGAGTCGCTGACCCTGCTGCAGCTGAAGGATTCGGCGCCGCCCAAGGACGTCAGCGGCAGCTGGTACCAGGCGCGCAAGCGCGTGGGCGACATGCGCGGCACGCTGCCGCAGGGCGTCATCGGGCCGGTCTTCAACGACGACTTCGGCGACGTCTACGGCTCGATCTTCGCGCTCAGCGCCGACGGCTTCAGCCGCGAGGAACTGCGTGTGCAGGCCGAGCGCGTGCGCCAGGTCCTGCTGCGCGTGCCCAACGTGGCCAAGGTCGAGATCTTCGGCGCGCAGGCCGAGAAGGTCTTCATCGAGATCTCGCAGAAGCGCCTGGCGCAGATGGGCCTGGACATGAACCAGGTCATCGCGCAGATCGGCGCCCAGAACGCGGTCGAAGGCGCCGGCGTGCTCAACGCCGGCAGCGAGAACCTGCAGGTGCGCGTCGCCGGCCAGTTCAACTCGGTGGACGAGCTCCAGCGCGTACCCATCCGCGCCGTCAACCCAGCCACCGGTGTCGCCAGCAGCCTGAAACTGGGCGACATCGCGTCGATCCGGCGCGACTACGTCGACCCGCCCGCGGTGCGCGTGCGCCACCAGGGGCAGGAGGTCATCGCGCTGGGCGTCTCGATGGCCAGGGGCGGCGACATCATCGCGCTGGGCAAGGCGCTGGACGGCGCGATGAAGCAGGTGCAGGCCGAACTGCCGGTGGGCATCGGCGTGGTGCGGGTGCAGGACCAGCCGGCGGCGGTGAGCCGATCGGTGGGCGAGTTCGTCCGCGTGCTGATCGAAGCCGTGCTCATCGTGCTGGCGGTCAGCTTCATCAGCCTGGGCCTGCACACGAAGCCCGGGTTTTTCAACTTCAGCATCGACATCTGGCCGGGGCTGGTGGTGGGCATCACGATCCCGCTCGTGCTGGCCATCACCTTCGTGACCATGTTCTATTGGGGCGTGGGGCTGCACAAGATCAGCCTGGGCAGCCTGATCATCGCGCTGGGCCTGCTGGTCGACGACGCCATCATTGCGGTCGAGATGATGGTGCGCAAGCTTGAAGAGGGCTACGACAAGCTGCGCGCCGCAACCTTTGCCTACGAGGTGACGGCGATGCCGATGCTCACCGGCACGCTGATCACGGCCGCGGGCTTCCTGCCGATCGGCCTGGCCCAGTCGGTCACCGGCGAGTACACCTTCGCGATCTTTGCCGTGACGTCGGCGGCGCTGGTGATCTCGTGGCTGGTGTCGGTGTACTTCGTGCCTTACCTGGGCGCGTGGCTGCTGCACACGCACAGCCGGGTCGAAGGTGCCGCCGGCGAACAGCCGCACGAGCTCTTCGACACGCCGTTCTACTCGCGCTTGCGGCGCGCCGTGAACTGGTGCGTGCAGCACCGCTGGATCACGATCGGCCTCACGGTGGCGAGCTTCGCGCTGGGCATTGTTGGCATGGGCCAGGTGCAGCAGCAGTTTTTCCCGGACAGCAGCCGGCCCGAGATCCTGGTCGACCTGTGGCTGCCTGAAGGCTCCACCGTGCAGCAAAGCGACGCCATCGCCCGGCGCTTCGAAGCCCGCCTGATGCAGGAGAAGGGCGTCGACACCGTCACGACCTGGATCGGCAGCGGCGTGCCGCGCTTCTACCTGCCGCTGGACCAGGTGTTCCCGCAAAGCAATGTCAGCCAGGCCATCGTGCTGCCCAAGGGACTGAAGGAGCGCGAGGAACTTCGCGTGCGCCTGCCGGCCGTGCTCGCCGCCGAGTTCCCCGAGGTGCGCGGCCGCGTCAAGCTGCTGCCCAACGGCCCGCCGGTGCCGTACCCGGTGCAGTTCCGCGTTGTCGGCGCCGACGCGCTGCAGGTGCGGCACTGGGCCGACCAGGCCAAGGAACTGCTGCGCGCCAACCCCAGCATGCGCGGCGTCAACGACAACTGGAACGAGCAGATCAAGGTGCTGCGCCTGGAAGTCGACCAGGACAAGGCGCGCGCGCTGGGCGTGACCAGCCAGATGATCGCGCAGGCTTCGCGCACGATTCTGTCGGGCAGCACCATCGGCCAGTACCGCGAGGGCGACAAGCTGATCGACATCGTGCTGCGCCAGCCGCTGGAAGAACGCAAGGCCATCACCGACCTGGGCAACGCCTACTTGCCCACCGCCAGCGGCCGCAGCGTGCCGCTGACGCAGGTGGCCAAGGTCGGCTTCGGCTTCGAGCCCGGCGTGCTCTGGCGCGAGGGCCGCGACTACGCCGTCACGGTGCAGGGCGACGTCGTCGAAGGCGTGCAGGGCCCGACGGTGACGGCCCAGGTCTGGCCGCAGATGCAGGCGCTGATGGCCAAGATGCCCGCGGGTTACCGCATCGAGGTCGCCGGCGCGGTGGAGGAGAGCAGCAAGGGCCAGGGCTCGATCGTCGCCGGTGTGCCGGTGATGCTGTTCATCATCTTCACACTGCTGATGCTGCAGCTGCACAGCTTCAGCCGCGCGATGCTGGTGTTCCTGACCGGTCCGCTGGGCATCGTCGGCGTCGCTGCCGCGCTGCTGCTGCTGAACCGGCCCTTCGGCTTCGTCGCCTTGCTGGGTGTGATCGCGCTGATGGGCATGATCATGCGCAACTCGGTGATCCTGATCGACCAGATCGAACAGGACCGCGCGCGCGGCGTGCCGACCTGGGACGCCATCGTCGAGTCGGCCGTTCGCCGCTTCCGCCCGATCGTGCTGACGGCAGCGGCAGCGGTGCAGGCGATGATTCCCCTGAGCCGCAGTGTCTTCTGGGGGCCGATGGCGGTGGCCATCATGGGCGGCCTGGTGGTGGCCACGGTGCTGACGCTGCTGGCGCTGCCGGCGATGTACGCGGCTTGGTTTCGCGTCAAGCGCGAAGCGGCCGCCAGATGACTGCGGCCTGGTTTCGCGTCAAGCGCGAGGGGTCGCCACGGGCACCTTGATGGGCTGACGCTAAAATGTCGGGTTTGCTGCTTCGGCGGCGCCCCACCCGCGCGGGTGGCGAAATTGGTAGACGCACCAGGTTTAGGTCCTGACGCCTTCACGGGCGTGCCGGTTCGAGTCCGGCCCCGCGCACCAGCAGACGAATCCCACCGACTCCACTGCCCCCCAAAGAGACACCATGGCCGTCCAAGTTGAAACCCTAGAGAAGCTCGAGCGCCGCATCACGCTGACGGTCGCCGCCGACACCATCAACGGCGAGATCGAGAGCCGCCTGAAGCGCCTGTCGCGCACCGTCAAGGCCGACGGCTTCCGCCCGGGCAAGGTCCCGATGAGCGTGGTCGCACAGCGCTACGGCTACTCGGTGCAGAACGAAGTCGTCAACGACCGCATCGGGCAGGCTTTCAGCGACGCCGCCACCGAAGCCAAGCTGCGCGTCGCCGGCGTGCCGCGCATCACGCAGAAGGACGATTCGCCCGAAGGTCAACTGGCCTTCGACGCCACCTTCGAGGTCTATCCCGAGATCAAGCTCGGCGACCTCGCCGCGGCCGAAGTCGTGCGCGTCAGCACCGAAGTCACCGAGGCCGCCATCGACCGCACGGTGGAGATCCTGCGCAAGCAGCGCCGCACCTTCGGCCTGCGGGCGGCGGTCGAAGGCGCGCTCGAGACCGATCGCGTGACGATCGACTTCGAAGGCAAGATCGACGGCGAACCCTTCGACGGCGGCAAGGCCGAGGCCTTCCAGTTCATCATCGGCGAAGGCCAGATGCTCGAGCAGTTCGACCAGGCCGTGCGCGGCATGAAGGTCGGC
>JAYUPN010000266.1:0-25986 GCA_043760065.1 Rubrivivax sp.
AAGGCCCGGTGGGCCGTGGCTCGCTGCCTGCTGTCACCCGTTGCGGGTGCACCAGTCGGGTAGGCGCGAAGAGGTCGGATTGTCGGAATCGACCGCGCCGCGATGACTGGAACCCACGGCGCTGCGGCGCATTCTACGCGAGCGGCATCTCGCGATGCGCATTCAAGCGCATCCAACCCCGCCCAATTCGGTAGATCGCCCACACGCCGAGCAGGAACAAGCCCGCCACCCAGGTGCCGATGCCGATCAGCACGACCGCCAGCGGCAGCGACACCAAGCCCACGATCACGGCCCAGGCCAGCGCGAACCAGAAGGTGCGGATCTGCCAGCTGAAGTGCGACTCGAGCCAGGTGCCGCGCACCTCGCTGCGCTTGGCGTAGTTGATGATGACCGCGATGATCGACGGCCAGCCGAACAGGAACGATCCCAGCACGCTGGCTGCGCCGAAGGCGCCGATCGCCAGGCCCAGCGCATGCAGCGCGTAGACCAGGTGCGTCACGTTCACCAGGCCAGCCGGGGCTTCGACGGTGGTGGTCGAGGGGCTCATCTGCGGTTTCCTTCCCGGTCACAAGCGCCCGGCAGGCACGACATGGGGGCCGGCGACTGAACTTCAAGCCGGCGCGCCGCGACAGCCCACCCCCGGGCGGCCGTTCGTCCCCGCGGCCAGCCTGACAAGGGCAGACGGCGGGGCATCGACCGCGGGTGCCGGATAATTGCGGGTTTTGCATTCGCAACCGGACAAGCACCCGCCATGGCCCAGTACGTCTTTACCATGAACCGCGTCGGCAAGATCGTGCCGCCGAAGCGGCAGATCCTGAAGAACATCAACCTCTCGTTCTTCCCCGGCGCCAAGATCGGCGTGCTGGGCGTCAACGGCTCGGGCAAGAGCACGCTGCTCAAGATCATGGCCGGCATCGACAAGGAGATCGAAGGCGAGGCCACGCCGATGCCGGGCCTGAACATCGGCTATCTGCCGCAGGAGCCGCAGCTGCAGCCCGAACAGACCGTGCGCGAATGCGTCGAGCAAGGCATCGGCGGCGTGCTGGCGGCCAAGAAGCGCCTGGACGAGGTCTACGCCGAGTACGCCGAACCCGACGCCGACTTCGACAAGCTGGCCGCCGAGCAAGCCGAACTCGAAGCCGTGATCGCCGCCGCCGGCAGCGAAAACACCGACCTGCAGCTCGAACTGGCCGCCGACGCGCTGCGGCTGCCGCCCTGGGACGCCACCATCGGCGTGCTGTCCGGCGGCGAGAAGCGCCGCGTGGCGCTGTGCCGGCTGCTGCTGTCCAAGCCCGACATGCTGTTGCTCGACGAGCCGACCAACCACCTGGACGCCGAAAGCGTCGAGTGGCTCGAACACTTCCTGCAGCGCTTCCCGGGCACCGTGGTGGCCATCACCCACGACCGCTACTTCTTGGACAACGCGGCCGAGTGGATCCTGGAACTCGACCGCGGCGCCGGCATCCCGTGGAAGGGCAACTATTCCGACTGGCTGGACCAGAAGGAAAAGCGCATGGAGCTCGAGCAAAAGACCGAAGACGCGCGCATGAAGGCGATGAAGGAGGAGCTGAAGTGGGTGCGCTCCAACGCCAAGGCGCGGCAGACCAAGAGCAAGGCGCGCCTGGCGCGCTTCGAGGAACTGAGCGACGTCGAGTACCAGAAGCGCAACGAGACCAACGAGATCTTCATCCCGGTGGCCGAACGCCTGGGCAACGAGGTCATCGAATTCGAGGGCGTGAGCAAGAGCTTCGGCGACCGGTTGCTGATCGACAACCTGAGCTTCAAGGTGCCGGCAGGCGCCATCGTCGGCATCATCGGCCCCAACGGCGCCGGCAAGTCGACGCTGTTCCGCATGCTGCAGGGCGTCGAGCAGCCCGACAGCGGCAACGTCAAGATCGGCAAGACGGCGCAGCTGGCCTTCGTCGACCAGAGCCGCGAGAGCCTGGACGGCAGCAAGACGGTGTGGGAAGACGTCTCCGGCGGCCTGGACAACATCATCGTCGGCAAGTTCGTGATGCCCAGCCGGGCGTACCTGGGCCGCTTCAACTTCAAGGGCAACGACCAGCAGAAGATGGTCGGCAGCCTCTCGGGCGGCGAACGCGGTCGCCTGCACCTGGCCAAGACGCTGGCCAAGGGCGGCAACGTGCTGATGCTGGACGAACCGTCCAACGACCTCGACGTGGAAACGCTGCGGGCGCTGGAAGAAGCGCTGCTCGAATTTGCCGGCAGCGCGATGGTCATCAGCCACGACCGCTGGTTCCTGGACCGCATCTGCACCCACATCCTGGCTTGCGAGGGCGACTCGCAGTGGTTCTTCTACGCCGGCAACTACCAGGAATACGAGGCCGACAAGAAGAAGCGTCTGGGCGAAGAAGGCGCGCGGCCCAAGCGCGTGCGCTTCAAGCCGATTCACTGAAGGCGGCAGCAGCCGGAGCCACCCGGCGTGCTGCCGTGCACGGCAGCACGCCGCACCCAGCATCCTGGCGCCGGCAGGGGCGGCGCGATCGGCGCACAATGTTCTGTCGATCTCACGGCGCTCCCCGCCCTGCCGCTCCATGCGCAAGCCTGCCACCCTGATCCCAGCTGCCTTGGTTTTGCTGGGCGCGTCCTTGCTGGCCGGCTGCCAGAACCTGCCCACGGGCGAGCAGCAGCAAGCCAAGGCACCCGAGCCTGCGGCGCGCCCGGCGGCCGCCGCACCTTCGAGTGGCACCCCGGCTGCAGCAGCCGGCAGCACACCGCCGGTGGCCGCGGCAGCGGCGGCCTCGGGTGCGGCGACGGCCGCCTTCCGCCCGACGCCCGGCGCCACGCCGCCGGGCGGCCCGCCACCCTTTGCCGTCGTGATCCGCGAAGCACGCCGCATCGACGGGCCGCTGACGCTGTGGCAGAAGGAAGACAAGGTCTGGATCGAGCTCATGCCGGCGCAGTTCGGCAAGCCGTTCCTGCTCTCGCCCAAGATCAAGAACGGCATCGGCGAAGCCTGGGTGCTGGGCGGGTTGATGGCCTACCCGGTCAACGGCGCCGGCGGCCCGCAGGTGGTGGAGTTCGTGCGCGTGCACAACCAGGTCCGGCTGCAGGCGCGCAACACCGATGTCTCCGCCAAGCCCGGCACGCCCGAGGCACGCGCGGTGGCCAGTTCCTACTCTCACAGCCTGATGGGGGCCACCGCGGTGGCCAGCCAACCGCACCCCGACCGCAAAAGCGTGCTGATCGAGGCCAACGCGCTGTTCCTCAACGACATCATGGGCATCGGCATGATGCTGCAGCGCGGGCTGCGCCAGGGCTACAGCCTGGACCGCGCCAACTCCGTCGTCACCGAGGTGCGCAGCAACGAGTCCGCGACCATCATCGAGACGCAGAACCATTTCTTCACCGGCAGCGTGTCGGTGCCGGGGTTCGGCGGCCTGCCCGGTGCTCCGACGCCGCAGTTGCCGCGCTTCCTGCCCGACGCGCGCAGCCTGCTCGTCGGCTTGCACTTCTCGCTCGCACCGCTGCCCGAGCAGCCGATGGCACCGCGCCGCGCCGATCCGCGGCTGGGCCTGTTCACGAGTGCCGTCGTCGACTTCTCCGACGACCTGCAGATGTCGCCGCGCCAACGCTTCGTCAACCGCTGGCGCCTCGAGAAGAAGGACCCGGCGGCGGAGTTGTCCGAACCGGTCAAGCCGATCACCTTCTGGATCGACCGCAACGTGCCGCTGGTCTACCGCGAGACGGTGCGCTCGGCAATCCTGGAGTGGAACAAGGCCTTCGAGAAGATCGGCATCAGCGGCGCCCTCAAAGTCGAGCAGCAAAGCGACGACGCCAAGTTCGACACGCTGGACTTCGGCTACCCGTCGGTGCGCTGGATGATGAATGCCGACCCGGTGTTCGGCGCCATCGGACCGAGCCACGTCGACCCGCGCAGCGGCGAGATCCTGGACGCCGACATCGCCTTCGAGGGCATGTCGGCGCGCAACACGCGCACGCTGCGCTCGCAGGTGCTGGGCGCCAGCGCCAAGGATGCGATCGATGCCGGCGACTGGAGTGCTGGCCCGCAGTCCTTTGCGCTGCCCTTCGTGCCGCCGCAGGGCATGGCCATGCCGGCGGAGTTTGCGCGCTGCATGCACGGCTCGCTGGCCGCCGAACAGCTGGGTTATGCGCTGGACGTGCTCGAAGCCCGCGGCGACATGGACCCCGACAGTCCGATCGCGCGCCAGTTCGTGCAGGACTACGTCAAGGAAGCGATCATGCACGAGGTCGGCCACGCGCTCGGGCTGCGCCACAACTTCCGCGCCTCGCGCGCCTACACCGAGGCGCAACTGGCCGACGCCGAGTTCACGCGCGCCCACGGCACGTCGGGCTCGGTGATGGAATACAACGCCGTCAACCTGCCCAGCCCCGGCCAGACCGGCGGCGTGCCCTTCCACACCGCACTCGGGCCCTACGACTACTGGGCCATCGAATACGCCTACAAGCCGATGCCCGCCGGCACCACGCCGATGGCCGAGCGCACCGAGCTGCAGCGCATCGCCGCGCGCAGCAACGAGTCGCAACTGGCCTACGGCACCGACGAGGACATCTTCTTCGGCCTCGACCCCGAGACGATCCAGCTCGATCTGGGCAACGACCCGATGGCCTTTGCCAGCAAGCGGCTGGCGATCGCGCGCGACCTGTTCAAGCGCCAGGAGACGCGCGAGCTGCCGCCCGACCGCGACTACGCGGTGCTGCGCCGCTCGATCGGATTCGCCATCAACGACGCCACGCGCGCGGTGGGGGTGCTGGTGCGCCAGATCGGCGGCGTGCGCACGCTGCGCGACTACCCGGGCAGCGGCCGCGAACCGCTGCAGCCGCTGGCGGCACAGGTGCAACGCGATGCGCTGGACCTGATCTCGCGCTCGGTGCTGTCCCCCGAGGGCCTGAGCCTGACGCCGGCGCTGCAGCGGCGCATGGCGCCCGACTACCTGGACCGCGCCGAAGGCGGCGCCCCGACCGAGTTCTCGGTGCCGCAGCGGCTGCTCGACCTGCAGCGCGCGGTGCTCAACTACCTGATGAGCGACGTCATCGCGACGCGCATCCTGGACAGCGTGGGCAAGTTCGACAAGCCGTCGGACGCGTTCAAACTCGGCGAGCTGCACGAACGCCTGGCCAGCGACGTGTGGCGCGAACTCGACGCCGCCACCGGCATCACGCCGGCGCGCCGCGACCTGCAGCGCGACCACGTCAATCGCGTGTCGCTGGCCGTCGTGCGGCCCAGCGCCAGCGGCCGTGCCGACGTGCGGGGCGTGATGCGCGAACAGGCGCGCGCATTGCTGGCGCGGCTCGACGGCACGCTGCGCAAGCGCAGCAACCTCGACAACGAGTCGCGCGCCCACCTCTCGGACAGTGCCGACACGCTGCGCCAGGCACTCGGCGCCACGATCCAGCGTCAGGGCCTCTGATCGGCGCCCCGGGCGCCGGCTGAATCTCGCCCTTCGGCCGCTGCCCGTCATCCGCCGTCTGGCCCCCGATTCCCGTCATTCATCCACGCGGCACTTGGGACGGCGCGGCGGCGGCGCTATCGTGTCCCTCATGGCTACCGAACCCGCCCCGATGCACCCGCCGCCCGCGCTGGGACGGCGGGTGCTGGCGTCGCTCAACGTGGGCAGCCTCGGCGTGGCGATCGGCTTTGCGGTCAGCGCCGCGGCGCTGCTGAACCCGGTCTTCGTCACCCCCTTTTCGGTGCTGCTGGGCCGCACGCTCTTCCTGTCGATCTTGCTGCTGCTGGTGTTCGTCGCCTGCCAGCGCGAGCCCGAACAGCGCCTGCCGGCGTGGCTGCCGCGCTGGCTGCTCACGACGCTGGCGGTCGCGGTCGCCGCGCCGCTGGGCACGCTGCTGATCTACGCCGTGGCCGTCGGCGGCCGGCTGCGCGACTTCGTCGGCAGCGAGCCGCGCCTCAGCGGACCCGCTGCTCGACGCGCTGGCTGCACGCCTGCGCCAGACCGCGGGCGCGCCGCAGCACCTGCAGTGGATCAAGGCGTCGGTGGGCCCGAGCGTGCGCCTGATCCCGGTCGACGAGGTGGTGTACCTGCGCAGCGACGAGAAGTACACGCTGGTCGTCTGGCAAGGCGGCGAAGCGCTGATCCGCAAGACCATCCGCGAACTCGCCGACGAGCTCGACCCGGCGCGCTTCGTGCAGATCCACCGCTCGGTCATCGTCGCACTGGCGCAGGTGGCACAGGTCACGCGCGGCGCCAACGAGACCGCCGACGTGCACCTGCGCGGCCGCGCCGAGGTGCTGCCGGTGAGCCGCAGCTACGTGCACCAGTTCCGCCAGATGTAGCGCCCGGCGCGGCGGCTGCGCCGCTGCTTATCATCGCCAGCTGCCCGACCCGGGCGACCGAGGACCCGACCATGCACGCCTGGCTTTGTGAATCCCTGGACGGCGTCGACGCGCTGCGTTGGCGCGAATTGCCGACGCCCGAGCCCAAACCCGGCGAAGTGCGCGTGGCCATCAAGGCCGCCAGCCTGAACTTCCCCGACCTGCTGATCGTGCAGGGCAAGTACCAGTTCAAGCCGCCGCTGCCCTTCGTGCCCGGCTCCGAGTTCGCCGGCACCGTCGACGCGGTGGGCGAAGGCGTGACCCACCTCGCCGTCGGCGCGCCGGTGGCGGTCATCGCCGGCACCGGCGGCTTTGCCACCCACGCCTGCGTCGACGCGGCGCGGGTGATGCCGCTGCCGCCAGGCTTCGCGCTCGAGGACGGCGCCGCCTTCGCCTTCACCTACGGCACCTCGCACCACGCGCTGATCGACCGCGCCCGGCTGCAGGCCGGCGAGACCGTGCTCGTGCTCGGCGCAGCGGGAGGCGTGGGCACCGCGGCGCTGCAGATTGCCAAGGCTGCCGGCGCGCGCGTCATCGCCGCCGCGTCGAGCGACGAGAAGTGCACGCTGTGCACGCGGCTGGGCGCCGACGCCACGCTCAACTACAGCACGCAGGACGTGCGCGAGACGCTCAAGGCGCTGACCGGCGGCAAGGGCCCCGACGTCGTCTACGACCCGGTCGGCGGCGCTTTGGCCGAGCCGGTGTTCCGCTCCATCGCCTGGCGCGGCCGCTACCTGGTGGTGGGCTTCGCCGGCGGCGGCATCCCGGCGCTGCCGTGGAACCTGGCGCTGCTCAAGGGCGCGTCGATCGTCGGCGTGTTCTGGGGCGACTTCGTCAAGCGCGAGCCCAAGGCCAATGCCGCCGGCCTGATGCAATTGGCGCAGTGGTACGGCCAGGGCCTCATCAAGCCGGTGCTCGACCAGCCGTTGCCGATGAGCGAGATCCGCGCCGCCTACGCGCGCATGGGCTCGCGCCAGGTGCTGGGCAAGCTGCTGCTCGTGAACGACTGAAACAGACCCCCTTGGGGGACGGGCAAGGACAGCGATCCGCGCTAGCATCGGCGCGTCTCGACACAGGAGAGACCACCCGTGGCAGTGAAGGTACTGATACTCGAGGACAACCCGGTCGCGCGCAGCTTTCTCTGCCGCGTCGTGCGGGAGAGCTTCAGCGACGCGATCCTGATCACCGAGGCCGGTGACCTGGAAAGCGCCCGCCGTCAGATCTCGCTCACCGGCGGCGCCCAGGGCCTGCACGGCGTGGACCCGTTCAAGCTGATCCTCGTCGACCTCGAACTGCCCGACGGCAACGGCATGGAGTTGCTGACCGAACTGGGGCAGTACCCGGCGACAAAGATCGTCACCACGCTGTACTCCGACGACGACCACCTGTTCCCGGCCCTGCAGTGCGGGGCCGACGGCTACCTGCTCAAGGAAGACCGCTTCGAGGTCCTGGTCGAAGAACTGCAGAAGATCGTGCGCGGCCAGCCGCCCCTGTCGCCGGCCATCGCGCGGCGGCTGCTGACCCACTTTCGGCCAGGCGGGGACTCGCATGCCCCCGACTCGGGCTTCTCGCCGCCCAGCTTCACGACCAGCAAGCCGGTGCCGATGGAGAAGCAGCCCGACCATGAACGGCTCACGCCGCGCGAGACCGAGGTGCTCACCTACCTGAGCAAGGGCTTCACGATCAAGGAGATCGCAAGCCTGATGGGCATCAAGTGGTTCACCGTCAACGACCACATCAAGTCCATCTACAAGAAGCTCAACGTCTCCAGCCGCGCCGAAGCGGCTGTGCTGGCCAGCAAACAGGGACTGGTCTGAGCGGCGCGGGCGCGGCCCAGTAGCTCGACCTGATCGTGGCCAAGAGCGCCAGCGCAGCGGCCACCGGCGCCGAGTCGAACTTCGGGCCCAGCACCCTGGAGCCGGCGCGCGCCGGGCGCGCGACGCCGTTGCTGATCGGCTGGCGGCGCCGGGGCCTGGTGGCCGCTGCGCTGCTGGGCTGCCTGGGTCTTTTCGTGCTGGCGCGCTGGCTCGCGGGCACGCCGCACCTGGACGCACAGTGGAGCAGTGCCGCCGACGGCGCGCTGGTGCTGCAGGGCAGCCGGCTGCCTGCGCTGCAGGGGCTGCAGGGCCGCACGCTGCTGGCCATCGGCGACGACCAGGGACGGCCGCAGCCGGTGGACGCGCTGCTGCTGCACCGCTCGCCGCGCTGGCAGGTGCACGACGCAGTGCGAGCGCGCCAGATCGCGATGCAGGAACTGCTCGCCGACCGGCTGGCCAGCGGCAGCGTCGAACTGTGGCTCGCGCCCGACAGGCAAGTCACGGTGCCGGCGCCGCCGCGCGGCTTTGCCGGCCTGGGCCTGCTGATGTGGCCGCTGACCGGCCTGTCGCTGCTGCTGTACCTGTTTGCAGTGGTGGTGGTGCTGGCACGTCCGCAGCCGCGCAACCTGCTGTTTGCCGTGATGGCGCTGTGCCAGGCCGGCAACCTGCTGTTCATCGCCATGCAAAGTGTCCATGGCCTGGGCCTGCCGCCCGGCGCGGCGTCGGTGGACCTGCCGCTGCGGCTGGCCCTGGACCTGTGCACGGGCGCGGCGATGGTGCACGTCTTCGCGCTGCACCCGCACCGGCTGCGGCAGGCGCCGCTGATCGCCGTCTGCGCGTGGGCCGGCGTCGCGCTGGCGCTGCTGCTGATCCAGCAAGGCGTGCTCGGTGGCGCCTGGTGGTGGGCGCAGGGCCTGTGTGCGAGCCTCGGGATCGCGGCGCTGGCGGTGATCCGCCGCTCGTACCGCGCCGATCCCAATCCCTTCGCCGCCGTCATGCGGCGCCTCGGACTCATCACGCTGACCACGCTGCTGCTGGTGTCGGCCGCCGTGGCGGCTTCCGCCGGGCTGCCGGGGGTGGCTCACGGCGTCGCGGTCGGTGCTTCGGTTGCCTGGTACCTGTTCCTGGCATCGCTGATCCTGCTCACGCCGTTCCTGTCGCGCAGCCGGCAGCTGGTGCGCGAGTTCGCCTTGCTGGCCGGCATCAGCACCGTCGCCGCCTCGGTGGACCTGCTGTTCGTGGCCGTCTTCTCGCTCAGCGCTTTCGCTTCGCTGGCGGTGGCGGTGTTCGTGGCCCTGGCACTGTACGCCGCGGCGCGCCAGGTCGTGCTGCAGCACCTGCTGGGCCGCAACATGCTCACCACCGAGCGCACCTTCGAGCTGCTCTACCGTGCCGCGCGCGACGTGCAGGCCCAGCCGGACACGTATCCGCAGCGTCTCGCGCGGCTGCTGCGCGATCTGTTCGAGCCGCTGGAACTGCTGCACGTCGACCGCGTGCCGCTGCGCAGCCGCGTGCTCGGCGGCGGGTCGGCGCTGGCGGTGCCCTTGCGCGGCCCCGACGAGCGCCGCCCCCCCGGCGCCGCTTTGCTGCTGCGCTACGCCCAGGGCGGGCAACGCCTGTTCAATCACGACGACGCGCGGCTGGCCGACCGCGTGATCCAGCAGCTGCGCCGCGCCGTGGCCTACGACCAGGCGGTCGAGCGCGGCCGCCACGAAGAGCGGCAACGGCTGGCCCAGGACCTGCACGACGACATCGGCGCGCGCCTGCTGACGCTGATGTACCAGGCGCAGTCGACCGAGATGGAGGACTACATCCGCCACACGCTGCAGGACCTGAAGACGCTGACGCGGGGCCTGGCCGCCGCCGAGCACAGGCTCAGCCACGCCGGCGCCGAGTGGAAGTCCGACCTGAGCCAGCGCCTGGCCGCGGCCCAGGCCACGCTGGGCTGGAGCTTCAGCCACGACCGCGATCTGCGGCTGTCGATGGTGCAGTGGTCGGCGCTGACGCGCGTGCTGCGCGAGTTGGTCAGCAACGCGCTGTTCCATGGCCACGCCAGCCGCGTCGACGTGACGCTGCTGCTGGAAGGCCCGCGCCTGAGCCTGAGCGTGGCCGACGACGGCGCCGGACGCGATCCGCAGGGCTGGGCTCACGGCCTGGGGTTGGGCGGGGTGCGCAAACGCGTCAAGGCGCTGGGGGGCACCGTGAACTGGAGCGAGAACCAGCCGCGCGGCATCGTCTGCGAAGTGCGCGTCGAGGCCTTCAACCCCGACCCCTGAGCGGCCGGCGGGTCAACCCCGCAACGGGCGGGGGCGTTGAGCACCGGGCGTCCCTTTCAGGGCGCCGAAACCCTGCGCAGGCCCCTGGCCACCGGACCCCATGACACTCCCGAGTGCGACGAGCGTGAAATCCGAGGACAATAGGGGCTTCGCGTCGACCGGGGCGCCCTTCCCGGCCTCCTCCTGCCATGACCACTCGCCGCACGCCCACCTCCCCAGATACCACCAGCGGACCCAAACTCCGCCAGACCCAGGCCGAGTACACGGCCGCGCGGCCGCATGCCGAGCCCGGGGTCAAGCCCATGATGTCCAGCTCGAAGATGTACGTGTGCATCAAGTGCCACGCCAACTTCAAGACCGGCGACGGCAAGCCCGATCCGCGGTTGCGCGGCCTCGGTCGTTGCAACAGTTGCCTGGGCCTCACCGTCACGACGACCTGAGTCGAGTCGCAAGCCGCGCCGTCCGGCGCGCGGCGGCCCGTCCAACGCTTTCCCGCTGACCCCCAACCCCTCCACCGGAGAGATGCAACCATGTCTGAAACCAATCGCCGTATCTTCCTGATGCAAGTGGCCGCCTGCGGCTCTGTCCTGGCCGCCAGCAGCGCCCAGGCACAGGCCGCCAAGGTCGACGAGAAGGATCCGCAAGCCGTCGCCCTGGGCTATGTCGCCGACACGAGCAAGACCGACAAAAAGAAGTTCCCGAAGCACGCCGCCGACCAGAAGTGCACCAACTGCGCCCTGTACCAGGGCAAGGCGACCGACCCCTGGGGCGGCTGCCCGCTGTTCGGCACCAAGCAGGTCGCCGGCCCTGGCTGGTGCAGCGCCTGGGCCAAGAAGGCCTGAGCAACCTGCGCTCACGGGCCTCTTTCAGGCCCTCTTCAGGCGGCCCTGCGGGGTCGCTTGGCATTTCAGGACACGTCCAGCAGGGCCCCGACCTCCTCGGCGATGGCCATCGACGAGGTCAGCCCCGGGGACTCGATGCCGAACAGGTTGACGAGCCCGCGCACGCCGTGCTGCGCCGGCCCGTCGATGCGAAAGTCCGGCGCCGGCTCGGCGGGCCCGTGAATCTTGGGCCGCACGCCGCTGTAGGCCGGCTGCAGCGCACCGTCGGGCAGCGCCGGCCAGTAGCGGCGGATGGCAGCTTCAAACGCCACCGCGCGCGCAGGATCGACGGCGTAGTCGATGGCCTCGGGCTCATCGATCGCCAGCCACTCCAGGTCGGGACCGAAGCGGGCCTGCCCCGCCAGGTCCAGCGTCAGGTGCAGACCCAGCCAGGCGTCCACCGGCGCCGGGTAGACGAGGCATGAAAAAGGCGACGGCACGGCCAGCGAGAAGTAGCTGCCCTTGGCAAATCGCGCCACCGGGACATGGCGGGGCTGCAACCCCTTGAACTGCTGCGCCAGGGCGCAGGCGTGCAGGCCCGCGGCGTTGACGACGCAGCGGGCATCGAGCTCGAAGCCACCGCCGTCGGCCAGCACCTGCACGCGGGCCGGGCGGCCGGCCTGGAAGTCGATCGATTCGACACGCGAGCACAGCGCCAGCGCGCCGCCGGCACGTTCCAGGTCGCCCTGCAAGGCCAGCATCAGGGCATGGCTGTCGACGATGCCGGTGCTGGGCGACCACAAGGCCTGCGTGGCGCGCAGCGCCGGTTCACGCCGGCGCAGGTCCTCGGCGGACCAGGACTGCACCGGCACGCCGTTGGCACGGGCGCGCTCGGCCAGCGCCTGCAGCGCCGGGTGCTGATCCTGCGCGGTGGCCACCACGACTTTGCCGCAAGCCCGGTGCGGCACGCCGTGGCTGGCGCAGAAGTCGTACAGCAATTCCTTGCCGCGCACGCACAGCCGCGCCTTGGCGCTGCCCGGGGGGTAGTACAGGCCGGCGTGGATGACTTCGCTGTTGCGCGAACTCACGCCTTGGCCGATGCCCTTCGCGGCTTCGACGACCACCGTCTCCAGACCGCGCTGCGCCAGCGCCCGGCCGACGGCCAGACCCACCACGCCAGCCCCGACGACGAGGGCGTCGATCTGTTCCATGCCTCTCCCTGTTCGAGTGAAAGAACGCCGAAGGCATTGGGCGCGCAGCCTATGGACGACCGTCCCGCGCCGCCGTCCCGCCTCAGACCAGTGCCGCGTTCGCCTGTACAAAGTCGGCCAGGCCGCGGGTATCGGCCAGATCCAGCCGTTGCACGCCCGGCTCTGTCAGCGCTGCATCACTGGCGACGGCCAGGATACCCGGCCAGTCGGGCCACAGCATCGGCTGTCCCGGTTCGGCGCGCCAGACCTCGAGCTTGGGGAAGCCGCCGTTCTTGAAACCCTCGATCAACACCAGGTCGCAGTGCTGCATGCGACTGATCAGGTACTCCAGCGGCGGCTCGTCGGCGCCGCGCAGCTCGTGCATCAGCGCCCAGCGCCCGTTGCCGAGCAGCAGCACCTCCTGACAGCCCGCATCGCGCAGGCGGTACGAGTCCTTGCCCGGGCGGTCGATCTCGATCGCCTTGTGGCTGTGCTTGATGAGCGACACCACCCATCCGCGCGCGGTGAGCTCCGGGACCAGCCGCTCCAGCAGCGTGGTCTTGCCCATGCCCGAGCGGCCGGCGATGCCAAAGACTTTCATGTGTGCAGGACCTGGTGAAGGGCCGGGAGCCGGGGCGACGCCGGCATTGTCGATCAACGCGCTGTGGTATTCGGGCAGCGTCACAAACAGTTGTCCTGCGTCAAGTCCTGCCCGCTGTCCAGGTTCAGAGTGCGGCTTGGCAATGTGCATGCAGCCTCACCAAGGACGACCATGAAGCTGACGAGAAGGACCTTCATCATGGCCACCGGCGCCAGCGCCGGCTGGCTGGCCAGCGGTTGCGCCACGACACCGCCTCCGCTGACCAGTGCTTTCGTGCCCCGCGCGGCCAAGCCCTCGGCGCCGGCCAAGGGCGACTGGGTCGGCAGCACCTGCCAGGGCTGCACGCAGTGGTGCGCGATCCAGATCTTCGTGCAGGACGGTCGTGCGGTACGGGTGCGCGGCAACCCGCTGAGCAAGACCAACCACGGATATGTCTGCCCGCGCGGCCACATGATCCCGCAGCAGATGTACGACCCCGACCGCGTGAAGACGCCGATGAAGCGCACCAACCCCGTCAAGGGCCGTGGCGTCGACCCGAAGTTCGTGCCCATCAGCTGGGACGAGGCGCTGGACACGGTGGCCGAGAAGATGATGGAGCTGCGCCGCGCCGGTGAACCTGGCAAGCTGATGTACGTGCGCGGGCGCTACTCGCCCACGTCCACCGACCTGATGTACGGCGCGCTGCCCAAGATCTGGGGCACGGCCAACTACTTCTCGCACAGCGCCATCTGCGCCGAGGCCGAGAAGATGGGCCCGGGGCTGACCCAGGGCTTCTACGGCTACCGCGACTACGACCTCGAGAAGACCCAGTGCCTGGTGGTCTGGGGCTGCGACCCGCTGGCCTCGAACCGCATGGTGCCCAACACCATCCACCGCTTCCACGAGATCGTCAAACGCGGCACCGTCATCGCCGTTGATCCACGCCTGAGCAATGCCGCGGCCAAGGCCCAGGAGTGGCTGCCGCTGAAGGCCGGCAGCGACGGCGCGCTGGCGGGCTCGATAGCCCACGTGCTGCTCGTCGAAGGCCTGTGGAGCCGCGAGTTCGTGGGTGACTTCAAGGACGGCAAGAACCTGTTCGTACCCGGCACGACGGTCGACGAGGCCGCCTTCGCAGAAAAAGAGACCCACGGCGTCGTGAAGTGGTGGAACCTGGAGTTGAAGGACCGCACGCCGGCCTGGGGCGCGAAGGAGAGCCTGATCCCGGCGGCGCAGATCGTGCGCGTGGCCCGAGCGATGGGCAAGGCCGCGCCCAAGACCGCCGTCTGGATGGGCCCCGGTGCCGCGATGCACCCGCGCGGCACCTACAGCGCGATGGCCGTGCACGCGCTCAACGGCCTGCTGGGTTCGATCGACGCCGAAGGCGGCGTGTGGCAGAGCAGCAGCGTCCCGGTGGGCAGGTTCCCGAGCTCCGACAAGTACGTCGACGAGGTGGCCAAGACCGGCAGCAAGGGCAAGAAGCTCGACGGCCGCGGTGCCAAGGACATGCCGGCGATGATGAACGCCAGGCCCGGCAGCGGCGTGGTCACCAACAACATTGCCAACGGCATGTTGAAGGACCCGGGTGCGGTGAAGGTCTTCCTCGCCTCGTGGGCCAACTTCAACTTCTCGTGCACCGGCGCCGACCGCTGGGACACGGTGATGGCCAGGGTGCCCTTCTTCGTGCACCTGGTGACCAACCCCTCGGAGATGACGCAGTTCGCCGACATCGTGCTGCCGTCCACCTTCAACTCGGCCGAGGGCTGGTCGATCGTCACCAACGCGGGCAACGGCCATGGTTATGCGTCGATCCAGCAGGGGGCCGTCAAGCGCCTGTGGGACGTCAAGCAAGAAGAGACCGAGGTGATGTGGCTGCTGGCCGAGAAGCTCAAGGTCAGGGGCTTCCCCAACCTCTTCGACTACTACGCGCAGGAGTTCAAGGACCCCGAGACCGGCAGGCTGCCGACCTCGGCTGCGGAGTTCAACGAGATCGCGACCAAGATCAGCAGTGCACCGTTGTGGATGGCCAGGGAACCGCTGAAGGGCGACGCACCCATCACGGGCTGGGCCGCGTTCAAGGCCAAGGGCATGTTCAGCGGCCCGAAGTACACGCTGAAGCGGGGCTGGGGCGGCAAGTTCAACACGCCGACCAAGAAGTTCGAGTTCTACAGCGAGGCGCTGAAGGCCGGCCTCACCGAACACGCCAAGAAGTACGAGACCACGGTCGACGACATCCTGAACGTCAGTGGCTACGTGGCACGCGGCGAAATGGCCTTCGTCCCGCACTACGAGCCGCCCAAGCGCCATGGCAGCGCGGCCGACTATCCCTTTGACTTTGTCGACTACAAGAGCCGCCTGAACCGCGAGGGCCGCAGTGCCAATCTGCCCTGGTACCAGGAGTTCAAGAAGGTCGACCCGGGTGACGTGTCCTACGCCGACGTGCTGAAGATGAACCCGTTGGACGGCGCCAGGCTGGGATTGAAGACCGGCGACTCCGTGCGCATCACCTCGATGGCCGGCAGCATCGTCAGCGAGCTCAAGCTCTGGGAAGGCATCCGCCCCGGCACCGTCACCAAGTGCTATGGCCAAGGCCACTGGGCCTACGGCCGCGTGGCCACGGCCAAGTTCGGCCAGATGGCCACCATCGGCGGCAACAACAACGACATCCTGGTCGACGACTACGACAGGCTCAGCGGCTCGACGGCGCGCAATGGTGGCTTCACCGGCGTGCGGATCGTCAAGGCCTGAACCCGCAGCACACGAACCTGAGGACAGCATCATGACAAGACTTGGAATGGTCATCGACCTGGCGAAGTGCGTGGGCTGCGGCGCCTGCGCGTTTGCCTGCAAGACCGAAAACAACACCGCCAACCGGAGTGACGGCCAGAGCCACAACTGGGCCGACTTCATCATGCGCACCGAGGGCACGTTCCCGAACGCGACGCACTTCGTGCTGCCGGTGCTGTGCAACCACTGCACCGACGCGCCCTGCATCAAGGCCTGCCCGGTGAAGCCCAACAAGGCGATCTTCAAGACGCCCGAAGGCATCACGCTGACCGACAACGAGCTGTGCATCGGCTGCCGCCAGTGCCAGGAAGCTTGCCCCTACAGCCACGACGAGCTGGACGGCAAGAGCCTCAGCGGCGAGACCTACAGCGTCATCAGCTACAACCCGGCCGACAAGCCCACGCAGCCCTACTGGGAAGACAAGACGGCGGCCATCGCGGGCGGCACCGCCTCGGGTGCCGAAACCGCGGCCAAGGCGGGCGCCTCCATTCCCGCGATGACCCGATTCACCTCGGGCGACGCGCCGCCACTGCGCAAGGGCGACACCATCGAGAAGTGCACCTTCTGCCACCACCGGGTGCTCAACGGGCTGCAACCGGCCTGTGTCGAGGTCTGCCCGTCACAGGCGCGCATCTTCGGCGACCAGGAAGACCCGAAGTCGCAGATCGCGATGATCCTGGCCAAGGACAAGGGCTTCCGGTTGAAGGAAGAAAAGGGCACCAAGCCCAACGTCCACTACGTCGGCAAGTACAGTGCCCGGGCCTGAGGCCGTGCCCAAACCGACGACACCGACGGCGACTGCGCCAGTGGCGACCGACGAGGCGCTGGCGCGGCAGGAGCTGTGCCGCTTCCTGGCCGGCTGCTACTACGAGCCAGGCGCCGAGTTCACCGAGGAGCGGCTGTTCGAGTCCATCGCGGCCGCGGCGCAGCGCATCAGCCCTGAGCTGGCTGAACACGCGCAGCGCCTGGCAGCGGCCTTCGCGGCGGCCGACCTGCAGGACCTGCTGGTCGACTACACCCGCCTCTTTCTGGGTGCACCGCAGGCGCTGGCCAAGCCCTACGCCTCGGTGTGGCTGAGCACCGACCCCGAGCTGATGCAGGAAAGTGTGGTCGAGCTGCAGAAGCTCTACGCGCAAGGCGGCTTCGCGATGGCCGAGGACTTCCGCGACCTGCCCGATCACGTGGCCGTGGAACTGGAGTTCCTCTACCTGCTGAACTTTCAGCTCAACCAGGCCCATGCCGCCGACCAACCTGATGCGGTTCAGGCGCTTGAGGTTCTGCGCACGGCCTTTCTCGTCGGCCACCTGGGCCGCTGGCTGGGCGGCTTCATCCTGGCCGTTCACGACCACGCGCAAAGCGACTTCTATCGCGAGCTGGCGGAGTTGACGGAGTTGTTCGTGCGCCTGGAAGGCCAGCGGCAGGACGGCGCGACGCGGCACTGAAGCCCCACCCACAGGGCTCATCGCCCCTGTCCGAAGGTGCACCCGCCGATGGCCGCACCGACTCTGCCGCAGCGGCCCCTGCTGACCCTTGCACTGCTGGCCACCGGCTGCTGCCTGGCCACGCCGGCTGCAGCGCAGTCGTGTGGCGAGATGCTCTGTGCCAACCACTGCTCGGTCTGCCGCACGTCGCGGATGCACTGGCGCACGGGCGCGACCGCAAGCTGGTGCGCGACGGGCCCAGCGCGGCTGGCGCAGGTGCGCTGCTGGCAGGGGCAGGCCAACCGGGCCTGGAACGATGAGCACGCCCGACCGGCCTTCAGCGCCGGAGCGGCAAGGCCAGGCGCGCGCGCTGTTCCGCCCTGGCAATAGCCCGCTCGAGTTCGTCATGGCGCTGGCTGCCGCTGGGCAGTTGCGCCAGCAGCCGTTGCCAGTGCGCTGCAGCTGCACCGTAGTCACCGCCCTCCCACGCCGCGCTGCCGGCCAGGTCCAGCGCCTGCGGATGGCGGCTGTCGATCTCCAGCGCCTTCAGCACCAGCCGTTGCGGCTCGCCCAGCAGCGTGCGGCCCTGGCTCATGCCCAGCGCCTCGGCGTACTCGATCCAGACTCCGGCGTCGTTGACGGCCTTCGAGCGGCCGGCCAGCGCCAGCGCATAGGCTGCGGCGGCATCGGCATGACGATCAGACTGCATGTGCAGGCGCGCTTTCAAGATCCAGGCCCGAGGGTCACCGGTGGTCTGGCGCAGGTGGCGATCGAGTTCACGCAGCAGCCGCTCCGCGTCCTCGCCGGGCTCCGGCAGCTCCTGCTGCAGCCACTGCTCGCCGAGCGCGCCACGCTCAGTCACCAGCGCATCCAGGTCGCCGCGCAACAGGTACGGCCCGACCGACATCGCCGGCAGGCCGAGCACCATCGCCGCGCTCAGCAACCAGGCGCGGCGGCGGACGGCGGCCGGGGCCCGGAGGCCCACGCCGTGCCAGACGGCCCACAGCGGCCAGGCCAGAGCCAGGGCCACGAGGCCGGCCGCCAGGACCAAGAACGCGGGCTGGGTGTCCACGTCAGCCGGCAGCGGAAGGCTCAGCGCGGCACGGCGGCCGCCGCCTGGGGCCGGCGCAGCGCCATCGCGTCGTCGAGCAGCTTGATGCCGGCCTGCGACGCCAGCATGCCCTTGTTGACCGAGGCCTCGAACTGCTGCGGATTGTGGAAGTGCGCGCCGTTGGTGGCCGACCACCACTCGTAGTGGATGTGCGCTTCGGCGTGCTTGGCGCGCGCCTCGTTCAGCACCGCGCCGTCGACACCCAGGTTCTGCGCCTGCTCGAAGCGGTCGATCAGGCGCGTCAGCCAGAACTCGGCCTTGCGCATCTTGCCCACCCAGCGGTTCTTCAGCGAGTCGATGCTGTACAGCGCCTGCTTCTCGGTCCAGTCCTTGTGGCAGGTCAGGCAGGTCTCCTTGATGTAGTGGCGTGGCGAGGTCTGCCAGTGCGAGGTGTAGGTCTTGCCGGTCTTGGCGTCCTTCACCTTGGGCATGTGGCAGTTGGCGCACTCGGCGCCGGCCTTCTGGTGGGTGCTGTTGTAGAAGGTCTCGACGTCGGCATGCTGGCCCTTCCACAGCATGGCGCCGGTGACGGCGTGCTTGAAGTCGCCGAACTTGAGGTCGACGTAGTGCTGCTGGATCCCGTTCACGTCCTTGAACGGGAAGTGGTTGGTGCGCGCATCGGCCATCGTCACCGGCTGCCCGGTGCCGGGGTCGGTGCCCGGATTGCAGTTGTATTCGACGTGGCACTGGCCGCACTGCAGCTTGCTGTCGTAGCGGCTGAGCATCGCGATCTTGCGCGTGAAGCCGCGTTCGCCGAGGTCCTTGACGTCGATCTTGGCGCCCTTGGGGTCCTGGTGCCACAGCGTGTCCTTCTCGGGCCGCGTCAGGGCCTGGATCAGGCCGTCGCGGATGATCCGCGGCTTGGCCGCGTGCGGGTCGTGGCAGAAGTTGCAGTTCAGCGAGTGGTTGGTGTCCTTGACGAACTCGTTGACCTTGGACAGCCGGCTCCACTTGGCCGCTGGCACCGGGTCGCCCATGTAGGCCCAGTCCAGGATGTGGTCGGAGGACTTGCAGGACATGCACACCGGGTTGGCCGCCGCCGCGGTGCCGGGCTTGAAGGCCTTGTGCGGCTCGCCCGGGAACTCGTCGACCAGCACATCCCAGATCCTGAAGTTGCCGCCCATGCGCGCCAGGCCGGCCTTGCCGTCCTTGCTCTGGAAGCGGCCGCCGAAGGCGCGGTCCACCACCACCTGGTCGTACAGCGCAAAAGCGTGCGAACGCGGCTCGTTGTGTTCGCGCGTGAAGCCGTGCGGCATCAGGATCTTGTCCATGGCGCCGGCGGTCGCCCCCGACTTCTCCTTGTGCGCCGTCTTCTCGGTGTTCATGGAGTACATGGTGCGGAACTGGTTCTCGTGGCAGGTGCCGCAGTTGGCCGGGTCCATCACCGTGCTGGGCCGGCCCTTGCCCTTGGGCCGGTGCGCGTCCAGCCCGCCGTGGCACGAGTCGCAGCCGACGGTCTTGTGCTGGCCTTCGAGGTGGAAAGCTTTCACGTCCTGGTGACAGTCGTAGCAGTCGGTGGCGTCGAAGGACTTGGCCTTGAGCGAGCGCGCCGGCGCGGCTGCCGGGTTCTTGGCCTGGGCCGTCTGCTTCGCCGGCGGCGCGGCCTGGGACTGCTGCAGCCCCGGGTACAGGCCGAGCGCCAGCGCCAGCGACAGCAGCCGCAGCGACGCAAGCAGGCCCGGCAGATTCATCCGTATCAGCATGGACATGACTCCCCCTTTGGCGACTTCCGGCCGCGCCCGTGCACTGCAAGGCGCCAGGGCCTGCGCATGCTGGCGCAGCGAGCCCTTGCCGGCCAGCGACGCACGGGCTCCCGTTGATCCAGATCAAGATTGGCACGGTCACCGGTGCAGGTGCCGGTGGCGTCGGGCCTGGCGCGCTGAAGAATGGGGCCAGCACCCGAACCGGGAGATCCCCCATGAACGCCAGCCCCAGCCACCGCGCAGACCGAACACCTCGCCCCGCACGCGCGCCCTCGATTCAATTGCCGGATGCAGCCTGGATGGACCTCACGCACCGCCAGATGCACCAGGTCTTGCTGCAGATGCTGGACCTCGCCGAGCAGCTGGCACACCCGGCGCGGGACCCGTCCGCAGTGGCGCTGGCGGCGCAGGTCTGTGGCTACATGAACGGTGAAGCGCGCGGCCACCACGAAGCCGAGGAGACGGGCGTCTTCCCTGCCCTGCTGGCAACCGGCACGCCCGCGTTGCACGCGCAGGTGCGGCGCCTGCAGCAGGACCACATGTGGCTGGAGGAGGACTGGCTGGAACTGGAGCCCCACCTGCTGGCAGTGGCCAGCGGCTACTGCGACGCACACCGCGAGTTCCTGCCGCCGGCGCTGCGCGAGTACGTCGGCCTCTGCCACGAGCACATGGCGTTCGAGGAGTCACTGCTGCACGCCGACGCGGGCCACGCGCAGGTAGCGTCGAAACTGGCACCTTGAGATCCGACTGCGGGCCAGCCTGACCTGCATCAGCCGGCGCGCCCTGTCTGGCATGCACACTCGGGACATGCCCGAGCACACACCGTCCTTGCCGCCGGCCTTTGCCGAACCGGCGTGGGCGGCGGGCGCGCACAGAAGAAGCGCCGCCGATCTGGCCGCCGATCTGCGCGTGCAGCTCGATGCCGGCCTTGCGGCCGACGAGGCGGGCGCGCGGCTGGCACGCCACGGCCGCAATGCCCTGCCCGAACCGGCGCCGCGCCCGGTGTGGCTGCGCGTGCTCGACCAGTTCCGCGACTTCATGATCCTCGTGCTGCTGGCCGCCGCGGTGGTCGCGGGGCTGGTCGGCGACCTCGCAGACACGCTGGTCATCGTGGTCATCGTGCTCATCAACGCGGCGATGGGCCTGTGGCAGGAGTGGCGCGCCGACCAGGCCGTGCAGTCGCTGCGCCGCATGGCTGCGCCGCACGCCACCGTGCGCCGCGCTGGCGGCCAGCTGCAGACCGTGCACACCGAAGAACTGGTGCCCGGCGACGTGGTGCTGCTTGATGCCGGCAACCTGGTGCCGGCCGACCTTCGACTGCACGCGGTGGCGCGGCTGCGCATCGACGAGTCGGCGCTGACCGGCGAGTCGGTGACGGTGGAGAAGTCGCACCACGCACTGCCGCAGGCCGGCGACGGTGCCGAGCATGCGCTGGGCGACCGCATCAACATGGCCTGGAAAGGCACGCTCGTTACCCACGGCCGTGCCGAGGGCTTGGTGGTGGCCACCGGCGCGGCCACCGAACTCGGCCGCGTCGCCACCCTGCTGGGCGCCACGGCACTGCGTGCGACGCCGCTGCAGCAGCGGCTGACGGCCTTCGGACGGCGGCTGTCGCTGGTGGTGCTGGCCATCTGCGCCGTCGTCTTCTTGCTCGGCCTGCTGCGCGGCGAGCCGGTGCTGCTGATGGCGCTGACCGCCATCAGCCTGGCGGTGGCCGCCATCCCCGAGGCGCTGCCGGCGGTGGTGACGGTGCTGCTGGCGCTGGGCGCGCGCCGGCTGGCGGCCGTCAACGCGCTGGTGCGGCGACTGCCCAGCGTCGAGACGCTGGGCTCGGTGAGCGTGATCTGCTCCGACAAGACCGGCACGCTGACGCTCAACCGCATGCAGGTGCAGTGCCACCAGGCGGTGGCCGTGCCCGACGAGGCGCTGTGGACGGCGCTGGCGCTGTGCAACGACGCCAGCGCCGACGGCGATGGCTGGCGTGGCGACCCCACCGAGACGGCGCTGCTGCAGGCCGCGCAGGCCGGCGGCGTGGACGTGCAGGCGCTGCGACAGGCACGGCCGCGCCGCCACGAGTGGCCCTTCGACGCCGAACGCAAGCGCATGGCCACGCTGCACGCCGACGGCGCGGGCTGGCGTGCCTTCGTCAAGGGCGCGCCCGAGTCGGTGCTGCCGCGCTGCCGCGGCGGCGACGAGATCGCCCAGGCGCTGACCACCGCGCAGGCCTGGGCCGCGCAGGGCCTGCGCGTGCTGGCGGTGGCACAGCGCGACGGCACGGCCGGGTCGACGGCCGACGTCATGGCTGTGCAGGCCGATGCCTTCGAGCAAGACCTCACACTGCTCGGCCTGGTGGCGCTGCTGGACCCGCCACGGCCCGAAGCGCGCGCTGCCGTGGCCGAGTGCCTGGCCGCCGGCATCCGCCCGGTGATGATCACCGGCGACCACCCCGCAACGGCGCTGGCCATCGCGCGCGACCTGGGCGTCGCGGCACCGGGCAGCGCCGTGCTCACCGGCGCCGAGCTCGCCGCGATGGACGACGCCGCGCTCGCCGCCGCGGCGCCGCGCGTCGCCGTCTACGCGCGCATGGACCCGGCGCAGAAGATCCGCATCGTGCAGGCGCTGCAGGCGCAGGGGCTGTTCGTCGCCATGACCGGCGACGGCGTCAACGACGCGCCGGCGCTGCGCGCGGCCGACATCGGCGTGGCGATGGGCCGCGGCGGCACCGACGTCGCGCGCGAGGCCTCGAGCCTGGTGCTGCTGGACGACAACTTCGCCACCATCGTGGCCGCGGTGCGCGAAGGCCGGCGCATCTTCGACAACATCCGCAAGTTCATCCGCTACGCGCTGACCGGCAACTCGGGCGAGATCTGGGTGCTGTTCCTGGCCCCGCTGGTGGGCCTGCCGATACCGCTGCTGCCGATCCACATCCTGTGGGTCAATCTCGTCACCGACGGCCTGCCCGGCCTGGCGCTGGCCGCCGAGCCGGCCGAGCGCGGCGTCATGCAGCGCCCGCCGCGGCCGCCCGGCGAGAGCGTGTTTGCGCACGGCCTGTGGCAACACGCACTGTGGGTGGGCCTGCTGATCGGCGGTCTGTGCCTGGGCGTGCAGGCCTGGGCGCTGGGCCAGGGCAGCGGTGGCGACGCGCCGCACGCGCAAACTCTGGTCTTCACGCTGCTGACGCTGGCGCAGATGGCGCACCTGCTGGCCATCCGCTCGGAGCACGACTCGCTCTTCACGCAGGGCCTGGCGAGCAACCTGCCGCTGCTGGGCGCGGTGGCGCTGACGGTGGCGCTGCAGATGGCGACGGTCTACGTGCCGGTGCTGCAGCCCATCTTCCACACCCAGGCCCTGTCGGCGCCGCAGCTGGCGGCCTGCTTCGCGCTGGCTGGCGTCGTCTTCGTCGCGGTCGAGGTCGAGAAGGCGTGGCGCCGCCGGCGCTGATTCAAGGCCGGATGGCGACGAACAGGAACGCGGCGCCCAGCAGCCGGCTGTGCACTTTGTGCGTGCGGCAGCGGCTGGCCAGCAGGTCGTAGGGGCGCGCCAGCCCCGTCAGCGTAGACACCGAACGGCAGGCCGCGCCGAGGACGAAGAGATTGACCGGCCAGGCCCATGGCGGCGCCCACTGCAGCCCGGTGGCGACGATGCGCGCGCCGGACTTCAGGTGCGCCAGCACATGGTCCAGCGCCTGCGGGCAGCGCAGCACGTCGTGCGTGAAGTGCAACAGCGCCGCGTCGGCCCGCGCCGGCAGCCGTGCCTGCTCGGCCGGCGCACACAGCAGCCGGCAGCCGTGCGGCGGCGGCGAGCCCAGGCGGCGCCGGGCCAGGTCCAGCATCTCGGGTGACTGCTCGACGCCAACCACCTGCCCGCTGGCGCCCACGCCTTCGCGCAGCAGCGCCAGGCTCAGGCCGGTGCCGCAACCCACGTCCAGCACCGTCTGCCCCGGTTCGAGCTGCAGCGCTGCGACGGCCTCGCGGCGCTGCGGCTCGAAAGCCCTGAGCTCGAGGTCGTAGGTGGCCGCACGGTCACGGTACTGGCGCAGCGCGGCGGCGCGGTCGGGGCCGGCGTGCGGCTCGGCCGCCGGAGCAAGACAGTCGGGCCGTTGGTGCATCCTTCGCATGCGGACAGCTTACGCCCGTCGAATGTCGACGGGCTGACGCCACGCTCGCCCGCCGGTGCAAACTTTGCGACTGCGCAACCGCTGCCCAAACGAGCAGGACCCGCGCCTGCCAAGGACCTCTGTAGGCGCCGTCCTACACACAATTCGCTGCCGCTCGGGCCTAATTCTGGTCGTCAGTTTGGGACACCCACCGATCAGGCCCGTGCCGTCGGGCGAGTTACCTCGCGTGTCTGGATTCCTGGTTGCCATTTGAGCGAAGAAAAA
The DNA here is from genome assembly GCA_043760065.1 of Rubrivivax sp. Classification (GTDB taxonomy): domain Bacteria; phylum Pseudomonadota; class Gammaproteobacteria; order Burkholderiales; family Burkholderiaceae_C; genus Rubrivivax. Next base: position 24,419 of record JAYUPN010000266.1, read on the forward strand.
CATGGGTGCTAACTCGATTGCGGGCGCGACACGGCTGCCTGTTGAGGTCGTCGGTGGGGTGAGCGCCAAGTCGGTTGTTGCGCGGCAGCGACGCTCCGCCCCGTCTGGCGGCCCCGATGGCCGTGCGCGCCAGGTCGTCGCTGCCTTGACAGCCTTCCGCGACGGCGACTTCTCGCACCGCCTGCCCTCCGACTGGGACGGCATCGAAGGCGAGATCGCTTCGGTGTTCAACCAGACCATTGCCCATGAAGCACGCATCGCGGCCGAGGTTCTGCGGCTGAGCGCCACGGTGGGCAAGGAAGGCCGACTGAAACAACGCATGTCGGTGCCGGGCGCGCAGGGGGACTGGGCGACGAAAGTCGACTCCATCAACACGCTGATGGACGACCTGGTGCGCCCCACCGCCGAGATCGCGCGCACCATCGGCGCCGTCGCCAAGGGCGACCTCGGGCAGGCAATGGAGCTCGAAGTCGATGGGCGTGTGCTGAAGGGCGAGTTCCTGCGATCGGCCAAGCTGGTCAACACGATGATCGAGCAGCTCTCGGTGTTCACCTCGGAAGTGACGCGGGTCGCGCGCGAGGTCGGCACCGAAGGCAAGCTCGGCGGCCAGGCGCACGTCAAGGGCGTCTCGGGCGTCTGGAAGGATCTCACCGACTCGGTCAACCAGATGGCCGGCAACCTGACGGCCCAGGTGCGCAACATCGCCGACGTGACGGTCGCCGTGGCCAACGGCGACCTGTCGCGCAAGATCACGGTCGACGTGCGCGGCGAGATCCTGCAGCTCAAGGAAGCCACCAACACCATGGTGGACCAGCTGCGCTCGTTTGCCTCGGAGGTGACCCGCGTCGCGCGCGAGGTCGGCACCGACGGCCGCCTGGGCGGCCAGGCGGTGGTGCCCGGCGTGGCGGGCACCTGGAAGGACCTGACGGACTCGGTCAACTCGATGGCCAACAACCTCACGTCTCAGGTGCGCAACATCGCCAACGTGACCACCGCGGTGGCGCGCGGCGACCTGTCGCGCAAAATCACGGTCGACGTCAAGGGCGAGATCCTGGAGTTGAAGGAGACCATCAACACGATGGTCGACCAATTGAACGGCTTCTCCTCCGAAGTCACGCGCGTCGCGCGCGAGGTCGGCACCGAAGGCAAGCTCGGCGGCCAGGCCCAGGTGCCCGGCGTGGCCGGCACGTGGAAGGACCTGACCGACTCGGTCAATTCGATGGCCTCCAACCTGACGGGCCAGGTGCGCAATATCGCCGGCGTGGCCACCGCGATCGCCAAGGGCGACCTCTCGTCCAAGATCACGGTGGAAGTGAAGGGCGAGATCCTGGCGCTGAAGGAAACCATCAACACGATGGTGGACCAGCTCAACGGCTTCGCGGCCGAAGTGACGCGCGTGGCGCGCGAAGTGGGCACAGAAGGAAAGCTGGGCGGTCAGGCCACGGTGACGGGCGTCGCCGGTACCTGGAAGGACTTGACTGACAACGTCAACTTCATGGCCTCGAACCTGACCGGCCAAGTGCGAAATATTGCAGAGGTGACCACCGCGGTTGCCAATGGCGACTTGT
>JAYUPN010000267.1:0-8187 GCA_043760065.1 Rubrivivax sp.
AAGCTGGTGCTGGCCACCAACGAGAACGACGTGCTCGACGAGTTCTTCCGCACCGGCACCTACCGTGTGCGCGCCACCGCCGAGACGCACGAAACCTCAAGCCCGAGCATGGACATCAGCAAGGCGAGCAATTTCGAGCGCTTCGTGTTCGACCTGTTCGGCCGCGACGGCGCGCGCGTCAAGGCGCTGTTCGGCGACGCACTGGCACGCGACGGCGGCTTCACCCTCACGGCGGCCGAATTTGCGCCCGCCGCGGGCTTCGGCTTCGTCTCGGGCCGCAGCACCCACGCCGACCGGCTGGCCACCATCCGCCGCACCTGGCAGGAAACCGGCGTGATGATCGACACCCACACCGCCGACGGCCTGAAGGTGGCGCTCGAGCACCTGCAGCCCGGCGTGCCGATGTTGGTGCTGGAAACGGCGCTGCCGGCCAAGTTTGCCGCCGCCATCCGCGAAGCCACCGGGCATGACCCCGAGGCACCCGCCGCGCTGCGCGGCATCGAGCAGCTGCCCAAGCGTTTCACCGTCATGCCCCCCGATGCAGCGCAGGTGCAGCGCTTCATCGAGCAGCATTGCGCGGCATGAAGACGCGGCGCACGATCGCACCAGGCGCGCACCCCCATGGCTGAACCGCGCCCCTTGCTGAGCCTGGACGATGCGCTGCTGCGCCTGGCTGCCGGCGCCCAGCCGCACTGCATTGCGCAGACCGAGCGCTTGTCCACCTTCGATGCGCTGGGCCGCGTGCTGGCCGAGGACGTGCGCTCGGCGCTCGACGTGCCGCCCGAGGACAACACCTCGATGGACGGCTACGCGCTGCGGGCGGCCGACGTGACGCAGCCCGGCACCGTGCTGCCGGTGGCGCAGCGCATCCCGGCAGGGGTCGTCGGTCAGCCGCTGCAACCGGGCACCGCGGCGCGCATCTTCACCGGCGGCCAGGTGCCGGCCGGCGCCGATGCCGTGGTCATGCAGGAGCAGTGCGAAGCGCTGGCCGGCGACGGCCTGGGCAGCGTGCGCGTGCAGACCGTTCCGCAGTGCGGTCAGTGGATCCGCCGCCGCGGCGAAGACGTGCTGCGCGGCGCGGCCGTGCTGCATGCGGGTCAGCGCTTGACGCCGCAGTCGCTGGGCCTCGCGGCGTCGGTCGGCGCCGGACAGCTGACGGTGCTGCGCCGCCCGCGGGTGGCGATCTTCTCCACCGGCGACGAACTGATGATGCCCGGCGAGCCGCTGCGGCCGGGGGCGATCTACAACAGCAACCGCTTCGTCCTGCGCGGCCTGGCGCAGGCCGCCGGCTGCGAAGTCACCGACCTGGGCATCGTGCCCGACCGGCTCGACGCCACGCGCGCGGCGCTGCGCCAGGCGGCCGAGCAGCACGACCTCATCGTCACCAGCGGCGGCGTGTCGGTGGGCGACGAAGACCACCTCAAGCCGGCGGCCCAGGCCGAGGGCCACGTCGAACACTGGCAGATGGCCATCAAGCCGGGCAAGCCGCTGGCCTTCGGTGCCATCCGCCGGCCTGACGGCACGCAGGCGCTGCTGATCGGCCTGCCGGGCAACCCGGTGTCGTCCTTCGTCACCTGGCTGCTGGCAGTGACGTCGGTGCTGCGCACGCTGCAGGGCATGCCGGCGGCGCTGCCGCGCGGCTTGCCGTTGCGCGCCGACTTCGACTGGCCCCGGCCCGACAAGCGGCGCGAGTTCCTGCGCGTGCGCATCGACGCCGAAGGTGGCCTGGAGCTGTACGACAACCAAAGCTCGGGCGTGCTGACCTCGGCCGTGTGGGCCGACGGGCTGCTCGACAACCCGCCCGGCCAGGCCATCCGCCGCGGCGACACGGTGCGCTTCCTGCCCTTGTCTGAACTGGTGACGCGATGAAGATCAACGTGCGCTACTTCGCCTCGCTGCGCGAAGCGCTGGGCAGCGCTGAAGCGGTGGAGATGCCCACTGGCAGCACGGTGGCTGCGCTGCGCGACGTGCTGCTGGCCCTGGGCGGCCGCCATGCCGAAGTGCTGGCGCGCGGCCGCGCGGTGCGCAGTGCGCTCGACCAGACGATCTGCGACGAATCGGCCGTGCTGACCGACGGCGCCGAGGTCGCCTTCTTTCCGCCCGTGACCGGCGGCTGAAGACGATGCCGCGCGTCAGCATCCAGACCCAGGACTTCGACCTCACGGCCGAGGTCGCGGCGCTGCGCGCTGGCGACGGTGGCGTCGGCGCGGTGGCCACCTTCACCGGCACGGTGCGCGACCGCACCGGCAGCAGTCCCGGCATCAGCGAGATGGAGCTCGAGCACTACCCCGGCATGACCGAGGCCGCGATCGAAGCCATGATCGATCAGGCGATGGCCCGTTTCGACATCCGCGCCGCCCGCGTCGTGCACCGCGTCGGCGTGTTGCGGCCGCTGGAGCAGATCGTGCTGGTGGCGGTGACGTCGGCGCACCGCGGGCAAGCCTTTCAAGCCTGCGAGTTCCTGATGGACTACCTCAAGACCCAGGCCCCGTTCTGGAAGAAGGAGACCACGGCCACCGGCGCGCACTGGGTCGACGCGCGCGTCGCCGACGACGCCGCGCTGGCGCGCTGGGGCATCAACGCCTGCAACGCCGGGCCCGGCTGAGCGCGGCATGGACACCCGGCAGCTGCGCAACGCCCTGGGCCGCTTCACCACCGGCGTCACGGTGGTCAGCTGCTGCGACGCGCACGGCCGCTTCGTCGGCCTGACCGCCAACTCCTTCAACGCGCTGTCGCTCGACCCGCCGCTGGTGCTGTGGTCGCTGCGCAGCTCGAGCCCGTCGATGGCGGCCTTCGAAGCGGCGCCACGCTTCGCCGTCAACGTGCTGGCCGAAGCGCAGGTGGACCTGTCGCGCCGCTTCGCGTCGCCCGCCGAAGACCGTTTTGCCGAAGGCGCCTGGGCGCTGGGCGAACACGGCGCGCCGGTGCTGGCCGGTTGCGCCGCAGTGTTCGAGTGTGAGACGGTGTCGCACCAGACGGCCGGCGACCACCGCCTCTTCATCGGGCGCGTGCTGGCCTGCGCCGAGTCGGCCTTGCCGCCGCTGGTGTTCCAGGCCGGCCACTACCGCCTGCTCGGGGAGGTGCTGTGATGCGATGCGCCGCGCTCGAAGGCAAGTGGATCGACATGTTCGTGCACGTCTTCGACCTGTGCGGCGTGAAGGCCGGCGATGCCTGCGCTGTGCTGTCCGAGACGCAGTCGCGGCCCGAGCTGCCGCAGCTGGCCGAGCTGGCGCTGCTGCGCCTGGGTGCGCGCGTGTTCCACCTCGTGCTGCCGGGTCGGCCGCTGGCCGCACCGGTGCCGGTGCGCAGCACCGGGGCCAGCGACGCCATCGGCCGGCTCGAACCCGTGGTGCAGGCCCTGGCCGGCAGCGTCTTCGTCGCCGATTGCACGGTCGAAGGCCTGCAGCACGCGGCGGAGCTGCCGCGCATCCTGGCCGGCGGCGCGCGCGTGCTGGCGATCAGCCACGAGCATCCCGAGATCCTGGAGCGCTGCCTGCCCCGCGCCGAAGACGAAGCGCCGGTGCGCGACGCCATGCGCCACCTCAAGTCGGCGCGCGAGATGCACGTCACTTCGGCGGCCGGCACCGACCTGCGCGTGGCGCTCGTCGGCGCGCGCGTCGGCGGCGTCTGGGGCTTCAGCGCCAAGCCCGGCACGCTGAGCCACTGGCCCGGCGGGCTGGTGCTGGCGTTCCCGGCCGCGGGCAGTGTCGACGGCACGCTGGTGCTCGACCGCGGCGACGTCAACCTGACCTTCAAGCGCTACCTCGACGCGCCGGTGCGGCTGGTGATCGAGAACGACCACGCGGTGCGCGTCGAAGGCGAGGGCGTCGATGCCGAACTGATGCGCGGCTACTTCGCGGCCTGGGCCGACCCGCTGGCCTACGCCGTGTCGCACGTCGGCTGGGGCCTGAACCGGCGCGCGCGCTGGGACGCGATGGCCTGCTACGACAAGGCCGACTTCAACGGCACCGAGCTGCGCGCCTTTGCCGGCAACTTCCTCTACAGCACCGGCGCCAACGAGGTCGCCGGCCGCCACACGCTCGGTCACTTCGACCTGCCGCTGCGCGGCTGCACGGTGCGGCTGGACGGGGTCGCGGTGGTCGAGCAGGGCGTGCTGCCGTGACGCTGCCGGCGTTCTTTGAAGCCGGGCGGGGCAGCACGGCCGTGCTGCTGCTGCACGGCGTCGGTGGCGGGCGTGCGATCTGGTCCGATGCGGCTTCCGGCACCGCCAGCGCCGTTGCGCAGGCAGGCTTTCGCGCCGTGGCCATCGACTTCCCCGGCTATGGCGACTCGGCCGGCCTGCCGACGCTCGATGCGATGGTGCAGGCGGTGCTGGACATGGTGGCCCACCTCGGCACGCCGCGCACGGTGCTGCTGGGTCACAGCATGGGCGGTATGGTGGCGCAGGAAGTGGCAGCGCGCGCGCCACGTGCCGTCGCGGGCCTCGTGCTGGCCTGCACCAGCGCATCCTTCGGCCGTGCCGACGGTTCCTGGCAGGCGCAGTTCATCGCCGAGCGGCTGGCGCCGCTGGACGCCGGCCTGGGCATGCCCGGCATGGCCGACCGGCTGGTGCCGGGGCTGGTGTCGCCGCAGGCGCCGGCCATGGCCCTGCAGATCGCGCGCGACATCATGGCCCGTGTGCCCGAAGCGACCTATCGCCAGGCCTTGCCGGCGATCGCCGGCTTCGACCGCCGCGAGGCGCTGGCGGCGCTGCGCGTGCCCGCGCTGCTGCTGGCCGCCGAGCACGACCGCACCGCGCCGCCCGACGTGATGCAGCGCATGGCCGCTCGCGTGCCGGGCGCTGAGTTCATCTGCCTGTCCGGCGCCGGTCACATCGCCAACGTCGAGGCGCCAGCGGCCTTCAACGCCGCCGTGGTCGCTTTCCTGCAACGCCACTTCCGCGAAGACTGAGGACACGCCATGCACATCGCCGGCCATCCGAACACGCTCACCGCGCAGCAGCGCGAGCTGATCGAGCTCGCGGCGACGCTGGGGCGCGAGAAATTCGCGCCGCGGGCCGCCACGCACGACCGCGACGCGACGTTTCCTTTCGACAACTACCAGGACCTGCGCGAAGCGGGCCTGCTGAAGATCTGCGTGCCCAAGCAGTTGGGCGGCCTGGGCGCCGACTTCGCCACCTACGTCATGGTGGCAGCCGAGATCGGCCGCCACTGCGGCGCCACCGCGCTGTCGTGGAACATGCACGTCAGCAGCTGCATGTGGAGCGGCTTCATCGCCGACGCGATGGACATGACGCCCGAGCAGCGCGCGGACCACGACGCCAACCGGCGCATCCACCACGGCAACATCGTCGAGCGCGGCATGGTCTATTCGCAGCCCTTCAGCGAAGGCGGCGCGGCCGCCGCTGGCAAGGCGCCGTGGGGCACGCTGGCCAAGCAGGTCGATGGCGGCTACGTGATCAGCGGCAAGAAGATCTTCGCCTCGCTGGCCGGCGCGGCCGACTTCTACGGCGTGCTGTGCACGCCCGACAAGCCCGGCGCCACGCAGCGCGACTCGCTGTACCTGGCGGTTCCCGCCGGCGCCCAGGGCGTCAGCGTGGTCGGCGACTGGGATCCGCTGGGCATGCGCGCCACCGTCAGCCGCACGCTGCTGCTGCACGAGGTCTTCGTGCCGCACAGCGCCCGCCTGATGCCCGAGGGCCTGTACTGGCAGTCGTTGAACCGCTTCCCGCACATGTTCGCCACGCTGTCGCCCACCTACATGGGCATCGCGCAGGCGGCCTACGACTTCACGGTGGCGTACCTGCGCGCCGAGGTGCCGGGCATGCCGAAGGTCTTGCGCCGCCAATACCCCACCAAGCAGATCGCGGTGGCCGAGATGCGCGTCAAGCTCGAGCAGACGCGGGCCCTGTTCCTGCAGAACGCGCGCGACGCGTGTGTCGACCCCGACAAGGACACGCGCATGCGTCTCTATGCGGCGCACTACACGATCATGGAAAACGCCCAGGCACTGGCGGCGCTGGCCATCCGCACCTGCGGCGGCCAGAGCATGCTCAAGAGCCTGCCGCTGGAGCGGCTGTACCGCGACAGCCGTTGCGGCAGCCTGATGCTGCCGTGGACCGCCGAGCTGTGCATCGACCGCCTGGGGCGCGAGTGCCTGTACGAGGCCGGCGAGCGCGACGAAGAGATCGAGTAGCGGCGTGTTCGACCGCCTGGTCCCACCCGCGCTGGCCGACGCGGCGCTGCAGCACCTGCGCGCCGAGGGCGTCGGCCGCGGCTCGATCGTCGCCTGGCTGGGCCACAACAGCTGGGACCAGATCGCTACGCTGGTGGCCTGCGAACGACTCGGCGCGGTGCTGCTGCCGCTGAACTGGCGGCTGTCGGCGGCGGAGCTGGCGCGCATCGTCAGCCATGCCGGTGCCGGCCACCTGATGGGCACGCCCGAGCTCAAGGGCCTGGCGCGCGACGTGCTCCAGCGCTGCCGCTTGCAGCCCGGTGCGGCCGAAGGCGTGCAGGACGGCGACCTGTTGCTCGTCTACACCTCGGGCACCACCGGCCAGCCCAAGGGCGCGCTGCACACGCGCGCCGGGCTGCAGGCCAATGCGCTGGCGGCGATCGAGGCACAGGGCCTGGACGCCGGCACGCGCGTGCTGTCGGTGCTGCCGCTGTTCCACGTCGGCGGCCTGTGCATCCAGACGCTGCCGGCGCTGTCCGTCGGCGCCAAGGTCTCGCTGCAGCCGCGCTTCGAGCCCGGCGCCTGGTTCGACGCCGTCGAGCAGTGGCAGCCAACGACCACGCTGCTGGTGCCGGCGGTGATGCGCGCGCTGATCGAGCACCCGCGCTGGGCGCAGGCCGACCTGGGGTCGCTGCGGTTTGTCAACAGCGGCTCGCAGATCGTGCCGCTGGCGCTGATCCACGCCTTCCACGCCCGCGGCGTGCCGGTGGCGCAGGTCTACGGTGCCACCGAAACCGGGCCGGTGTCGATCGTGCTCAAACCCGACGAGGCCCTTGCGCACCCGGGCATGGCCGGCCGGCCGGCGCTCGCCGTGCAGGTGCGGCTGGCGGGCGACGGCGAGATCCTGCTCAAGGCGCCGAACCTGATGCGCGGCTACCACCGCAGCAGCGAGCCGGCTTTCGACGTCGAGGGCTGGTTCCACAGCGGCGACCTGGCGCGCCAGCACGCCGACGGATTCTTCGAAGTCGTGGGGCGCAGCAGGGAGCTCATCATCTCGGGCGGCGAGAACATCCACCCGGCCGAGATCGAACAACTGGTGGCCGCACTGCCCGGCGTGGCCGACTGTGCCGTCGTCGGCGTGGCCGACGCGCGCTGGGGCGAAGTGCCGGTGCTGGCGGTGGTGCGCGCAATCGGATCGGCGCTGACCGAAGCAGAGGTGTTCGCCGCGCTGACGCCACAGCTGGCGCGATTCAAGCTGCCGGCGCGGGTGGTCTTCTTGGACGCGCTGCCGACCACCGCGCTGGGCAAGGTGGCGCGGGGCGAACTGCGCCTGAAGCTTCAAGCGGCGGCTTGATCCAGGTCAGAACCCCCGTCGCGCCTGGGCCGCGCGGCCCTTGAAAGCGAGCCCGTGCTCCCAACATCTTGAGCAGTTCGGAGGATTCCCATGCGCCAAGACAAGTTGACCACCGCCTTCCAGCAGGCCCTGCAGGACGCCCACAGCGCCGCCGTCGCCCGCGACAACCCCTACATCGAGGCGAGCCACCTGCTCGCGGCGATGTTGCAGCAGCCCGACGGGCCGCGATCGATGCTCGAACGCGCCGGCGCCAACGTCTCGGCGCTGGGCACGGCGATGGAGACCGCCATCCGCAACCTGCCCACCGTGAAGGGCGAGGGCCAGCAGGTGCAGCCCGGCCGCGAGCTGATGCAACTGCTGCAGGCGGCCGACAAGGAAGCCAGCAAACGCGGCGACCAGTTCATCGCCAGCGAGATGTTCCTGCTCTCGCTGGCCGACGCCAAGACCGACCTCGGCGGCGTCGTGCGCGGCCACGGCCTGACGCGCAAGAGCCTGGAAGCGGCGGTCGAAGCCGTGCGCGGTGGCCAGAAGGTCGACAACGCCGAAGCCGAAGGCCAGCGCGAGGCGCTGAAGAAGTACACGCTCGACCTCACCGAGCGCGCGCGCCAGGGCAAGCTCGACCCGGTGATCGGCCGCGACGACGAGATCCGCCGCGCGATCCAGGTGCTGCAGCGGCGCAGCAAGAACAACCCGGTGCT
>JAYUPN010000268.1:0-25955 GCA_043760065.1 Rubrivivax sp.
GCTTTCGCCAGCGGCTGGATGCAGCTGCGCGGGGCGCGCCGCCGCCGCGGCGTCGACCGCGGCTTCGTGCTCAGCGACCACGCCGACTGGCCGGGCCTGCAGCGCGCCATCGCTGCCACGCAGGCCGGCCGCGTCATCGTCACGCACGGCTACGAAGCCGTGATGGTGCGCTGGCTGCAGCAGCAGGGGCTGCAGGCCGGCAGCTTCAGGACGGCCTTCGGCGACATGAACGACGCCGACGCCGACAGCGTCACCGATGTCGACAGGGGGCCGGGTGCCGCCTCGGCCGCAGACCCGCGGCCGCCTCAGTCCCGCGCCACCGCGGCGGGGGACTGAGAGGCTGAGAGTCTTTCAATCATGCCCGCTCGTCACGCCATAAGACGCCCGCTCGTCGTTGCAAATGCTCGCCATAGCCCGAGCTATGGCTGCGCTTTGTGCCTAGATCGGACGCCTTCTGACGCGCTGCTCGGACACGCTCGAAAAACTCTCAGCCTCTGAGACGCCGACGTGCAACGGCTGCCTTCTTCTTCGACACCCTGATGGAGCTCTGAACCATGGCACGTTGCCCCTTCGCCACCTGGCGCCCGATCTCGGGCTCGTCGGGCCCGCACCTCGGCGGCCCGTTCAAGATCGTCCACCACACCACCGAGGGCAGCAGCGCGCAGGGCGCGTTCGAGGCCTTCCGGCGCAACCGCTCGGACCCGCACTTCACGGTCGACGCGACCACGATCTACCAGCACATCGACACCGCCGAAGGCGCGCGTGCGCTGCGCAACGAGGTCGGCGGCGTGCAGACCAACCGCGACTCGGCGGTGCAGATCGAACTCGTGGGTTTTGCGCACCTGCCCAAGGACCGCCATGCGTTGCTCAAGCTGGCGCGCCTGTGCCGCTGGATCGAACAAACGCACGGCGTGCCCGCGGTCTGGCCGGCCGGGCTTCCGAAGCCAGCCCGCAACGGGCGCGATCCCGGTCAGCACAACCGCAGCGCCACCACCTGGGACAGCCAGAGCGGCCACTACGGCCATTGCCATGTGCCCGAGAACTCGCACTGGGACCCGGGCTACACCGCCGACGAAGTCAGCTTCCTGATGCAGGCCGCCTTCGACGCCGCCGGCAAGCTGATCGGCCCGCAGCCGCCGGCCGTGCCTGCAGGCGCGCCGATGAGGAGCGCACGTGCCGCGGCACCGCGCCACCGGGCGGTCCACGATTCGGCCTCGACGATGCCCGACCACGGCGTGGTGCCGACGGGCCTGCAGGCTTACCTGCGCGACCTGCCGCTGTCTCCGCCCGCAACCACGGCGGCCGACCGGAGCGCAGCAGCACGGCGTGCGCCGGCGGCGGCCAAGAAGACATCGCGCCGCGCCGCCAGCGCGGCGCCGGCCGTGCGGGACTCGGCCCACGTCAACGTCGGCAGCCTGGTGTCCTTCGTCGAAGGCGTGACCGAGGAAGACAAGAACGACGTGCTCTACTCCGTGCAGATCGCGCAGCGCGCGGCCAGCGGCGCCTACGACCGCTTCACGCAGACGCAGTTCTGGTACCAGAAGTACACCGAGGTGTTGCAGGCCCTGGGCTGGGCCAGCGAACAGTTCAGCTTCTCGCTGTTCAAGCACGACGAGGGTGAGTTCCGCATGGACCAGGCGGCGCTGGGCATCATCACCGCGATCGCCACGCAGAACCAGCTCGGCGTGCTCAAGCAAGCCGTCAGCGCGCTGTCGGAGCTGGCCGACGACGACGGGGCGATCTCGCTGTTCGACTTCCACTCGTCGATGCAGTCGAGCGGCAACTTCCAGCTCGGCGCCGTGCAGCGCAGCGACAACGGCGCCGTGTCGCTGGCCATCGGCAGCTTCTACTTCCACGCCGTGGACGACCGCCGGCGCTTCCTGTTCCTGCGCTGGGGCGCACGCAAGATCCAGTTCTGGAGCGCTGCACAACGCATGACCCTGAACAAGGACTTCTATGCGCGACGCCGCGCCGACGTCATCGCCAAGCTCGATGCCGACGCGAGGGACTTCATCATGGACCTGAAGCTCGCCAAGCCGTGAGCCGTGCGCCGGGACCAGCCCGCGCACGCGCGCATCGAGGTGGCGACGCCCAGCGAAAGGGCCGCAGCGACTGTCGTCGGCTGCGGCCCCGGGGTGCGGTTGCCCGTTCAGCTCAGCGGGCGCGGCCGCGATTGACCAGGTTGACCACCGCCAGCAGGATGATGGCGCCGATCAGCGACACGACCATCGCACCGACGCTGAACGCGTCCTGGTTGATGGTCGGCACGCCGACCATCGGCGAGATCAGCCAGCCACCCAGGAACGCACCGACGATGCCGACGATGACGTTGAGCATGACGCCCTGCTGCGCGTCGGTGCGCATGACCATGCTCGCGACCCAGCCGATCAAGCCGCCGACGACGAGCCAGATGATGAAGTTCATTTCAGTTCCTTTGAGTTGAAGTTGATCAGTTCTTGCTGGAGTAAGGGCCGTCGACACGGTCCCAGGCGGCACGGGCCGCGACCTTGGCCTCGTTCCAGTTCAGGCGCGAGCGCTGCTTGACGCGCTCCCATTCCGTCTCGAGGCGCGACGACTCGTCGTCGAAGCGGCGGCCGGCCATGTAGTTGCCGTAGCCCAGCGCGTAGGCGGGTGCGTAGTCGTCGTAGCTCAGGCCGGGGACGTAGTTCGGTTCACGGTTGTAGCGCGAGGACCAGTAGAGATCCTCGTCGGCCGGATTGACGGCCTGCGCCACACCCTTGCCGGCTGCACCACCCAGCGCCGCACCTGCCGCAGCACCGGCGATCATGCCGACCGGGCCGCCCACGGCACCCAGCAGCGCGCCGCCGACGGCGCCGGTGCTGGCACCGACGCCGCTGCCCAGGTTGTGCTCGCCGCGCTCGTCACGCGCCTTGGGGTTGACCACTTCTGCCGCACCGCGGCCGGTGATGCCGCCGGCGACAGCGCCGATCGCCGCACCCGCCGCCACGCCGACGGGGCCGGCGATGGAGCCGACCACCGCGCCGGTCGCAGCACCCGCCCCGACACCGCCGCCGGTGGCCAGGTTGTGGTTCTGCAGGTCGTCGCTGCGCTTCGGGTTGATCACTTCACCGGCACCTTCGCCGGCGATGCCGCCAGCTGCCGCGCCGATCGCCGCGCCGACGGCGGTGCCGATCGGGCCGCCGACGACGGTGCCGATGGTGGCGCCCGTCAGCGTGCCGGCGGTGGCGCCGACCGAAGTCGCCACCGGGTGGTCGTCGTCGGTGCCGCTGGGGGTCGGGTTGACCTGCTCGGCGATCTCGCGACCTGCCAGCGCGCCGCCGACGGCGCCCACCAGTGCACCGATCACGGTGCCCGCCGGGCCTGCGATGGCGCTACCCGCCAACGCACCGGTGATGGCGCCGGAACCCGCGCCGACGCCAGTGCCCACCGGGTGCGAGGTGTCCTCGTCGGTGGTGGTCTTCTTGCGATCCTTGGTGTGCTGCGACATTTGAGTTTCCTCTCGTTGGGGGTGGCGGTTGAGGAACCGCTCGCCGGGTTCCGTGGCACGGATGTTTGCCGCGGCCTCAGGCCAAGGCTGTAGGACACGGCCGTGTATCGAGGTAGGTCTCGCGCGCCAGATCGACGGCGTGCATCAGGGTCTGCAGCGGCGTCGCCGGCACGGCCTCGACGCAGGGCCGCGAGTAGTCGCGGCCGATGCCGTGGCGGGCCAGGAAGTAGTTGTTCCTGACGCGTTCACTGAGGCTGTTCAAGGGCACCTCGCCCGATGCATTGCACGGAAACCCCAGGCTGCTGCCATGCGGCTGCAGCGGCGGGAACCGCAGCACGTACAGAGGGGGCTCGGCCAGGGTTGCGTTGATCATCGGGGGCTCCTCGTCGACTGTCCTGGAGGACGTGCTGCCACTGTGCGCTGCTCGACACGGCGGCCGTGTCGTCCGACGCTGCGGCCGGCTGTAGGACGGCTCCACGCGCTGGGGTCAGCGCCGGCTTGAGGCAGGCGCACCGGCTCGCCTCGGCGAGCGCCTGCCGCCAAGGCCGGGGGCTCTGGCATCATGTGCCGCACCGAAGCGCGAACAAGACAAGGCTGCCCTTGAAGATCCTGGTGTTCGACGCCGCCCCCGAGCAGCTGCTGGCCGCGCAAGCGCGGCTTGCCGCCGACAGCGCAGAAGTCCTGCCGGCACGCGACGTGGCGGCGGCGCGGTCACTCGCGGAACAGCACGACGTGGCACTGCTGCTGGTCGACCAGGACCCATTGCCCGCCGACAAGGGACTGCAGCAGTTGCTGGGCTGCGATCGCTTGCGCGGCGTGCCGATCGTGGTGCTGGGCTCGTCAGCGGCGCAGGCCGCCGCGCTGCACGACGTCGCCAGCGCCGGCTTCGACTTCCTGCTCAAGCCGGTGCCCGCGCCGCGCTTGGGCCGCCGGCTCGGGATCTGGCTGGAGCGGGCCGTGCAGCAAATCGACGACGATGAGCGCGAGCACGCGTTGCAGCGCCTGGCGCGGCTGCGGGCGCAGATGATCGACGCGCTGTCGCACGACATCCGCACGCCGCTGTCGGCGCTGCTGCTGAATGCAGAGCTCGTCGCGCGCGGCAGCGAAGCCCCGGGCTTGCGCCAGGCGGCGCAGCGCATGAAGAGCGCGCTGTCGATGCTGGGCCTGCAGATTGATCACCTCGTGAACGCGGCCGGCGCTGCCGAGGCCGAGTTGCACCCGGTGATGCGCACGCTCGACCTGCGCGCGCTGGTGCAGGACCGGCTGCTGGCCTTCGGCGCCCGCTCGCCCGGCACGCCCGAGTGGTCGCACGCGGGCGAGGGCGACGCCACCGCGCAGGTCGATGCGACCTTGATCGGCGACGCCATCGACGGCCTGCTGAAGGTCGCTGCAGAGAACGCCGGCGCCGGCCCGGTCAACGTGGCCGTCGACGGCCGCTCGCGGCGGTCGATCACGCTGCGCATCCAGTTCGATGCCGTGCTGCCCGATGGCCGGCAGCAGCAGTTCTTCGGCGGCGCGCCGGTGCAGGCAGGCCCGGGTGCGCCGCGCGCCGCGCCGGCGCTGGCCGAGGCCGAGTCGATCGTGCGCGCACACGGCGGCACGCTGATCGGCCGCTCGAAGGTGCGCGAGGGCACGCTCTTCGAGTGCATGCTGCCGCGCGGGCTCGACTGACGCTGCGCGCCGGCTGCGCCGACCGCGCCGCTGCGGTGCCTTCAGCCGCCGCCCAGCGGGCCGGCCACCGCGGCGTCGTGCGGACCGGCCTCGGCGTGCGGGCTGCCACTGCGCGCCGCGCCTGCCACCGGGGCTGAAAACGCAGGCACCAGCCAGCGCTCGTGGCCCGCGACCTCGGACAGGCGCACGCTGGCGCCGGGGTGGACCAGGCGCGCATCCGGTTGCTCCACCCGGGCCTGCGCGAAGATCGCCGGCGAGCCGCACAACATCACCGCGACCTGCCGCGACCCCAGGCGCAGCGTCACGCGGGCCAGCGGCCAGTGCGGCGGCAGGCAAGGCTGCAGGTGCACCACGTCGTGCGTGACGACGACGCCGCACAGCGTCTCCACCGCGGCGCGAGCCAGCCAGCCCGCCGAGCCGCTGTACCAGCTCCAGCCGCCATGCCCGCGCCGCGGCGCGTGGCTGTAGATGTCGCCGGCCAGGACGTTCGGCTCCAGGCCGTAGGCGGCGCCGCGCGCCGGGTCGGACCAGCGGTGCGCCGGGCTCATGAAGGTGAAGAGATGCCACGCCGCGGCGGCCTGGCCTTGGCGGGCCAGCGCCATCATCGCCCACACCCCGGCGTGGTTGTACTGGCCGCCGTTCTCACGCACACCCTTGGGGTAGGCCTGGATGTAGCCGGCGCTGGGCTGGGCGTGCTGCAGCGGCGGGTGAAGCAGCCGCACCAGGCCGGCCTCGCGATCGACGAGCAGGTCCTGCGCGCTGGCCATCGCCTGGCGCGCACGCTCGGGGTCGCCGGCGCCGCTGAGCACGGCCCAGGCCTGCGCGATGAGGTCGATGCGGCACTCGCTGTTGGCGGCCGAGCCCAGCGGCGAGCCGTCGTCGAAGAAGCCGCGCCGGTACCAGCGGCCGTCCCAGCCGTCGCGATCGAGCGCCGCGGCCCAGCCGCGCCGCGCCTGGCGCCAGGTCTGCAGCCGCGCGATGTCCTGGCGCGCCTGGGCCAGCGGCAGCATGGCGTCGACGACGCTGCACAGGAACCAGGCCAGCCATACCGACTCGCCGCGGCCCTGGTGGCCGACGCGGTTCATGCCGTCGTTCCAGTCGCCGCTGCCCATCAGCGGCAGGCCGTGCGCGCCCGTGCGCAGGCTGCGGTCGATGGCGCGCGCGGCATGTTCATAGATGCTGGCGCTGTCGTGGCCGATGCGGGGGGTCTCGTAGAGGTCCTCCTGGCCTTCGGGCACCGCCGCGCCGTCCAGGAACGGCAGCTGCTCGTCGAGCAGCGCGAGGTGCCCGGTGCGCTGCACGTACAGGGCACAGGCCCACGGCAGCCACAGCAGGTCGTCGCTGAAATGCGTGCGCACACCGGCGCCGCCGGGTTCGTGCCACCAGTGCTGCACGTCGCCGGGCGGGAACTGCCGCGCGGCGTTGATGCGGATCTGGCGTGCCAGCAGCTCGGGCTCGTGGCTGATCATCGACACCGCGTCCTGCAGCTGGTCGCGGAAGCCGAAGGCGCCGCCGGCCTGGTAGAAACCGGCCCGGGCATAGAGGCGCGCCACCAGCGTCTGGTACGGCAGCCAGTGGTTGACGAGTGCGTCGAAGGCCGGGTCGGGCGTCTGCACCACCTGGCGCGACAGCCGCGCCGGCCACTGCGCCTGCTGCTCGGACAGGCGCGCCGCCGGCTCGACGGCCCACGCCGCGTGCAGCAGCAACTGCGCCGCGTCGGCGTTGCCGGCGTGGCCGAGCAGCACGGTGGTCGACCACTCGCCGCTGTCGGGCACGGTGAGCCTGCAGCCGATGGCGCCACAGGCGTCCAGGCCGCTGCCCTGCACCTGGCCCAGCCGCAGCGGCAGCACCAGGCGGCCGCTGCTGTCGTGCAGCTCGCGCCGGTCGCAGGTCCAGTCCGGCAGCGACGACTGCGTGGCCGCGCCGGCGGGCAGCGTGGGCCGCAGCACCAGGAACGCCGTGGCGCCGCCGAAACTGCCCTGGTGGTCGAGCTGCGTCGCCAGCAGCGCCAGCGTCGGCCCGGGGCGCGGCAGGCCGACGCCGGGGGCCTGCGGCGCGAGCGGCAGCGCGCGCGTGGCCAGCGTCAGGCGCTCGCTGCGCAGGCCGCCGAGCTGCCATTCGGCCACCGCGACCAGGCGCAGGCGGCGCGCGCGGCCGGGCGCGGCCAGGCGCAGCTGCACCTGCAGCTGCTTGACCGGCTGCGCGATGTCGACGCACCACGTCAGCGTCACGTCCAGGCCGTCGATGCGCTGGCGCATCTGCGTGAAGCCCAGGCCGTGGCGCACCTTGCGCGTCTGCTCGCCGTGCAGCAGGTGGCCGAGCGGCCAGACGCGGCCGCTGTCGGGGTCGTGCAGCAGCAGCCACTCGGCGGGCGGGTCGCACAGCGCATCGTTGGACCAGCCGGTGATCTGGTGCATGCGGCTGTTGCCGGCCCAGGTGAAGCCGGCGCCCATCTCCGACACCTGGCAGCCGAAGTCCGGGTTGGCCAGCAGGTTGATCCACGGCCGCGACGGGTGCTGCTGCGTCGAGACCTGGAACACGAGGTCGCTCATCGCGCCGTCGAAGCGCCACTGCGGCGGCTGCGGCGCACGCTGCGGCCGGTCCGCGGGCCAGGCAGTGACGACGGGGACATCGGGCACCGCCAGCCGGCGCGCGCGGTCCTGCGCATGTTCTTCGAGCAGGCGGTCCATCTGCTGCGCCAGCGAGCGGCCGTCGGCGTGCAGCCGCATGCGCGCCAGCGACTGCAGCGTGAAGCGTTCGTCGGCCGACAGCGTGGCGTCGGCCAGCACATGCAGCACGCTGCGCTGCGCCAGCGGCACGGTGTGCGTCTGCAGGTGCAGCCGGTCGCGCAGCTGCTGCAGCGCGTGCTGCACCGGCGACAGGTACGACGCCGGCTCGGCGTTGAGCACCACGAGGTCGACGCCCAGGCCGTTGGAGGTCCACCAGCGCAGCGCCTTCTTCAGCCCCTGCAGCAGCACGAGGCCCTGCTCGCTGCTGATGTGCACGAGCAGGATCGGTCGTTCGCCCGACAGCGCGTGGCGCCACAGCAGGCGGCGGTCGCACAGCGCCGGGCTGGCGCCTGCGGCGGTGCGCACCTGCGCCGGCAGCTCGCGGTGCGTGAGCGCGGTGACCAGGGTGTTGACGCGCAGCAGCGCGGCCCAGCTGTCGGCGTCGAACTGCAGCTCGCGCAGCCGGATGCCGGCCATCGTGTGCGACATGCTCGAGGCGCGCGCGGTGTGGCTGGCGTGGCGGTACTTGTCGATCAGCGCCGTCAGCGGCTCCAGCTGCCGGCTGGCCGCGGTGCAGAAGGTGTAGCTGACGCTGGCGCCCGGCGCCAGCAGCACCCGCAGCCGCAGCGATGCCACCGGGTCCAGCCCGGTGTCGACCGCGACGCCGGGCAGGTCGGTCTCGGCGTCCGGCGGCTCGTCTTGCGGCAGCCGCTCCAGGCCGCCGTCGCCCAGCAGCTGCGCGCTGCGGCCGTGGCGGCCGAGCACGCGCGCGCGGTCGGCGCAGGCCTGCAGCCCCGGCACCGCGCCGTCGGCGAGCGCCAGGAAGTGCGCCGCCAGCACCGGCCGCTCTTCGGCCAGCCGCGGCCGGCGCTGCAGGTACAGCGCCTGCTCGGCCGGGTCCCAGCTGGCGCGCAGGAAGAGGTTGGAGAAGGCCGGGTGCGACTCGTCGGCGCGCTGCGGCGCCAGCGTCATCTCGGCCAGCGTTGCCAGCGTCAGCACGATCGGCTGGCGGCTGGTGTTGCACAGCTCGACCTGGCGCAGCTCGCAGTCGTCCTCGGGGCTGACCCAGACCGCGCAGCGCGCCTGCAGGTCGGGCCAGGTGGCTTCGAAGACCGTGCGGTCGGCCTGGTGGCGGCAGTGGTAGCGCGCCGCCGGATCCGGCGCCGGGTGCGCGGTCAGCGAGTGCCAGCCGGGTGCGCCGTCGCGCCGCAGGTAGAAGAAGGTGCCGCGGTCGTCGCGCAGCAGGTCGTCGCGCCAGCGCGTCAGGTTCAGCCCCTCCCACTGCGACCAGCCGCCGCCGTGGCTGCGCAGGCCCACGGCGTGGCGGCCGTTGGTCAGCAGCTGCGTCGTGGTCAGCGCTTCGTCCATCGGCGCCACGGCGGCCACCAGGCGGGCGCTGCGCAGGCGCCGCGGCGCCAGCGGCGGCGGCGGCACGAGCAGCACCGGCACCTCGCGCGGCGCGCGCTCGTGCAGCAGCGCCGTGGTGGCGCGCAGCAGCGGGTCGCTCATCGCCCAGCGGCGCGGCGCGCCGTCGCACAGCACGTCGGTCAGCGCCACCAGCGACATCGCCTGGTGGTGGGCCATGAAGCTGTGCACCTGCAGCTGGCTGCTGCCGGCGGCCTGGCGCTGCGGCGTGTAGTCGACGGCCTCGATGAACCCGAGCGCGCGCCGTGCACCCTGGGCCTGCAGCAGGCGCAGGTTGGCCACCGCGGCGCCGGGCGCGACCATCAGCGCCAGCATGCTGGCGTAGGGCGCGACGACGTGCTCGTCCACCGGCGTGCGCCGCAGCGCCAGCGCCGCCACGCCCTGCGGGCCGTACTGGTAGGCCAGGGTGTGGTCCTGCTCGGCGATGGCCGATTCCGACAGCCCCCACGGCGTGCCGCGCGCGACGGCGTCCATGCGCTGCGCCGCCACCGCGCTGCGCGTGCTCTGGTGCAGCACGCTGCCGATCGGTTCGTCGAGGATCAGCGACGGCATCAGGTACTCGAACATCGAGCCCGACCACGACTTCAGCCCCACCTCCAGGCCCCAGGCGAAGAAGGGCCGTCCCAGCGCGGCCCAGTGCGCGACCGGCACGTCGCCCTTGGCGATGGCCAGCAGGCTGGTCAGCCGCGCCTCGCTGGCCAGCAGGTCGTAGTGGTTGTCGTCGAGCTGCTGCGACTCGACGCGGTAGCCGATGTGCAGCAGCTTGCGCTGCGGGTCGTAGAGCATGCGGTAGTCGGCGGCCAGCGCCAGCGCGCGGCAACGCGCGGCCAGCGCCTGCAGCCGCGGTTGCAGCGCGGCGGCGTCTTCCTGGCGCTCGCGCAGCAGGGTGTCCAGCAGCAGCACGTGGTCCTGCAGCAGGTGCAGGCCGGCGTGTTCGCCGCTGTCGTTGCGCGGCAGGTTCAGTGCGTCGAGTTCGAGACGCGCCTGGCGCAGCTGCGCGGCCAGCGCCTCCCAGTCCTGCGCCGGTTGTGCCGCGTCCAGCCGCGCCAGCACGGCCAGGGCCTGCAGCGTCGGCGAGCTGTCCAGCATCGGCAGCAGCACACGCAGCCGCTGCGCCGAGGCCGCGAGCGCGGTGCGCTGGCCGCGCGACGGCGCGGCGTCGCCCTCGGGCTCGACAGCGAGGGTCTCGCAGGCCCGCGCCACGGCCAGCAGGTGGCCGCTGCAGTTGCCGCTGTCGACGGTGGAGATGTAGGCCGGCGGCATCACCGCCAGCGTCTGCGTGTCGTACCAGTTGTAGAAGTGGCCGCGGTGGCGCGGCAGCGCCTCCAGCGTCTGCAGCGTCGCTGCCAGGCGCTCGGCCAGGTCCTGGCGCGTGATGAAGCCCAGCGACTGCGCGCAGGCCGCCCCCAGCAGGTACATGCCGACGTTGGTGGGCGAGGTGCGGTGCGCCACCAGCAGGTGGGGCGTGAACTGCACGTTGTCGGGCGGCAGGTGGTGGTCCTCGGGTCCGACGTGCCGCTCGTAGTAGCGCCAGGTGTCGCGCGCGACGCCGTGCAGCCAGGTGCGGTCGACCTCGTCCAGCCGTTCACGCCGCGGCAGCGGCCGCGCTCGGCTGGCGATCCAGGTCCACAGCGGCGAGGCCGCCCAGACGGCGAGCAGCAGCGCCGCCCAGGCCGCCTGCACCGGCGCGCCGAGCCAGGACATGGCGGCCAGCGCGGCGCCGATCAGCGCCGCCGCCACCGGCACGCGCAAGTGCTGGCGCAGCAGATCGGCCAGCCCGTGGCGCGCGGCGGCCTGTGCTGCGGCCGCGGTGGTCCACTGCAGCAGGTTGCGCCGCGACACCAGCTGGCGGTAGACGGCGCGCACGATGGCGTCGCCGTACAGCAGCGCCAGGTGCAGCAGCTGCGCCAGGTGCCACAGCGCGAGCGCGAGCGCGCGGCCGAGGTCGGCGACGGCGTGACGGTAGAACAGCGGCAGCGCGATGTCGTCGCGGCTCGGCGCCAGCCCGGCCACGGCGCCCAGCAGCGGCCCGGCGCAGAAGGCCGCCGCCACCACGCCCAGCGCCCAGGCCAGCGGCAGCACGTCGCTGGCCAGCACCAGCAGCACAAAGGCCAGCGCGGCCGGCGCCACCAGCGAGCGGCGCAGGTTGTCGACGATCTTCCAGCGGTTGATGAGCGGCAGCCGCAGCCGCCTGGCGTGCCCCAGGAACGGCCACAGCTGCCAGTCGCCGCGCGTCCAGCGGTGCAGGCGCGAGTGCGCGACGTCGGCGTGCACCGGCGCGTCCTCGACCAGCGTGACGTCGCTCAGCGCCGCGCAGCGCGCGAGCGAGCCTTCGAGCAGGTCGTGGCTGAGCACCTGGCCGTCGGGCAGGCGGCCGACCAGCGTCGCGTGCACGGCCTGCACGTTGAGCAGGCCCTTGCCGATGAAGGTGCCTTCGCCGAACAGGTCCTGGTAGATCTCGGAGCTCGACGCGCTGTAGGGGTCGATGCCGCACTGGCCGGCGAACAGGCGGTGGAACCACGTCACCGTCTCGGGCGCCGGCAGCGGCGTCACGACGCGCGGCTGCAGGATGCCGTAGCCGGCGATCACGCGGCGCCGCTCGCCGTCCAGCCGCGGCTGGTTGAGCGGGTGCGCCGCCACGCCGACCATGTCGCGCAGGCGCCCCGGCGGCATGTCGGTGTCGGCGTCCAGCGTCACGACGTGCCGCGTGTCGGGCCGCGGCCGGCTGAGCGGGCCGATGTCGACGAAGGGCCGGCTCGACGGCTCGCACAGCAGCCGCACCAGCTGCTCGATCTTGCCGCGCTTGCGCTCCCAGCCGATCCAGCGCTGCTCGGAGTCGGACCAGCTGCGCCGGCGGTGCAGCAGCAGGAAGCGCGGCGCGGTGCCGTCGGCCGGTGGATGGCGTCGATTGAGCGCATGCACGCCGGCCACGGCAGCGGCCAGCAGCGCGTCGTCGTCGGAGGCTTCGGCGGCCGCGGCGTCGGCCCAGTCGGTGAGCAGCGCAAACTGCGCTTCGCGTTCGGGGTTGGCGATGAAGTGCTGCTCCAGCTGCTCGCACAGCGTCTGCGCCGAAGCGGCGCCGCTCAACATCGCCGGTATCACAACCAGCGTGCGGTGCTGCGACGGGATGCCGTTCTGCAGCGCCAGGCGCGGCAGGTGGGCCGGCCGCGCCGATTCGCTGATCAGGCGGTTGATCACCGCCACCACGGCCTCGGTGGCCGGGCCCAGCATCAGCAGCGCGGTGGCCGCCAGCAAGGGCCAGCCGGCATCGGACCGCGCCTGGTGCTGCAGCAGCCAGGCGATGCCGCCAGCGCTGAGCAGCGCCAGGCTGCCCAGGTAGGCGAAGGCCGTGAAGCGGCGCACGCCGGGGCTGCCGGGTTGCCAGCGCCGGCGTCGCAGGCCCAGCGCCTGGCGCAGTTCGTCCAAGCCCGGGCCGTGCCACCAGTAAGCGGCGGCCGCCGACGGCGCTTGCGCGTCGGGGCTGGCGGCTGTCAGGCGCAGCAGCACCTGCGCCACTGCGTCTTCTTCCTGGCGCGCTTCGCGGGCCAGCTTCTCGATCGCGTGCAGGGTGTCGTTCTGGGTGTCGTCGCGTTCCTGCGCGTGCACCGGGCAGCGGCCCAGCGTGCGCATCACGGCGCAACTCTCGCTGATCACGGCGCGCCAGTCGACGCGGTCGAGCTGGCGCAGCGTGGTCAGGGCGTTGCGGATGCTCTGGTGGTCCTCTGTCGCTTCGGCCTGCTGCCGCGCCAGCAGCCCGGCTGCGTCGGGCAGGCGCAGCATCAGCCAGGCGCCGAGCTCGCGCGCCTGCGAAGTGGGCAGTTCGTCCTCGCGCTGCTGCAGCTGCAGCAGGAAGGGCTCGAGCACGCCGCGGCGGGCCAGCCGGTCGGCCAGCGCGTCGCGCGCCTGCAGCGTGCGCTGGCTGTCGCTCTGGTCGATCCAGTGGTGCGCGGCGTCGCGCGCCACCTGGTGCAGCGCGATGCGCTCGGACAGGCGGCGCAGATTCTCCAGCAGCACGGCGCGCAGCGTCGTCGGCAGGGCCCACAGCTCGCTCAGCGTCAGCGCGCGCTGCTGCTGGTAGGCCTTGAGGTAGGCGGTCAGCAGCGTCGCGTCGAGGCCGCTGTCGGTGTGCGCGACCCAGGCCCAGACGACGCCGTAGATGCGCGGCAGCCCGGCCAGCGGCTCGTCGCGCAGGCGCGGCAGGCGGCTGAAGAAGCTGCGCGGCAGCTGGCTGCGGATGTCTCGCAGCTGCTCGTCGAGCAGCGCGGCGCTGTCGAGCAGCCAGCGCGCGGCCGGCCCCATGTGCAGGCCTTCCGCGGCGTGGCGCTCCAGCACGATGCGCGCCTGCTGCAGGATGTGCAGGTTCTCGCGCACGCGCGGCAGGAAGGTGCTGCCGGTGTAGCGGCCGCGCACGACGGCATGGCTGTCAGCGAGGCTGCGGCCGTGCTGCTCCAGCCGCGCCTGGCCGAACAGCACCGAGCGGATCGGCGGCTCGAGCGCCGGTGAGGTGTCGCCGAAGGCCGCGAGGCCTTCGCTCAGTGCATCTTCTGGACTGACCGGTGGTGCGACACGGCGGTCGGCCATGGGTTCATGCCCACGCGGTGCAGGCCGCCAGCAGCAGGCTGGCAGCAACGACGGTGGTCACGAAGCGGGGCGCCACCAGGCCGTGCAGGCGCTCGATCCACAGCCAGGCGCTGGCCGGCCAACCACGCGCCGCTTCGCAGGCGCGCAGATGGCGTCCCAGCGACTGGGCGTGTTCGCTCCCCTGCGGCGGGCACAGCGGCAAGGGCAGGGCGTTCGGAGCAAAGCCGGTTTTCATGGCGCGTGGAAGTTGAGGGGTTCAAGATGCGGACCAGCTCGGGCTGGGGGCTCGTTCGGTGACGGACTGGGTCGGCCCCGGTCGTCAGTTGCCTTTGGCAGTGCCGGCTTCAGCGGCCCAGGGTGCGGTCCAGCCGTCGCGGGCCACGGCCGCCAGGCTCTGGTCGAGCGCCGCCAGATGCGGCGGCTGCAGCGTCGCAAAGACCACACTGGCGACACTGACGGCCAGGTAGATCCAGCTGGTCCAACTTCTCATGCCTGCTCTCCCCTTGGCCCTGTCGGCCCGTCGCACGATCCGCGGTGGCATTTCCACCGTGATGCCAATGTAGGCCGGCGCCGTCGCGCTGTCGGCCGGAAAGGCCCGCACTGCCTTGCAGGCCTTTTCCTACGCACCAGCCCGGCGCCGCCGGGCCGCGTCTTCAGCTGCGCACGTCGAGCCGGTTGTCGACGCGGGTCACGCCCTTGATGGCCGAAGCCAGGCGCGTGGCACGCTCCTTGGCGGCGAGGCTGGGCGCCGTGCCGCTGAGGGTGACGCCGCCGTCGCGGGTGTCGACGTCGATGCGCAACGCGCTCAGCCCCGGATCCTTGGCCAGCTCGGCGTTGATCTGCGTCGTGATGGCGGCATCGTTGGTCTTGGCCGCGACCTGGTTGGCGGCCTGCCCGACGGCCTCGGCAGCCTTGCCGGCGGCGTTCTCGACGCCCGTGGCCGCGCGGTCGGTGCCGGCCTGCAGTGCTGCACTGGCTTCGGCGCCTTCCTTCTTCAGTTCGGACTTGGCCTGATCGGCACGCTGTTCGGTCTGTGCGACCGCGGAATCGAGCTGCTGGCCGGCGGTGCGGTTGTCCTGGCGGTCGCAGGCCGCCAGGGCCAGCGAGGCCGCGGCAGCAAGCAGCAGGGTCTTGTAGGCGGGAGGGGTCTGCATGTCGGTTCCTGTCGGTCGGTGGGTGGAGGACGCAGGGCGGCGGCTGGGACGCCTGCGGCAGGTGCTGGCCAGCGTCGTTGTGCCGGTGCAGGATCCTCGCCCGGCGGCGCAGCGCACGATGTCGGAGGGCCGCCGAAAGCTTTGTCGGACAGGGCCCACACCGGCCGCGCGAGGCCCGATGCCCCCGAAGCCCCGGGCCCTTACACTGAACCGCTCTCTCTAAGGGGTTGCAGCATGATCCGAGTTGCCATCGTTGATGACCACGCCATCGTGAGGGCCGGGCTGCGCCAGTTCTTCTCCGAGCAGGTCGACCTGCGCGTCACCGGCGAGGCCAGCAACGGCCGCGAGGCGCTGGACCTGGTTCGCCTGGGAGATCTGGACGTGCTCGTGATGGACCTGTCGATGCCCGACCAGAGCGGTGTCGACGCGCTGGCCGCCATCAAGGCGCGCAAACCCGAGTTGCCGGTGCTCATCCTGAGCGGCTATCCCGAAACGCACTACGCGACGACTCTGCTGCGCCAGGGCGCCAGCGGCTACCTCAACAAGGAGTGCGACCCGGAAGAGATCGTCAAGGCCATCCGCACCGTGTTCCGCGGCCGCAAGTACATCACGCCCGCCGTGGGCGAGCTGCTGGCCGACGGCCTGGACAACCCGCAGTCGATGCTGCCGCACGAACAGCTGTCCGAGCGCGAGTTCCAGGTCTTCTTGCGCCTGGCCAAGGGCGAGACGATCAGCCACATGGCCGACAGCATGGCGCTGTCGGTCAAGACCGTCAGCACCTACCGCTCACGCGTCATGGAAAAACTCAAGCTGGCGTCGAACAGCGACCTCACCTACTACGCGCTGAAGAACGGGCTCATCCAGTAGCGCGGCCTCGCTCTCGGCATGCGGCTCGGACAGGGTTTCGCCGCGCGGCGGCGTGCCGCCGTAAAACCAGCGGCTCCAGCCGTCGAGCCAGGAGTCGGCTGATGTCATGGGCCGTCGCGTCCGTGTGCCAAGTCGGCAGCGATCTGCGCGTCGATGGAGGCCCGGTTCGCGCCATCGGCAGCCGGCACTGGTGCGGGTTCGGGTGTCGACTTGGCGGCGCGCACCATCAGCCAGCCGGCGAGCGCGGTCTGCACCGGCGCGCTGGCCAATTGACGCAGCAACCAGCGGCCCAGCCGCTGCGGCAACGGCCGCAGCGTGTTGGCCAGCAGCGGGGCGTGCCAGCGGCGGCCGAAGACGAGCGCCGCCCCGACGGCTGCGGCCACCGCCACCAGCGCCCAGGGGTGCTGGCGCAGCGTCGGCGCGACCTGCGACCGGTAACCAGCGGCGATCGCCTCGCCCACCGGCCGCAGCGGATGGAGTCGCCAGGTCTGCTCGACCGCGTCGGCGAGCGCCGACACCGGCGCAAAGCTCCGCGTCCAGCGCCGCAGCTTTCGCCACATGCGGCGCAAGGACAGGCTGCCGCCCGCGCCCGGCGCATCGGCGCTGTCCTGCGGCTCGACGGGCGGCATCAGGTGCAGGCGCAGCGCCTGGCGCGATGCCTGCAAGCGCGCCAACGCCAGCAACACGCCCGAAGACGGTGCCGCGCCGACCACTTCGCGCGGCACCGCTGCAGGCGCGGGCTCCTCAGCACCGCCGGCGGGTTGCACGAATGCTGTCTTCAAGGGATCCTTCATGCACGCCCCGCTTCGTCCAGCAGCTGCATGTCGGCCAGGAACTGACTGCGCAGCTCGCTCAGCGACCAGACCCCCGGCGAGCTCTTCAACCGCCAGCCCAACATCGCGGCGCCCAGCAGCGGCACCGCCGGGACGACCAGCAACAGCCATGGTGCAGGCATCTGCTCCAGCGGCAGCGCGGCCACCAGCAGCAGCGCCATGCCGGCCATGCCCGCGCCGACGAGCAGGCAGGCCGCCAGGCCGGCGCCCAGCAGCAGACGCCGCTGCAGCGCCTGCGCGGCGTCCGCGGCCTGCGCCGCAGCCAGGTCGGCATACCCGCCCAGGTGCTGTGCCACGAGGTGCGGCTTGGTGGCGATCAACCGGATCAGCGGGTGGAACATGGAAGCCCTTGGTTCGTCAGGCGCCGCCCGGGTGGCCGGGCCGCCGGGCCCGCCCCCGGCGCGCCGGGTTTCAGCGGTACGTCGAGTGTCTGCGCGAGGCCAAGCCGATCAGCGCGGCCAGGGCCGCGCCTGCTGCGGCCGCGATCAGCACCGACTTCACCGGCTCGTCCTTGATGTAGCCCACCGTGCGCTCGCCGGTCTTCACCGCCTGGTCCTGCACCTTCGTGCCGACCTTGCGTGCGGCGTCGACGCCGCGACGCTGAAGGTCGTCCAGGCGTGCTGCGGCGCGGCCGATGGTGCCGGGGGCCTTGTCACGCAGGTTGTCGACCCCGTCCTGCAGCGAGTTCAGTGCGCTGTGTGTGGCGTCGAGCGCGGTGTCGGCGCGGTCTGCGGCGCTGCGGGCCAGGGCGTCGATTTCGCGGCCGATCGGGCCGGAGGAGGGGTTCAGTCGGGTGTTCATGGGGCGTTCTCCGTCAAGGGGGAAGCAAGCGGGATGGAAGGATGGCGTGCGCGCTCAGGACTTGCGCAGCAGGCTCATCACGAAGGCGGCGATGGCGATGATCACGAAGACGAAAAACAGGATCTTGGCAATGCCGGCGGCGCCGGCGGCAATGCCACCGAAGCCGAACAGCGCTGCGATCAGCGCGATGACGAAGAAGACAACGGCGTAGTGCAGCATGGCGATCTCCTGGAGGGGGCGGTGGATCCACGGGGCCTTCGCAACGAAGCCGCTGCGACGAGGTCACTCTAGGTTCGTGTCGTGCCAGCGTCGGCCGGCGCCTGCCGCGCGGGCCTGTGGGTCTTGTTGGCGTGCGGCTGTAGGTCGGCGCCTACGCCGTGGTTGCAGGCGGCAGCACCGGTTGCGGCTCAGGCGTCGCCGGCACGGCACACCGCAGCGGCACGCGGGCGCTGATCAACGTGCCCTGGCCGGGTGTCGCCTGCACCGTCAGCTCGCCGGCTTCGGCCTGCACGCGGTAGCGCATGCCCAGCAGGCCGTGATGGCCGGCGCCGACGTGGGCCGGGTCGAAGCCCACGCCGTCGTCGCGCACGGTGACAAGCATGTGCCGCGGTTCTTCGACCAGCGCGACCCAGACAGTGCGCGCGCGGGCGTGCTTGGCGATGTTGCTCAGCGACTCCTGCACGAGCCGGAAGGCCGTCAGCTCCGCCGCCGGCGTGACCTCCACGACGTGCAGGTCGGTGTGCACCGGCACCCCCAGCCGCTCGGCAAACTCGGCGCACAGGATCTGCACCGCCGGCAGCAGGCCCAGGGTGCTCAGCGTCGACGGCCGCAGGTCCTCGATGATGCGGCGCTTCAGCGCGATGCCGCTGTTGAGCGTCTCGCCCAGGTGGGCGATGCGCGGCAGCAGATCGGGCGCCGCCTGCAGCAGCAGCGCTCGCATGCGCGCGACGTCGAGCTTGGCCGCCGTGAGCAGGGCGCCGAGTTCGTCGTGCAGATCGCGCGCCAGTCGTGCCTTCTCGTCCTCGCGCGCGGTCTCGAGGTGGCGCGCAAGGTCGGTCAGTTCCGCGGTGCGGTGGCGGACTTCGACCTCGAGGCGGTCGCGCTCGACCTGGATCTCGCGCTGTTGCTGCGCACGTTGCGCATCGCCCAGGCGCCGCTGCCGCAGGTACATGCCCAGCGCCAGCAGGCTCAGCGCCGTCATCCCGGTCACGCCGACGCGGTTGGCGAACAGCGTGTCGAAGACCGAAGCCACGCCGGCGCCCATGCGCTGGTTCTCGCGCTCCATGAGCTGGGAGCTGATGGCCCGGATGCTGTCCATGCGCTCGCGGCCGATGCCCGACTCGGTGAGTTCCAGCGCCGCCTGCCGGCGCCCCGCGTCGTGCATCGCCATGACCTCGTTCATCTCGCTGAGCTTGGTGAAGAGTTCGTCCTGCAGGCGCAGCAGCTGCTGCTGCCCTTGTGTGTCGCCGAGCTTCTGGAACTGGTCGTTCAGCGTCCAGACGCTGATGCGCAGCTGGTGGCTGGCATCGCGGTAGGGCGCGAGGTAGTCCTCCCTGGACGTCAGCAGGTAGCCGCGGTGGCCGCTCTCGGCGTCGGCGACGCGGCGCAGCAGCACCGCCAGCTCCAGGCGGACCTGTCCCATCATCATGAGGCGGTCCATCTGCGTGCGCGCCTCGCGGTAGCCGAGCTCACCCACGCTGACCATCAGCACCGCCAGCGCCACCGCGAGCGGAAACGCGATCGTGCTGTCGTGCAGCCGCCGGCCCCACAGCGTCAGCAGCGAGCGCAGCCGGCACCTCATGGTTCGCTGCCTGCAGGTTGCGGCGCGCGCTCGCCTCTCACGGCGGCGCCGTGGCGCGCGCACGTGTCGCCAGCGCCTGACAACCGGCCACCCCCGCGGGCTCGGTCTGTCCCGGGTCCAGCAGCGGGATCAGCGCCGCCAGCGGGTTGATCATGGCCAGCAGCACCGCTGGCACGACGCGGCGCAGCAGCGGGCCCTTCTCGAGCGACAGCACCGGCGCCGCCAGCGTGCCGTCGATGTGCAGCGGCGTGCGCAAGGTCAAGGGTCTGAAGTCCTTGGGCTGCACGTGGGCCACGAGCTGCAACTGCTCGTCGGCCAGCGACAGCCCGCCGGTGACCCACAGCGTGGAGTCGCGCGTGTCGACCAGCAACACCCGCGGCGTGACGCGCCCATCGTGCACGCGCAGGTCGGCGGCGCCGCACTCGACCTTCAGTGCGTCGTCGCCGCGCAGCAGCAGGCCGAGGCCCTGCGCGATGTCCAGCCCCGCGGCTTCCACCACCAGATGCGACAGCGTGCCCTGCGTCCACTGCACCAGCACGCGGCCGTCGGCGCTGGCCAGCCATTCGGCGGTGGAGCGGCCGCGGCCGCGGAGCGTGGCTCGCGCCGCCAGCAGGCCGCTGGCGTACGGCGGCTGGCCGGCGCGCTGCACCGGGCGCAGGGCCTGCTCCAGGCGCAGGCCTCGCGCTTGCAGGTCGGCCGACCACAGGGCCACCGGCGCGCGGCCGTCGAGCTGGATGCGGCCGCCGATGCGGCCCTGCGCCAGGCGGGCGTCGAGGTCCTGGATGCGCAGCACGCCGTCCTGCAGCAGCACGTGCGCGTGCAGCGGCGCCGCCGACTGCAGCTTCGAGGTGCCGAAGTCCAGCCGCGCGATGTCGACCAGCACGTTGGCGTTCATGGCGCGCAACGACGGCAGGTCGAACACGCGGTCCGGCAGCACGCGAGCGGCGGCGGCCTTGCTGCGCGTGCTGGCTTCGCCAGGGTCGGCGGCACCGACCGCCGGGCCCAGGTCCTGCAGCAGCAGCGCGGCACCCCGCAGGCGGCCGGACAGGGTCGGCACGGCGTCTTTCGGTGCATCGAACGTGAAGTCGCCAGCCAGCCGGCTCTGGCCCACGGTGGCTTCGTCCACCACCGTCAGCCAGCGTGTGCCTTGCTGGATCAGGTGGCCGCGCATCTCGAAGCGTGCCGTCGTGGGCAGCGTCAGCCGCAGCGGCGCACCGACGGCAGCCAGTGACGGCCCCTGCACGCGGTAGACGCCGCGCAGGTCGCGCTGACCCAGCAGGTCGCGCACCAGGCCGTCGAAGGCCACCTGCGCGCGACCGACCTGGAGCTTGAAGTTCACCGGCACCGCCGGCGCGCCGCCGTCGTCGGCCAGCCACGGCAGCGCCGAGCCCGTGCGCAGCGTGGCCTGCAGCGGCAGCTTGCGCAGGCTGCCCTTGGCGCTGCCGGTGACACCGGCCGATGCCGCAGCGGCAGGTGCGCCCGCAGCGGGCGTGTCCACGCCTGCACCTTCGCGCCAGGCGAAACGCGCGTCGAGCTCCAGTTGCAGCGGCGCGTCGACGACGCGGGCCTGGCCTTCGGCCACCGACAGACGGCCGAAAGTGAGGATTGGCGGCGGCTCGGCGTCGTCGCGAGCGGCCTTGGTGCTGTGCCAGTTGGCGCGGCCCGACGCCAGGCGTTGCAACTGCAGATCGAGCTCCTGCACCGACACCGCGCGCAGAGCCAGCGCTTGCCCGGGGCGCCAGCGCAGCAGCTCGCTCCAGTCGAGCTGCAGCGCAAGATCGCGCGCCTGCACCATCGGTGCACCTTCGAATCCCGCGGGCTGCTCGACGCGCAGGCGCTGCAGCTGCAGGTCGACACCGCCGAGCAGCCGCAGGCGGAAGTCGCCGGGGTTGCCGGCGTCGAAGCTGATGGTGCGCTCGAGGCGCTGGCTCAACCAGCGTTCGGCAGGCCGGGACAGGAAAGGCCAGCCGGCCCACTCGCAGGCGAGCAGCGCGGCCGCCACGGCCAGTGCCAGCGCTGCCAACACGATCCCGACACGGCGGCTCGGGGGAGCAGGTGACATCGGCGCTGCACTCATGCCAGGCTCGAGCAGGTGCAGCGCGGAACGGGGCCGCCCGCGGCGAAGCCGGGCGGGCGGCGGTTCATGGGTTCAGGACTTGAACCACTTCTCGTCGGCGCGGCTTTCCCACGCCGAGAGCTGTGACTCGGCTTCGTCCTTGGCGATGCCATAGCGCTCCTGAAGCTTGCCGGCGAGCTGTTCGCGCTTGCCGTCGATGAGGTCCAGGTCGTCGTCGGTGAGCTTGCCCCACTGCTGCTTGACGTTGCCGGTCAGCTGCTTCCAATTGCCTTCGATGCGGTCCCAGTTCATGGTGCGTTCCTTTGCAAGGGTTGAGGTTCGGCGGCCCTCGCCACCGAGGGCGGCGGACGGGTGCCGCCGCCAGGGCGGGACCGGTTGCCCGTCGTGTGCAGACAGTCTAGGAAGACCCTGCACCGAGGCCCATCGGACGGGGCGATGAGTGGCTGTAGGACAGCAGGCAGCGTGCGCCGCCGGGCTGTGGTCACCAGACCCGTTCGAAGAGGCCGGCCAGCACTTCCTTCGCACGCTGCAGCCACGACCGCCGCGCCCAGCTCTGCGCCGTGACGTGCTGCGAGGCGGCGACGTCGCGCTTAAACATGGTGGTCATCGCGTCGCCGAAGTCCTCGCCCAGGATCACCGCGTCGACCTCGTCGTTGCCGACGAAGCTGCGCCAGTCCATGTTGCTGCTGCCCACCGTCGAGACGACGCCGTCGATAACCGCGGTCTTGGCGTGCAGCACCGCGGCCTGCAACTCGTGCAGCTTCACGCCCGCGTCCAGCAGATGCTGGTAATGGCGGCGGCCGGCGTGCAGCACGGGCGCGAAGTCGCTCACCGAGGGCAGCACCAGTTGTACATCGACACCGCGGCGCGCGGCGTCGCCCAACGCGTCGATCATGTCCTGCCCGGGAGCGAAATAGGCCATCGTCAGGTAGATGCTGTGCTGCGACGTGTCGATGGCGGTGAGCAGCAGCGTGTAGATGCGGCTGCTCTCGTCGGTGGGGCTCGACGGCACGATGCGCACGACATGCGGCCCCGCGGCCAGCTTGGAGGCGGCGGGCTTGGACACCGGCGGCAAGGCGCCCTGGCAGCCCTGGCGCGTCCAGGTCTGGCGCACCAGATCGTCGAGTGCGGTCGCCGCCGAGCCTTCCAGCCGCACCTGCGTATCGCGCCAGCCGCCGTCGCGCGGGTCGGCCGGCGCCGCCCGCGTGCGCGAGAAGGAGCCCGAGCTGTACACGGCGCTGATGTTGATGCCGCCGACGAAGCCGACCTGGCGGTCGACGGCCAGGATCTTGCGGTGGTCGCGGTGGCTGATGTCCCAATAGCCCATGCGCTTGAGCGGGTTCAGCGGGTTGAAGGCGCAGGTCGCGATGCCGGCCGCGCGCAGGCCCTCGAAGTAGGCTTCCGAGGTGCCGATCGAGCCCACGCTGTCGTAGAGCATCAGCACCTGCACGCCTTGCGCCCGCTTGCGCGCCAGCAGGGCGGCCAGGCGCTGCGCGATCTCGCTGTCGTCGATGATGTAGCTCTGCAGCAGCACGGCCTGGCGCGCCGCCTCGATGGCCTCGAACATCGACTGGAAGGTGGCCGGGCCGTCGACCAGCAGCCGCGCCTGGTTCTGCACGTGCAGGTCGACATCGCCCATCTGCGCCATCGCGGTGAGGTGCCGGTTGACGCGGTTGGCGCCGCCTTGCTGGCCCAGCTGGGCCAGCATCTGCTCACGTTGTGCCTTGCTCAGGCGTCCACGCGGCCCGGTGGACTGCACCTGCGCCGCCACCGCCTGGTTGCTGGGGCGCGCGGCCGCGCTGGGCACCGGCAGGTCGGCGCGCTGCACGGTGACGCCGGTGGCGCACGACACGAGGCCCAGCGCCAGCGCCAGCACTGCCCAGCTGCCGCGGCCCAGGGGCGCCAGCATCAGCGCCAGGCTTGGCGCGGACATGCATCGGACCCGGACTCCGGCGCGTCGCCGATGACCTGCAGGTAGGGCAGGGCGCACTCGTAGCCCCAGGGTTCATCGGCGTCGTCGGGCAGTGGCGGCGCGGTCGAGGAGGCGGCGGCGAGCCGGTCGAGGTCGGGCTGGAAGGGCGGGTTCATGCTCAGCACTCCGGGTCGGGGCTCAGGCGGGTGTCACTGCTCGAGCAGGTCGGCCAGCTCGTCGGCGTGCTCTTCTTCGTCGGCCAGGATGTCCTCGAGCATGCGGCGCGTCGTCGGGTCCTTGTCGCCGATGAGCACGATCATCTGGCGGTACGTCTCCACCGCCACGCGCTCGGCCACCAGGTTGGCGCGCACCATGGCTTTGATCTCGGTCGACTCGTCGTAGTCGGCGTGGCTGCGGGCGAGCAGCGTGGACGGCGAAAAGTCGGGCTCGCCGCCGAGCTGCACGATGCGCTCGGCGATGCGGTCGGCGTGCGCCGTCTCTTCCTGCGCATGGACCATGAACTCGGCCGCGATGGCCGGCGACGACAGGCCCTTGGCGGTGAAGTGGTGGCGCTTGTAGCGCAGGATGCAGACCAGCTCGGTGGCCAGCGATCCGTTGAGCAGCTCGACGATGGAGTCGCACCAGGGGCCGTAGCTGGGCGTGACGGCGCCGTCGTCGAGGTCGCTCATGGCGGCCTGCATCGCGGCTTCATCGAGCACCAGCGTGTGGCGCTCGTCGTTCTGCACCGGGTGGGCACCCGAGGACTTGTTGTTCATGGCCGCTCCAAAAGGTCTGTGGGGTGTGTCGCGCCCTCGTCAACCTGCGCCGGGAGCCGCGACGAGTCCACTCTAGGGCCGGCGTTGCGCGGCCACCGTCGGTGGCGTGGACATCGCCGTGTAGGACGATGCCCCGTCCGCCGGCACTGCCGCCGGCGCCGGCAGCGGCGTCGGCGGCAGTGGCAGGCCGCGCCGCGAACCTGCGGTGTGCGCAAAAGCCCAGGTGAACTCAGCGCCGAGCAGGAAGATCTGCGCCGAGTAGTAGACCCACACCAGCACCGCCACCAGCGATGCCGCGGCGCCGAAACCCGAGGCCACCGCACCGGTCGAGAGGTAGGCGCCGATCAGCGCCCGCCCGATGCTGAAGAGAGTCGCCGTGACGACCGCGCCGAGCCAGACGTCGGACCAGTGGATGCGCACGCGTGGCATGATCTTGTAGATCATCGCGAAGACCACGGTGACCCAGACGAAGCCCGTCGTCAGGTTGAGCACCGACAGTGCGACCTGCCAGCTGCCCAGTCCCGTCGACCAGCCTTTGTGCAGCGCAGCGAGGGCGGCGCTGGACAGCATCGAGACCACGAGCAGGAAGCCGAGTCCCAGGATGAGCCCGAACGACAGCACGCGCGCGCGCAGCAGCGCCCACCAGCCGCCTCGGGCGCGCGTCGGTGCGCGCCAGATGCGGTCCAGCGCGTCCTGCAGCTCGGCGAACACGGTGGTCGCGCCGATCAGCATCAGCACCACGCCCAGCAGCGTCGCGGCCACGCCGCCGGCAGGCCGGTTGACGCTTTCCAGCAGTTGCTGCACGGCCAGCGCGCCGGCAACGCCGAGCAGCCCTTGCAGCTGGACGAGGATCTCGCCCCGCGCGGCCTCGGCACCGAACACGAGCCCGGCGACCGACACTGCGATCAGCAGCAACGGTGCCATCGAGAACAGCGTGTAGTAGGCCAGCGCCGCACCCATGCTGGGCGCGTTGTCGTCGATCCAGCCCTTGGCTGCGGCGCGCGTGATCTGCCACAGCTGGGTAGAGGTGACAGGCGCGTGGAAGTGGTGGAACCGGCTTTTCATGGCGGCTCAGGCCGGCGCCGCCGCAGCAGGCAATGCGCCGGGACCGGTGCCGAGCAGGGGCGGCAGCGGTCCCTGCTCGTCCGCAGGCGTCTGGGGCGATGGCGGCGCATCGGGCTTGGCGTCGAACAGCGCCATGACTTCGTCGGCCATCGAAGCCAGCAGCAGCATTTCGCTGTCGTCCAGCGTGCGCGGCTCCGTGTCCATCAGGCACAGCGTGCCGATGACGGGTCCGCCGGCGCTGCGCAGCGGCACACCGGCATAGAAGCGGATGTCGACGCCGGGGATCACGGGTTGATCGTCCAGGCGGCCATCGCGCGCGGTGTCGGGCACCTGGATCGCGCTGCCGCCGAGCACCACCTGCTCGCACAGGCTGCGCGAGCGCGGGCTCTCGCGCAGCGCACCGGGTGCATGGGCGTCGAGCCCGGCAGCGCCGTGCCAGATCTGGCTGCTCTCGTCGAGTAGCGTGACCATCGCCAGCGGCGTGTCGAAGACATCGGCAGCACGCCGGGCCAGGCGGTCCAGCGGTTCACGCTGGTTCGCGTCGAGCGCGCCGCTGCTGCGCAGCGCACGCACGCGTGCCGCTTCTTCGCCGAGTTCCGATCCGGTGTCGCTGGCGGCACCGGCCGTGCCGCTGACGACCGCGGGGACGAGCGCGCGCACGCGCTGGATGGCCTCGTTCACCGTCTGCGCCAGCGCATCGACGCCCAGCGATTCGAGCAGCGGCGGATCCGACGGCATTGGCGTGCCGTTCCACAGCGCCAGCACGATCTTCAGTTCGGGCTGGCGGCGCTTCA
>JAYUPN010000269.1:0-8177 GCA_043760065.1 Rubrivivax sp.
ATCAAGGACTACCCGCACCAGTTCAGCGGCGGCATGCGCCAGCGCGTGATGATCGCCATCGCGCTGGCCTGCAACCCCAAGCTGCTGATCGCCGACGAGCCGACGACGGCGCTGGACGTCACCATCCAGGCCCAGATCCTGGACCTGATGCAGGAGCTGAAGAACCGCCTGGGCATGGCCGTGATGCTGATCACGCACGCCATGGGCGTGGTGGCCGAGAGCGCACAGCGCGTGGTCGTGATGTACGCCGGCAAGGTGGTGGAAGAAGCCGCGGTCGACCAGCTCTTCGGCCGCCCGCGCCACCCCTACACGCAGGGCCTGATCCGCAGCATCCCGCGCATCGACATGGCGGCCACGCACAAGGTGCGGCTGGAAGCGATTCCCGGCACCGTGCCCAAGCTCATCGACCCGGCCGAAGGCTGCCGCTTCGCCGGCCGCTGCAAGTACGTGATGCCCGAGTGCCTGAAGGCCACGCCGCCACTGCGCGAAGTGGCGCCGGGCCACAAGGTGGCGTGCATCCTGGAAAGCGCTTCGGCATGAGTGCAACACCGCTGCTGCGCGTCAAGGACCTCGTCAAGCAGTTTCCCATCAAGGGCGGGCTGTTCAACAGCACCGTCGACAAGGTGCACGCCGTCGACGGCGTCAGCTTCGAGCTGGCCGCCGGCGAGACGCTCGGCCTGGTCGGCGAGAGCGGCTGCGGCAAGAGCACCACCGGCCGCTGCATCCTGCGCCTGATCGAGCCGACCTCGGGCGAGGTCTGGTTCGAGGGCAGGAACGTCACCACCGCCGGCAAGGAAGAGCTGCGCGCGCTGGCGCGCGACATGCAGATCATCTTCCAGGACCCGTTCGCGAGCCTGAACCCGCGCATGACAGTCAGCGCCATCGTCGGCGAGGCTCTGACCATCCACAAGCTGACGAAGACGCCGCGCGAGTACGAAGACCGCATCGTGCAGCTGCTGGAAACGGTGGGCCTGAGCGCCGACCAGATGCGGCGCTACCCGCACGAGTTCTCCGGCGGTCAGCGCCAGCGCATCGGCATCGCGCGCGCACTGGCGGTATCGCCGAAGCTGGTGGTGTGCGACGAAGCCGTCAGTGCGCTGGACGTGTCGATCCAGGCCCAGGTCATCAACCTGCTCGAAGACCTGCGCAATCAGTTCAAGCTGACCTACGTCTTCATCGCCCACGACCTGAGCGTGGTCGAGCACATCAGCCACCGCGTGGCGGTGATGTACCTGGGCCGCATCGTCGAGATCGCGCCGGCCAAGGCGCTGTACACCGGCCCCTTGCATCCCTACACCGAGGCGCTGCTGTCGGCGGTGCCGATCCCCGACCCGACGATCAAGCGCAAGCGCATCCCGCTGCAGGGCGACGTTCCGAGCCCGATCCACCCGCCCAGCGGCTGCCACTTCCACACCCGCTGCCCGATTGCGCAGAAGGGCCTGTGCGACCGCGAGAAGCCGGAACTCAAGAAGGCGGGCGAAGGGCACTGGGTGGCGTGCCACCTGCGCGGCTGAGGCCGCGCCGCGCCGCCGCCGGCCGCGGATTCAGCGCCGCGCGCCGAGCAGCCGCGCCGGCAGCATCAGCACGGCGCGCAGCAAGGAAAACACCGCATCGAGCGTGATGCCCAGCAGCCGAAACGGCAGCGACAGCAGCCACACCAGCGGCGCCAGCACCAAGGCCAGCAAGGCGATCGGCCAGCTCAGCACGAAAAGCAGGCACCAGCCAACAAAGAACAGCAGGACTTTCATGACGGGCGTCGGCTTCAGGCGCGGTGCGAGGACTGCTGCGCCCACTGCGACGCGGCTTCGTCGCGCTGCGCCAGCTGGTCGATGCCACCCAGCATCGCCAGCGTCACGGCGGCAGCCAGGCACAGGGCGACAGCGCGTTCGATGAGGCGGGTTTGCATGTGGGGCTCCTTCGTTCGGCTCGGTCCGGGATTGGACTCGATGGCTGCATCTTCGTCAGCGGCGCGGCGCGGCGCCAGCCTCTTGCGACAAACGGCGGCAGCGGCGGGATCAAACGCGACGCAGCAGGATGTGCTGCGCGGCCGCAGCAGCGCACGGCGGCGCTTCAGTTCCCCTGCGGGCGCTGCACCCAGTCGGCGCACAGGCGGTGCAACTGCTCCAGGCCATCGGTCAGCGCCGCCGGCCCGGGCTGCAGGATGTCGCAGGACTTGATCTCGTGGAGCCGGCCGTGCAGCACCGCCGGCACAGTTGCCCAGCCCGGCCGCGCCGCCACCTTCTCGGGCCTGAACTTCTTGCCGCACCAGGAGCCGACGATGAGGTCCGGCGCGCGCTGCGCCGGTGCCAACGCATCGGCGATGACGCGGTCGCGGCCCATGCTCATGACGGCGCGCTCGGGAAAGATGTCGTCGCCGCCGGCGATCGTGATCAGCTCGCTGACCCACTGGATGGCGCTGATCATCGGTTCGTCCCATTCCTCGAAGTAGACGCGCGGCCGGCGCGGCCAGGACGCGGCCACCGCCGCGATCTGCTGGTGGCGCTGCTGGCACTGCGCGATCCAGGCTTCGGCGCGCGCCTGCGCCCCGACGAGCCCGGCCACCAGCCGCAGCGTGTCAAAGATCTGCGCCACGCTGCGCTGGTTGGTGATGAACACGTTCAAGCCGGCGCGGATCAGCTTGTCGGCCAGCGCCGCCTGCATGTCCGAGAAGCCGACCACCAGGTCGGGCTCGAGGGCCACGATCTTGTCGATCTTGCCGTCGAGGAAGGCGCTGACGCGCGGCTTCTCGGCGCGCGCCCGGCGCGGCCGCACGGTGTAGCCGCTGATGCCGACGATGCGCGCTTCTTCGCCCAGCAGGTACAGCCACTCGGTGGTCTCTTCGGTCAGGCAGACGATGCGTTGCGGGCCCATGCTGCTGTGCTCCAGTGGCTGCGTCACAGGGTGGGCAAAGCCGCCCAGCGCACGGCGCCGGCACTGGCCACGCGCTCGATGCTGAAGGCGGCGCCGAACACCGCCACCAGCGCGGCGCGCAAGGCGGCGTCGGACGGCGCGCCGTCGGCGACGATGCGGCCCTGCTCCATGACCAGCACGCGGTCGGCGGCCAGCGCCAGCGTCACGTCGTGCAGCACCGCCGCCACCGCCGCACCCTGCCGGGCGCGCGCAGCCAGGCTGCGCAGCAGGTCGCGCTGGTGCGGGGCGTCCAGGTGCGTCGTCGGCTCGTCCAGCAGCAGCACGCCGGCGTCGACGGCCAGCGCGCGCGCCAGCAGCACCCGCTGCCGCTCGCCGCCCGAGAGCTCGCGCAGGCGGCGCCGGGCGAACTCCAGGCAGGTCGTCTCGGCCATCGCGGCGCTGACCGCGGCCTCGTCGGCCGCGTCGGGCGCGCCGAAAAGGCCGTGGCGCGGCAGCCGGCCCAGGCGCACGACGTCGCGGGCGGCGATGTCACCTTCGGCTTCGCCATGCTGCGACAGCCAGGCCAGTTGCTGCGCGCGCTGGCGCGCCGGCCAGTCGCCGAGCGCACGGCCGTGCAGGCGCACCTCGCCGGCATCGGCAGCGCGCAGCCCGGCCAGCAGTTGCAGCAGCGTGCTCTTGCCGGCGCCATTGGGGCCGACGACGGCGGCCCACTCACCGCTGCGCAGGGCCAGCGAGACGCGGTCGACGACAGCGCGGCCGGACAGGCGCAGCGTCAGGCCCTGGGCCTGCAGCGCAGGCACCGCCAAGGCGGCCGGTTGCAGCACCGCAGCCATCAGTCGCGCGCCCTGCGCCGCAGCAGCACGAGCAGGTAGCCGCCACCGAACACGGCCGTCAGCACGCCAACCGGCAGTTCCTGCGGCGCCACGACGCTGCGCGCCGCCACGTCGGCGGCCAGCAGCAGCACGGCACCGGCCAGCGCCGACAGCGCCAGCAGCGCGCCGTGCCGCACCACGACGAGCCGGCGCACGAGGTGCGGCGCGACCAGGCCGACAAAGGCCACCAGCCCGGCCTGCGCCACCGCGCTGCCGGTGGCCAGCGCCATCAGCGCCACCAGCGCCAGCCGCAGTTGGGGCAGCGGCAGGCCGAGGCTGGAGGCGCTGGCTTCGCCCAGCACCAGCGCGTCCAGCGCCCGGCTCAAGCGCAGCGCCAGCGGCAGCGCCAGCGCCAGCGCCGCGGCCAGCGCCACCACCGCCGGCCAGCCGAAGAAGCTGGTGCTGCCGAGCATGAACACCTGCTTGCCGCGCAGCGCCTCGGGCGACAGCAGGATCACGAGGTCCGACAGCGCGCCCAGCAGCACGCCCACCACCACGCCCGACAACAGCAGCACCATCGGCCGCCCGGCGCCGCGCGCCAGCGCCAGCGTCAGCGACATGCCCGCCAGCGCCCCGGCAAAGGCCGCGCCGACGAGGCCCAGGCGCTGCAGGGCGCCCGCCGCGGCGAGGCCGAACTCGCGCCCGATGAGGCCGCCGGCGGCCAGCACCAGCACCACGCCCAGGCCGGCGCCGGCGGCCGATCCCAGCAGGTAGGGGTCGGCCAGCGGATTGCGGAACAGGCCCTGCGCCAGCGCACCGGCCAGCCCGAGCAGCGCACCGGCGAACAAGGCGCCGATGGTGCGCGGCGCGCGGATGGCGGTGATCAGGTCGGCGTCCTGCGCCCACTGCAGCGACCAGCCCTCGGAACCCGCCGACAGGCCCAGCAGCACGAGCAGCAACGCCACCCCGGCCAGCGACCAGGCCAGCGTCACCGGCGAGCGCTCGGCCACGGCCGGCACTGCAGCGGCCACCGTCAGCGGCGCGGGGGGATTCATGGCCGGATTGTGCCCAGCGCTGCCAGGCAGTCGGTGATGGCTTCGGCGCCGTCGGCCAGCCGCGGTCCGGGCCGGACCAGGGTGTCGAACGGCGCCGACTCAAAGCCGCAGACTTGGCGACGCTGCAACGCCACCAGGCCGGCCCAGCCGGGGCGGGACGGCATCTCGGCCAGCGCCGTCGCAGTGGCCATCAAGAGCGCCGGCTGCGCGCGGACCACGAACTCGGGGTTGAGCTGGGGAAAGGCGCCCATCGACGCCGGCACCACGTTGCCAAGGCCCAGCCGCGACAGCAACTCGCCGACGAACGAAGCCTCGCCGGCGGCATACGGCGTGGCCGCGACTTCGAAGTACACCTTGCGTCCGCGCCACACTGCCGGCACGCGCGATGCCGCGGCGTCGATGCGCGCTTCGGTGCGTGCCAGCAGCGCCGTGCCGGCGGCGGGTGCGCCCAGCACCTGCGCCAGCCGCTCGACCGTGCGCCGCGTGTCGGCCCAGTTGCGCGGCTCCAGCGCCAGCACCGGCAGGCCCAGCGCCTCCAGCCGGTCGGTGGCGCGGGCCGACACCGACAGCAGCACCAGGTCGGGCTTGAGCGCAGCGATGCGCTCGATCTGTGCGTCCTCGAGACCGCCCAGCTTGGGCAGCGCGCGCACCGCCTCGGGCCAGTTGCTGAAGCGGTCGGTGCCGACAAGGCGATCGCAGGCCTGCAACGCGCAGACCGATTCGGTCAGCGACGGCATCAGCGAGACGATGCGCTGTGGCGCGCGCGCCAGCGTCAGGCTGCGGCCGCGGTCGTCGACCACGGTGATCTGCGCCAGCGCAACACCGCTGGCGGCCAGCAACAGCGCCGCCAGCAGGCCCTTCAGCAGCCGCCGCTCAGAGCTTCGGCGCATAGCGCAGCACCAGCCAGCCCTGCCGGCCCAGGCCCTGGTAGTCGCGCGCCGGCTCCAAGTCGGTGTCGGTGGCGTTGTTCAGCTTGGCCTGCAGCGTCCAGGCCGGCGCCAGGCGCCAAGTGACGGAAGCATCGACGGTGGTCTCCGCCGCCAACGTCTTGCCGCCGTCGGGCCGCGCGCCGACGCGCATCAGCGTCGTGCCGACGGTCCAGGCGCCGACGCTCCAGTCGACGCCCAGCGTGCCCTGGTGCGCGGCACGGCGGTTCAGCCGGCTGCCGCTGTCGCGGTTGCGGGCCTGCAGCGCATCGAGCTGGGCCTTCAGCGCCCAGGCGCCCAGGCGCTGGCTGGCCGACAGCGTGGCCCCCTGCAGCTGCGCACGCTGGATGTTGGCGGCGCAGCCGAAGCTGTACGAGGGGTCGCTCGGGCAGTTGGCCGGGTTGCTCTCGAAGGCCACGAGGTCGCGCACGCGGTTGCGGTAGACCGTGAGAGCAGCTTCTGCAGAGTCGCCCCGCCAGTTCAGGCCGAGCTCGACGCTCTGGCCCTTCTCGGGCCGCAACGTAGGCACGCCGTAGCCCGGGTAGTAGAGGTCGTTGAAGCTCGGGGCGCGGAAGGTGTTGCCCGCCAATGCACGCAGCCGCAGCCCCCGCAGCAGCGTCACGGCGCCGCCCAGCCGGGCCGTGGTGACAGCGCCGAAATCACTGCCGTCGTCGCGCCGCACGTCGGCCTGCCAGGACAGGGCTCGCGCAGCGCCGGTGAGCTCCAGCGCCAGCGCCGTGTTGCGGCGCTGCACGTCGCCGAGGTAGCTCGTAGCCTGCGCTTCGTCGCGCTGGTGCTCGACCGCGGTGACGAGCTGACCCACGACGCCGGTCTGCCAGGCCAGCTGCGCCGCGGCGAGCTGGCGCACGGTGCGGAAGCGGTCGCTGACGGTGCCGCCGCTGCGCGAATCGTCTTCGCTGCGCGACGCGCGCGCGCTGCCGGTCAAGCCGCTGGCCAGCGCGCCGCGCCAGTCCAGCGCCGCGACGCTGGTGTCCAGGTGCGTGCGGAAGTCGGGCGACGCGTCCTGCGCAAAGGTTGGCGGCAGGAAATCGCTGCCGTCGTACTGCGAATTCAAGCGCGTGCGCAGCAGGCTGACGCCGATGCGGTGGCCGGCCAGCGGCTGCAGGCCGCCGCGCAGTTGCACGGTGTCGAGCCGGTAGCCGTCGCGGTCGGGGTTGTGGTTGCCGAAGACATCGCCCGGGCGCAAGGCCGACACGCCGTCGCTGCGCTCGCTGGCGACGCTGAAGGCGTAGTCGACCCTGCCACTGGCGCCGCGGACGGCGGCCGATGCTTCACGGCTGCCGTAACTGCCCAGCGCCAGCCGCGCGTCGGCCTGCACGCCGGGTGCACCCTGGCGCGAGACAAGGTTGACCACACCGCCCACGGCGTCGGCGCCATACAGGCTGGAGCCCGGGCCGCGCAGCACTTCGATGCGTTCGAGGTGAGCCAGGCTCAGCCCTTCCGCCGCGGTCGAACCCAACGTCGCCGAACCGACGCGCACGCCGTCGACCAGCACGACCACGGTCTGTGCAGCAGCACCGCGGATCAGCAGCCCGCTGCTCTGTCCGGGTCCGCCGCTGCGCGACAGCTGCACGCCGGCTTCGCGGCGCAGCAGGTCGGCCAGGGAGTCGGCCCGCGTCTGGGCGATGGTCTCGGCAGAGATCACCGCGACGTCGGCGACCAGACGCTCGGGTGCCAGCGGTTCGCGCGAACCCGTGATCACCACCTGCTGCGCACCGGCGCTGCCGGCACTGCACAAGGTGAACAAAAAAAGCGGCAGCGCACGTCGTGCGCCGTGAAAAGGGATGAACTTCAAGGGATGGCCTCCAGCCGCACGCCCCGTGCGGACCAGTGTTGCAACACCGGTGCTGCGGCGGCCCACGTGCCGATGGCCGCGGGGCACGGTGCCTTGCACGATGCCCACGCCCACCCGCCGCTGCCCGCCGCAACGCCAGTCACTCCTTGCACCTGGCCGGTATCCGGGCTCGCGAGTGCCGGCGGTGGGGTCGAGACCACGCCGGAAGCCTGCTGCGCCTTCCCAGCCCTTGTGAAGGACCAGTGGCTTGTCGAGCAGCACGCTCCTCGCTGACCGTTGCGGGGGCAGCGCCGGAATCGAAGACCCGCGACGTGCGGGTCTTCTCACCGGCTTCCCGTTCAACCCGACGCCCTGAACGGGGCGGCAGGCACCGGGTGCAAGCGCGGCGATGGTAGCGCAAGCCTCTGCGCCCCCGGGCCGGGCCGGGAGCGGCCGATATACTCACGCTTTACCACCACAGCACACGTGCGAGAGCCGCGGGTGCTGCATGAAATGACCAAGTTCGTGTTTGTCACCGGCGGCGTGGTGTCCTCTCTGGGCAAGGGCATCGCCGCCGCGTCGCTGGCGGCCATCCTCGAGTCGCGCGGCCTGAAGGTCACCCTCATCAAGCTCGACCCGTACCTCAACGTGGACCCGGGCACGATGAGCCCGTTTCAGCACGGCGAGGTCTTCGTCACCGACGACGGCGCCGAGACCG
>JAYUPN010000270.1:0-25662 GCA_043760065.1 Rubrivivax sp.
GTCGCCAGGTTGCCCCGCGT
This sequence comes from Rubrivivax sp., assembly GCA_043760065.1. GTDB lineage: Bacteria > Pseudomonadota > Gammaproteobacteria > Burkholderiales > Burkholderiaceae_C > Rubrivivax. The sequence goes on from JAYUPN010000270.1 coordinate 21, forward strand.
TACCGTTCGACTTGCATGTGTAAGGCATGCCGCCAGCGTTCAATCTGAGCCAGGATCAAACTCTTCAGTTCGATCTTGATGTTTGCTCTAAGGAATCGAAGTGAACTTCACTTCAATTTTCTGTTGAGCGTTTAAGGTCATGAGACCTGAACTCTGTGTCACCACAGTGTTCTGGCACTCGCCTTCAAACGCCCACGCTTATCGGCTGTTGATTTTTAAAGAGCATCGCTGACGTCTTTCGACTTTCAGCGCCGCTGACTTGTGATCAGCGAAGACCGCGATTCTGACATGTTTTCGAAACCACTGTCAAGCACTCGGGCTTTTCATTCTCTGCATTCTGTCGTGCGTCGCGGGTCTTTTCGGACCTGCGTTGCCTCTCAAGAGCGCAGCCCATGACTGTAGCACAGACTTTTGCTGCAGCGCAAACTCGGCCCAGAAAGATTCAGCTGGCGCTGCGCGCCTCGAGGGCCGCCTTCATGGCAGCAGCGGGCTCGTCCGCCGCCAGCACGCCCTGCACCAGTGCGCCGAGCGAGCGCGTATCGGCACGCAGCACCTTCTGCTTGATCGAGGCAATCTGCGCCGGATGCATCGAAAAGCTGCGCAGACCCATCGCCAGCAGCAGCTCGGTGAATGACGCATCACCGGCCATCTCGCCGCAGACCGACACTGCCTTGCCCATCGCATTGGCCGTGGCGATGGTCAGGTGCAGCAGATGCAAAACCGCCGGATGCCAGGCATCGTAGAGGTGGGCGACGGCTTCGTCTGCGCGGTCGATCGCCAGCGTGTACTGGATGAGGTCGTTGGTGCCGATCGACACGAAGTCGAAGTGGCGCAGGAAACGTTCGACCATCAGCGCCGCGGCAGGCACTTCGACCATCGCGCCGACCTCGACCCGCGTGAAGGGGCGGCCAGCCTCGTCGAGTTGTTGCTGCGCGCGCGACAGGGCCTCGAAGATGAGCTTGATCTCGCCCATGTGGGCGACCATCGGCACCAGGATGCGCACCTTGCCGTAGGCACTGGCGCGCAGGATGGCGCGCAGCTGCTGCCTGAACATGCCGGGCTCGGACAGGCTCCAGCGGATGGCACGCAGGCCCAGCGCCGGGTTCAGGCCGTGTTCATGGCGCAGCTCCTGCGCCGACATGCGGTCCAGCGGCTTGTCGGCGCCGACGTCGACGGTGCGGATCGTCACCGGCAACCCCTGCATGGCCAGCACGGCGTCGCGGTAGGCCTCGAACTGCTCGTCTTCGCCCGGCAGGTCGCCGTCGCGGTTCATGAACAGAAATTCGCTGCGGAACAGGCCGACGCCGACCGCGCCGGCCTGCAGGGCGCCCGGCCCGTCGCCCGGCATCTCGATGTTGGCCAGCAGTTCCACCGGCTGGCCGTCGAGCGTCACCGCCGGCGTGTGCCGCAGCCGGTTCAGGCGCGCCCGCTCGAGCTCGCTCTGCCGCTGGCGGAACCGGTACTCCTCGAGCACGATCGGCGAAGGGTTGATCAGCACCACGCCGGCGTCGCCATCGATCACCACCCAGTCGTCCTGGCGGATGAGGCGGCTCGCTTCGCGTGCGCCCACCACGGCGGGGATGTCCATGCTGCGCGCGACGATCGCCGTGTGCGAGGTGCGGCCACCGACGTCGGTGACGAAGCCGGTGAACACGCTGCGCTTGAACTGCATCATGTCGGCCGGCGCCACGTCGCTGGCGACCAGGACCAGCGGGTCTTCGCCCGCAAAGTCGCGCGGCTGGTTCTGCAGCACCGAGGGGCTGAGCGACGAACCGCCCAGCACGCGCAGCAGCCGTTCGACGACCTGCTCGACGTCGGCCTTGCGTTCACGCAGGTAGGCGTCTTCCATGTCGTCGAACTGGCGCGCCAACACCTCCAACTGCGCCGACAGCGCCCACTCGGCGTTGTAGTGCCGTTCGCTGATCCAGACCTGGGTGGCATCGCTGAGCGTCTCGTCGTGCAGCAGCATCAGGTGCACGTCGAGCAGCGCCGCCAGCTCGTGTGGCGCCTCGGCCGGCAGTTCGCGCTTGAGCGATTCGAACTCGGCTGCCACCGCGTCGCGGGCATTGCGAAGGCGGTCGATCTCGTGCTGCACGTCGCCGGCGCCGACGAAGTAGTGGGCGACGTCGACCCGGCTCGAGGCCACCAGCACCGCGCGGCCGATCGCCACGCCGCGCGAGACCGGGATGCCGAAGACCTGGATGCTCATTCGCCTTCGCCGAACTTGGCTTCGATCAGCGCGCGCAAGGCGGCCATGGCGGGTTGCTCGTCGGCGCCGTCGATCTCGATCTGGATCTCGCTGCCCATGCCGGCCGCCAGCATCATCACGCCCATGATGCTCTTGGCATTGACGCGCCGGGTGTTGCGGCTGAGGTGGATGTCGCTGCCGTAGCCCCCGGCCAGCTTGGTGAGCTTGGCCGACGCGCGGGCATGCAGGCCGAGCTTATTGCTGATGGTGATGCTGGACTTGATCATGAGCGGGGTTGGCGGCCGGCTGATGCTGGCGTTTGGGCACGGTCACGTGCATGACGCCCTGGCCCGCGCCGGCGACGGCGCGGCTGACCAGATCGTCCAGCGGGCTGTCCTGGTAGCACAGCGTGCGCCAGAGCATCGGCACGTTGACGCCGGCGACGACGCGCGAGCGCACGCCGTCGGCGACGGCCAGCGCGGCGTTGCAGGGCGTGGCGCCGAAGACGTCGGCCAGGATCAGCACCTCGCCGCCGGCGTGTTCGTCCAGCGCCGCCTGCACCAGGGCCTGCACTTCGGCGCCGCTGGCGGCCGGCAGCACGTCGACGCCACGCAGTCCGCCGCCGCACTCGGGAAAGACGTGCTGCGCCACCTGCAGCAACGCGCTGGCCAGCGGGGCGTGGGCGACGATGAGGATGCGCGGCATGGGTCTCTCGGACCCGATTATGGGTTTGGCACCGGCCGGCGGAGCAGGAACCAGCCGTAAGAGGCCGCACAGCAGGTGCCCAGCCCGGCGAAGGCGGCACGAAAGGCATCGACGTCGCTGAGCCCGTTGCCCAGCAGCAGGTCGATCAGCAGCCCGATGCCCCACTGGATCGCGAACACGCCACTGAAGATGACGAGGTTGAAGGCCGATAGCGCACGTCCGGCCTGGGTTGCCGGGAACGCCGCTCCCACCGCCGGCTGGCTCAACGACACGAAGGTGCTGGCCACGCACCACAGCGCCCAGTGCGCGGCGCCGGCCGCCGCGCCGAGCCAGGCATTGCCGAAGATCAGCAGCAGCGCCAACGGCACACCCATCGCCATCAGGCGCGCCGCGTCGAAGCCCCGGCGCACCAGCCGCGGCATCAGCGCGCCCCAACTCAAGAAGGCGAACAGCATCGACAGGTTGATCGCAAACAGGCCCTGGGCTGCGGTGCCGCCGTCCTGGCCGGCGACACGCGTCAGCCAGGGCCCGGCCCACAGCGACTGCACGGCGATCATGCCGCCGTAGAGGAAGAAGCCCAGCGGGGCCATGCGCAGGAACATGGGGTGGCGGGCGATGTCCAGGTAGCTGGCCTCGACCGCCTCCTGCTGCTGCGCGGGCGCTGTTTCGCGCGGCACCAGGCAGCCGATGAGCGCCATGCCGGCCACCAGCAGCCCGGCCACGAGCCAGAACAGGCCGCGCCAGCCGGTGTGCGGCAGCAGCCACTGCACCGGCAGCGTCGACGCCACCATGCCCAGCGACCCCGTCATCAGCATCCAGGAGTTGGCGCGCAGCTGCGCTGCGGGCGAGAAGATCGACCGGTACAGCGTCAGCGGCGCCATCAGGCACGCCGCGACCCCGGCGCCGATGAGCACGCGGGCTGCGATCAGCGTGCCCAGGCCCGGCGCCAGGGCAAAAGCCGCGCAGCCGAGCACGGCCACGCTCAGCAGCACGAGCAGCGTGCGCCGCGGCCCGAAACGGTCCAGCGCCTGCCCCAGCGGCAGCTGCATGCAGGAAAAGCCCAGGAAGTAGGCGCCGGCGAGCAAACCCAGGTCGGCGGCACGCAGTCCGAGTTCGGCGCTGAACACCGGCGCCAGTGTCGCCGTCACCGCACGCAGCAGCGCCGACAGGAAATAGGTGAAGGCGAAGGCGAGGAAGATGACCGCAGGCTTGCCCATCGGGGCCGTCATGGCGCCACGCGCAGCGCGCCCATGAAAGTCTGCGCCGCCTCGGCCGGCACCTGCGGGCCCAGCACCGTGGCCTGGTAGACCCGCGTGCCGTGCGCGAACACCGCCACCTGCATCTGCACCGCCTTGCCGTCGGGCAGCGTGCCCTGCAGCTTGGCACGCTGGCTGGCCGGGTTGGGCGTGGCGCCGGGCACTTGCAGCGGGGTGGCCTCGGGCGCGGCGGCGCCGATGTTCAGCGCCGCCGCGGCGCCGAGTTCGGCCAGCGCCCGCCCGACCCGCGTCGGGTCGCCGAGGTCGGCCGACGCGAGGCCCCAGGTCTGGCCGCCGGCAGCACAGGCCTGCAGCGTCAGCGACACCGCCGTGCCGGCGAGCTGCACGCGCCGCTCCTGGGCGCTGGGTTTGCAGGGAAACAGGGCCTGGATCGCCTGCCCCGGCGGCCGCACCTCGCGCCAGTCCAGCTCGGGCGCGCAGCCCGCCAGCGCGACGGCCACCAGCAGGCCGCGCCGCAGTGCTCGTTGCAGAGCCGGCGGCAGAGCGCGCAAGGGACGGGGCATGGCAGGGTGCAGGCGCATCGCCCGATTATCCCGGCAGCTGCCGGACAATCCGCCGCATGAGCCTCGAACCTTCCGCCTCCCCGATGCCTGCCGGCGCTCTCGACGGCGTGCGCGTGCTCGACCTCTCGCGCGTGCTGGCCGGCCCCTGGTGCACCCAGACGCTGGCCGACCTGGGCGCCGAGGTCATCAAGATCGAACGGCCGGCCGACGCAGGCCATCCCGGGGGCGACGACACGCGCGGCTGGGGGCCGCCGTTCCTGAAGGACCGCGAAGGCCGCGACACCGCCGAGGCGGCGTACTTCCTGGGCACCAACCGCAACAAGCGCTCGGTCACCATCGACCTCGCAAGGCCCGAGGGCCAGGCGCTGGTGCTGCGGCTGGCGGCGCAATGCGACGTGCTGGTCGAGAACTTCAAGGTCGGCGACATGGCGCGCTACGGCCTGGACGCCGCGACCGTGTGCGCGCGGCTGCCGCGCCTGGTGTACTGCTCGATCACCGGCTTCGGCCAGACCGGCCCCTACCGCGACCGCGCCGGCTACGACTACGCCATCCAGGGCATGGGCGGGCTGATGAGCGTGACCGGCGAACGCGACGACCTGAGCGGCGGCGGGCCGCAGAAGGTGGGCGTGGCGGTGGCCGACCTCTTCACCGGCATGTACGCCACGGTGGCGATCCTGGCCGCGTTGCGCCACCGCGACGCCACCGGCCAGGGCCAGGTCGTCGACATGGCGCTGCTGGACACCCAGGTCGCGATGCTGGCCAACCTGGGCGCCAACTACCTCGTCACCCGGCAGGCGCCGCGGCGGGCCGGCAACGCGCACCAGAACATCGTGCCCTACCAGGTGTTCGAGGTCGCCGACGGCCACCTCATCCTGGCCGTCGGCAACGACGGCCAGTTCCAGCGCTTCTGCGCCGTTGCCGGCTGCACGGCGCTGGCGCAGGACCCGCGCTTTGCCACCAACGCCAACCGGGTGCGCCACCGCGACGTCCTGGTGCCGCTGCTGGCGGCGGAGATGGGCAAGCGCAGCCGCGCGGCGTGGCTGGCGGCGCTCGAAGCCGCCAAGGTGCCGTGCGGGCCGATCAACGACCTGGCCGACGTGTTCGCCGATCCGCACGTGCGCGAGCGCGCCATGACGGTGCCGGTGCGCCACCCGCTGAGCGACGGTCTGGAGCTGGTGGCCAGTCCGATCAAGCTGTCGCAGACCCCCGCGCAGGTGCGGCGGCCGCCGCCCCTGCTGGGGCAGCACACCGACGAGGTGCTGCTCGAAATGGGGCTGGCGGTGGCCGAAATCGAGCAGCTTCGCAGCGCCGGCGTGCTGGGCCCGACCGCCGGTGCAAGCTGTTAGGCTTGCTGTTTCTTCTTGTCACGTCCCCTGGTTGTGGGGTAGATATTGCGGCTGGACGCGGCGAAGCTCGCTCCCGGGGCCGCCGCCGACGGCCCCGGAACCACCGGCCGCAGAACATGCGTGTGGACGTTGCAGGCCTGGAGAAGATGTGAAAGCCAGCGAAGACGGAGTGACCCTCGATGGACCTGCGTGACCTGCCGGCCGCCCCGCCCCCGGGGCGCCGCGTGGCGGAGCCCTTGGATCCCCAGGCTCTGGTGGCACAGCTCGGCAGCGAGGTCGCGACGCACCTGTCCTCGGCCCTCGAGCGCGTGACCACGCTGACGGCCACCGGCAAGATCGACCGTGCCGGGCTGCGCGCGCTGCGCGAGGAGATCGACCGCGCCCGCCGCGCCGGCATCATGGGCCAGCAGGTGGTGCGGCTGGGCAACGGCCGCGTGCAACTGGCCAACGAGCGGCTGGACCTGACCAGCCTGCTGCGCGAGGCGCTGCGCCAGCGCGGCCGCGAAATCGATGCCCGCGGCATCGAGGTGCGGCAGGTGTTCGCCGCCGCCGAGGTCATGAGCGACACGACGCTGCTGTTCTCGCTGCTGCAGACGACGCTGGAATGGAGCTTCGAGCACGCGGTGTCGCGCATCGACCTCGAGCTGGCGATCCAGAGCTGGCCGGCGCATGCCTGCCTGACAGTGGCCTTTGCCTACCAGCAGCCCGACGAGGTCGACAGCAGCCCCGGCCGCGACGTGGCGGCCGAGGCCGCGCGCCTGAGCACGATGTCGTGGCGGCTGCTGCAGCAGACCGCCGGTGTGCTGGGGCTCGTCATCCAGCGCAAGGACCTGCCGGGCAAGACCGAGCTGAAACTGGAGTTTCCGCAGACCCTGGCGCCGCGGCTGGCCACGCTGGGCAAGCCCGAAGCCGAGGTCGTCGAGTCGCAGGCGCACAACTCGCAGCCGCTGGCCGGCCGCCACGTCATGGTGCTGGCGGCGCGGCGCGAGGTCCGCAACGTGGTGCGCGCCGCCTTGCGTCCGATGGGCCTGATGGTCGACTTCGTGACCTCGGTCGAAGAAGCGCAACAGCTGTGCGCCGACGGCCTGCCGCATGCGATGGTCTACGAAGCCGCGATCGCCGGCGAGCACTTCGAGCGCCTGCGCAGCGAGATGCTGGCCGAGGTGCCGACGCTCGTGTTCGTGCGCATCGCAGAACAGGGCAAGGCCTTCGAGGTGCTGAACCTGGGCGGCCGCCAGTTCGCCAGCGTCGGCCGCGACGCCATCATGTCGGCGCTGCCCGAGGCGCTGACCTTCGAGCTGTCGCGCGCAGAGGAAGCCGCCGCGCGGGGGCGCTGAACACGCGCGTGCGGCGGTCGCTGGCTCAGCCACCGAAGACCTTCTTCAGGATCGCGCTGCCGGTCTTCACCGGGTCGGCGCGGATCTTCTTCTCTTCCTCGCCGATCATCCTGAACAGGCCGTCGAGCGCGCGTGCGGTGACGTACTGCTGGACATTGGTGTCCTCGCCCTTGACCAGGCCCAGCCCGGCGGCCTTGCCCGCCACCGCGTTGTAGCGCTCGGCCAGCGAAACCTTCTCGGTGGCCTGGGTGACGATGGGCAGGAACTGGCCCGACAGCGGCTCGCGCGTCTTGGCCGCGAAGAAGTCCGTCACCGACGTCGAGCCGCCGCGCACCACCTTCAGCGCGTCGTCGACGCTGAGGGCCTTGACGGTGCTGACGAACAGCGGCTTGGCCACCGGCACCGCGGCCTCGGCAGCGCGGTTCATGGCCAGCACCAGTTCGTCGACCTTCTTGCCCTGGCCGGTGGCCTTGAGCAGCTTGGCGGCGTCCTTCAGGAACCCCGGCAGCGGGATCTTCACCAGCGGGTTGCCCATGAAGCCGTCGGCCTTGCCCAGCAGCGCCACCGCCGCCAGCGCGCCGCGCTCCAGCGCCGCGCGCACGCCGGCCGCGGCGTCGCCCTCGCTCAGGCCGGCTTCGGCCAGCGCAGGCAGCAGGGGCACCGAGAGGGCTGCCGTAAACTCGCGTCGTCTCATGAGGGCCTTGCTCCGATGTCCTGGTTGACCGATCTTGCGCCCCGCAAAGCCCTGCTGGCAATGGCTGTCGGTATGGCAGGGTTGGCCCTGACGTCGTGCGGCGGCCGCGAGGCGGCGCCCGACTTCAGCTACACGCTGCTCGACGGCGCGCAGGCCTCGACCCACGCCTTGCGCGGCAAGGTCGTGCTGGTCAACTTCTGGGCCACCAGCTGCGCCAGCTGCGTCAAGGAGATGCCGGCGCTCGCGGTCCTGCACCGCAAGTTCAGCGGCCGCGGCCTCGAAACCCTGGCCGTGGCGATGAGCCACGACGCGCCGGCCAGCGTCTCGCACTTCGCGCAGAGCCGGCAGCTGCCTTTCGGCGTCGTCATCGACAACACCGGCGCCATCGCCCGGGCCTTCTCCGACGTGCGCGTGACGCCCACCACCTACCTCATCGACAAGCGCGGTGCCATCGTCAAGCGCTTCGTGGGCGAGCCCGACTTCCAGGCCCTGCAGGCCCTGGTCGACAAGCTGCTGGCCGAGGCCTGAAGACCCGCCCATGATCGGACGCATCGCCGGCACGCTGGCCCACAAGCAGCCGCCGCAGGTGCTGGTGGACGTGGGCGGCGTCGGCTACGAGCTCGACGTGCCGATGAGCACCTTCTTCAACCTGCCGGCGCTGGGTGAACGCGTGGTGCTGCTGACGCACTTCGTGGTGCGCGAGGACGCGCAGATCCTGTTCGGCTTTCTCACCGCCGCCGAGCGCTCGACCTTCAAGGAACTGGTCAAGATCAGCGGCGTGGGGCCGCGCACGGCGCTGTCGATCCTGTCGGGGCTGAGCGTGGCCGAACTGGCCGCCGCCGTCAGCCGCCAGGACGGCGCGCGGCTGGTCAAGGTGCCCGGCATCGGCAAGAAGACCGCCGAACGGCTGCTGCTCGAACTCAAGGGCAAGCTCGGCGCCGACCTCGCGCTGCCCCCCGGCGGCGTGGCGCTCACCGACGCCCAGGGCGACATCACGCAGGCGCTGCAGGCGCTGGGCTACAGCGAGCGCGAAGCGCAGGCGGCGTTGAAGGCGCTGCCGGCCGAGGTGGGCGTCAGCGAGGGCATCAAGCTTGCCTTGAAGGCGTTGAACCGCTGACGGGCGCGCTTCAGTGCTTGTGCATCGACGGCGCGGCGGTGGTCATCGCCTTCACCGGCGCCTGCACCAGCACCGACTCGCGCTGCTTGTCCGCGGCCTCGATCACCAGCGTCACGGCCACCGTGTCGCCGGCCTTCAGCGGCTGCTTGAGGTCCATCAGCATCAGGTGGTAGCCGCCGGGTGACAGCTCGACGGCCTTGCCGGCCGGCAGCTCCAGCCCGCGCGGCAGCGCGCGCATGCGCATCACGTCACCGTCCATGCGCATCTCGTGGATCTCGACCGCGCCGGCCAGCGGCGAACTGGCCGCCACCAGGCGCGCGCCCTTGACCGAGGTGATGCGCGCAAAGAGTCCGCTGGCCGTTTGCTGCGCCACCGTGGCCCGCACCCAGGGCTCGGTGACAGTGGTCTGGGCGTGGCTGGCGGCGCCGGTCAGCGCCAGCAGCAGAACGGGGACGAGGGCTTTCATGGCGGCAAAGTGTCCTGGAGTGAATGCGTCCAGTGTAGGCGGCCCCGATAATGCCTGTATGGCCATCCAGACCGACGATTTCGGCCCCTCCGGCAGCAGCAGCAACACCCGCCCCGCCGAACGCCTGGGCGAGTTGCCGCGCGTCGTCAGCGCTGCGCCCGTCTCGCCCAACGAAGAAGCCATCGAACGTGCGCTGCGGCCCAAGGGCCTGGCCGAGTACGTGGGCCAGGTCAAGGCGCGCGAGCAGCTCGAGATCTTCATCCACGCCGCCCGCGGCCGCGCCGAGGCGCTGGACCACGTGCTGCTGTTCGGGCCGCCCGGGCTGGGCAAGACGACGCTGGCGCACATCGTGGCCTTTGAGCTGGGCGTCAACCTGCGCCAGACCAGCGGCCCGGTGCTGGAAAAACCCAAGGACCTGGCGGCGATCCTGACCAACCTCGAAAAGAACGACGTGCTCTTCATCGACGAGATCCACCGCCTGAGCCCGGTGGTCGAGGAAATCCTCTACCCGGCGCTGGAGGACTACCAGATCGACATCATGATCGGCGAAGGCCCGGCGGCGCGCAGCATCAAGCTCGACCTGCAGCCCTTCACGCTGGTGGGTGCGACGACGCGCGCCGGCATGCTGACGAATCCGCTGCGCGACCGTTTCGGCATCGTCGCGCGGCTCGAGTTCTACACCGCCGAAGAGCTGACGCGCATCGTCAAGCGCTCGGCCGGCCTCTTGAACGTGCCCACCGACGGCGCCGGCGCGCTGGAGATCGCGCGCCGCAGCCGCGGCACGCCGCGCATCGCCAACCGGCTGCTGCGACGCGTGCGCGACTACGCGCAGGTCAAGGGCGACGGCCACATCGACCTGTCGTTGGCCGACAAGGCGCTGAAGATGCTGGACGTCGACCCGCTCGGCTTCGACGTCATGGACCGCAAGCTGCTGGAGGCCGTGATCCACCGCTTCGGCGGCGGCCCGGTGGGGCTGGACAACGTGGCCGCCGCGATCGGCGAAGAGAGCGGCACCATCGAGGACGTGATCGAGCCCTACCTCATCCAGCAGGGTTTCCTGCAGCGCACGCCGCGCGGCCGCATCGCCACCGCCGCGGCCTGGCGCCACCTGGGGCTGGTGCAACCCAAGCCGGCCGCCGACGACCTGTTCGAGCCCTGATCAGGCCTGCGGCGCGCCGGCGCCGTCTTCGAGGTGTGCGTGGTCGTCCCAGCCCACCAGCACGAACACCGCGCCGGTGCAGAGCAGGCGGTTGATGCTGGCGTTGCCGAGCTGCCAGGAGCGCGCGGCCTTCAGCTCGATGCCGGCGGCCCGGCGGTACAGGCAGTCGAGCACGCCGCCGTGCGTGAAGACGGCGATGACCTGCCCTTCGTGCGGCGCCGCCAGCCGCGTCAGTGCGGCGACGGCGCGCTCGGAGAAGTCGGCCAGCGTTTCGCCGCCGCCGGGCGCGAAGCCGGGCTCGCGCTGGCGCCAGCCACGCGCGTCCTCGGGGAAGCGCTGGTCGATCTCGGCGTAACTCAGGCCCTCGAGGTGGCCGAAGTGGCGTTCGCGCAGCGCTTGGTCGAGCGCCACCGGCAGACCCAGCCGCTGCGCCAGCGGCTGCGCCGTCTGCTGCGCGCGCAGCAGGTCGCTGCTGTAGATCGCGGCAACGCCTTCGGCGGCCAGGGCCTGGGCGAGTTGTTCGGCCTGCCGGCGGCCGACCGCGTTGAGCGGCATGTCCAGATGGCCCTGCAGCCTGCGTTCGGCGTTCCAGTCGGTCTGGCCGTGGCGCAGCAGGAAGACCCGGCAGGGCTCTTGCATCGGCCTTCTAGAAGCCGCTGTCGAGCAGCCGCTGGTTGAGCGTGCAGGTGCCCGAGAAGGTGGCCTCGCCCAGCACGTGCCCGGCCAGCTGCTCGCGCACCTGGGCGCCGGTGAAGACCCCTTGCAGCGGCAGCCGCGGCACGGCCACGGCGTAGAGCGTGAAGACGTAGTGGTGCACGAGCGAGTCGTTGAAGGGCGGGAACGGGCCGTCGTAGCCGAAGTACTGGCCCGCCATCTGCGCATCGCCGGCGAACCAGCCGGTGTAGTCGTTGAGGCCGTGCCGGGCCTGGCCGCGTGCACCCGAGGCGACCTCGGGGCCGGGCTTGCCGCGCGGCACGAAGCCCTGGCTGAACTCGCCTTCGCCGATGCTGGCCGGCGTCGGCGGCAGGTCGACCAGCACCCAGTGGAAGAAGTCCACGCGCGGCAGGTCGGCCGGCACTTCGCGGCCGGCCTGGTTGACGTCGTCGCCGCGGCTGGGCACGTCGAAGTCGTGGCAGATCAGCACCAGCGACCGTGTGCCCGGCGGCAGGTCGCTCCAGGCCAGGTGCGGGTTGACGTTGTCGCTGAAGGTGGCGCCGCCGTGGCCGTCGGGCCGGCCGGCGGCAAAGCGGGCGGGGATGCGGTCGCCACTCGTCCAGCTGTCGCTCCAGAGCTTCATCGCGGGTCTCCTGACTTCAAACGCCCCACACGATGGGCTCGCCCGCGGCCTGGCAGCGGCGCAGCATCTCGATCATCGGCCACAGGCGCTGGCGCAGGCCGACTGCGGGCTGCGCGGGTTCGGCGGCCGCGTCGTCGTTCGCCGCCGCGCCGGTCGCGCTGCGGCCGGGCTGTTCTTCGGCGGCGATGGCGGCCTGCAGCGTCGCCAGCGCCTGCGGCATCGCCGCGACCTCGACGATGCCCTGGGCGGCCGGCTCGCGGCCGAGCAGGCGCAGCAGCTGCTCGCCCTGGGGCCCGAGCATGATGAGGTCGCCGCTGGCCGCGCTCTTGAACTTGTAGATCATGGTGCCCGCATTGTGGGGCCTGCCAGCCGCGCGGGCGGCGCGGCGGCTGCGGGCCATCGCCCGTTCAGCCGCTCAGCCGCGCACGAGCCGGATGCACGGCGGCGCCTGCGCCGTGGCCTCGGCCGCGGCCTGGGGCGGCGCCGGCAGGCGCTGCTCGAAGCTCAGCGCGTCCAGCGCCGGGGCGAACAGGAAACCCTGGAACTCGTCGCAGCCGGCGGCTTGCAGGAAGCTGCGTTGCGCCTCGGTCTCCACGCCTTCGGCGGTGACGCGCATCTTCAGCGCCCGCGCCATCTGCAGGATGGCGCGCACGATGCCGGCGTCGCTCTCGTCGGCCGGCAGGCCGTGGATGAAGCTGCGGTCGATCTTGAGCTTGCCGATCGGGATGCGCTTGAGGTAGGCCAGGCTCGAATAGCCGGTGCCGAAGTCGTCGATCGACAGCTGCACGCCCAGCCGCGCCAGCGCGCGCAGCCGGTGCAGCGCTTCGTCGGCATCGTGGACCAGGATCGACTCCGTCAGCTCCAGTTCCAGCAGCCGCGGCGGCACGCCGCTGACGGCCAGCACATTGGCCACGCGGTCGACGAAGTGCGCCTGCTGGAACTGCAGCGCCGAGACGTTGACCGCCAACGGCATCGCCAGGCCCCTGGAGTGCCACAGCGCCAGCTGCCGCACGGCCTGGCTGAGCACCCAGTCGCCGATCGGCACGATGAAGCCGCTGTCCTCGGCCACCGGGATGAAGCGGCCAGGCGTGATCTCGCCCATCTCGGGGTCGCGCCAGCGCAGCAGCGCCTCGGCGCCGATGATGCGGCCGTCGGCCAGGTCCACCTGCGGCTGGTAGTGCAGCCGGAAGCGGCCGCTGACCAGCGCCTGGCGCATCGCGTGGTCCAGCAACATGTGGCTGCGGCGGTCGACCTCGGCGCGCGCCTGGTGCATGCGGAAGCTGGCGCGGCCGGCGGCCTTGACGGCGCGCATCGCGGCTTCGGCGTGGCGCACCAGTTCGTCGGCGGTGTTGCCGTGCGAGGGCGCCAGCGCGACGCCGATGCTGCACGTCAGCGTGAACTGGGCACCGTCCAGGTTGCTCGGCTGCGCAACCACGTTGAGCACGCGCCGCGCGGTGACTTCGGCGGCGCCTGCGTCGGCCGGGCTGACGACGATGGCGAACTGGTCGCCGCCCAGGCGGGCCAGCAGGTCGTCCTGGCGCAGGCAGCCCTGGATGCGCTGCGCCACGTCGAGCAGCGCGCGGTCGCCCACGGCGTGGCCCAGGCTGTCGTTGATGTGGCGGAAGCGGTCGAGGTCGACCACCAGCAGCGCCAGCGAACTGCTGTCCAGCTGCGCCTGCGCCACCGAGGCGGCGACCTGCTCGGTCAGGCGGCGGCGGTTGGCCAGGCCGGTCAGCGAGTCGTGCACGGTCAGCGACTCGATGCGCTCCTGCGCAGCCAGTCCGGCGGTGAGGTCGCGGAACGACCACACGCGGCCGTGCGGCACGCCGGTGTGGAACAGCGGCCGCGTCACGCGCTCCAGCACCTGCCCGCTGGCCAGTTCGAGGCGGTCGGTGGCGACGATCAGGGTCGCCTGGCCCAGCGCCTGCAGGCGCTGCTCGTAGCCCGAATCGACGCTCAGGCTGCGCTTCATCCAGGCCTGCACCGCGGCATCGTCGTGCCGCTGCAGCAGCGCCAGCGGCATGCCCCAGAGCTCGGCCAGCCGGCGGTTGAAGGCGCGCACGCGGCCGTCGAGGCCGGTGACCAGGATGCCGTCGGCGGTGGCTTCCAGCGTCGCGGCCAGCTCGGCCAGCCGCGCTTCGCGTTCATCGCGCGCCGCATGCTCGGCGCTGCGGTCCGTCAACACGACCAGCGCATGGCCGGGGGCGGCCGCGTCGACCCCGGGCAGGCACAGCGGCCGGATGCTGCGGCTGACCTGCAGCGTGCGGCCGTCGGCGGTGCAGACCACGGTGTCGCTGTGCAGCGGCGAGCGCAGGCCGGCCTCGGCCTCGGTCCACCAGACCAGGTCTTCGGGCGAAGCCGCCAGGGTCGCCGCCGGCCGGCCCACCAGCGCCGGTGGCAGGCACGCGAAGAGCGCGTGCGCGGCGGCGTTGGCCGCCACCACGGTGCGGGTCTGCAGCTCGACGAGCCAGGCCGCGTCCGTCAAGCCTTCGAGCAGGCCGGCGCACAGCGTCGCGTCGACGCCGATGTCGGCTTCGCGCGCGGCGTTCGGGGGCGTTGGGTTCAAGCCGGCTCCTCGGCGTCGGCTTCGGCCACGGCATCGGCCGCCCGGTGCAGGGCTTCGAAGAAGTAGGCCACGCGCGGGCGCGGGTCGAGGTAATCGATCGCCGCCGGCGGCAGTTGGGCGGCCGGCAGGCTGCGCCGGATGCCCAGCGCGGGCAGCGCTTGCAGGTTCAGCACCAGCGCTTCGTGACGCGGCACCTGCTCGTCGTGCACCAGCACGCGCGGCTTCAGCGGCCGGCTCGAGTTGACAGCCACGACGAGTGCGAAGCGGTCGTCGGTGAGCTGCACCAGCGACCCTGCCGGGTAGACGCCCATCATGCGGATGAAGGCATTCAGCACCGCCGAGTCGAAGCGCTGCCGGCCCTGGGCAAAGAGCAGCGCCACCGCCTCGTGCGGCGTCAACGCCGCGGCGCGCGACAGCGGGTTGCACAGCTTGTCGTAGCGGTTGACCAGCGCCACCACGCGCGCGGCCATGCCGATGCGCTCGCCAGCCAGCTTGAGCGGAAAGCCGCTGCCGTCGATGTGTTCATGGTGCTGGGCCAGCACGGCCTGGGCGCCGCTGGGCAAGCCCATGCGCTGGCCCAGCGCCACGCCACGGGCGACGTGGTCGCGGTAGGCCGCCACCTCGTTGTGGTTGAAGCCTTCCTCGGCATGGCGGAAGCGCTCGGGCACTTCGGTCTTGCCGACGTCGTGCAGCAAGGCGCCCTGGCCCAGCTCCAGCAGCGCAGGCTCGGGCATGCCCAGCGTGCGCGCGATGAGCAGCGAGATCACGCCCACGTTCAGCGCGTGCGAGGCGGCGGTGTCGGCGCCGCCACGGACGAGCCGGATGCCGATGTCCTGGCTGCACAGCATCTTGTCCAGGATCGCCCGCGTGAGCTGCTGCGTGGCATGGGCCGCCTCCCGCGGCCTGGCGCCCACGGCGTCGGTGGCCTGGCGCCAGGCCAGCGCCGCTTCTGCATGCTGGCGCCCGCACAGCCGCGCTGCGTCGCGCTGCGCGGCCAGCTCGCGCTGCCGCGGGCTGTCGCGTGCAGTGTCGGCGCGCGGGACGGGGCAAGGTTCGGCGCCGGTGGGCACGGGGCTGTCGGACAGGTCGCTCTTCTCGGGCGCCCAGCGCACGTACTTAAGCCCCAGCCCGCGCAGCGTGTGGAGTTGCTCGGGCGATCCGATGCGGAAGTTCGACAGCGGGAACGGATGCGACAGCCAGCCCCCGTCCAGCTGGACGAACATGCCGACGCGCAGGTCCTCGACGGCGATGATGCGGGCCATGGATCTCCTCGGATGACGGAGTCGGGCGCCGCCTGGCGGACATCCGACCCACCTGTTTTCGGGCGCTGCGCGGTCTTTCTTGAGCCGGCGCCGGGCCACCGCTGGCGGACACGCCGGCACGTGACGGATGCCACGGTTCGCGCCCCGGTCGGGCGCTGGCGGGCGGCGCGCGCCAGGTCCGGGTGGGCGCCGTCAGGCGGGGCGCAGCTCCAGCCACAACAGGTACAGGCCGCTGGCCGCGACGACCAGAGCGCCTGCAAACACGAAGGCGTCCGGCGCCTGGTTGAACACGAGCCAGCCCCACAGCGTCATGTACAGGATCTGCTGGTACAGGAACGGCCCCAGCACCGCGGCCGAGGCGTGTCGGTGCGCCATCGCCACCGCCAGGTGGCCGAGGCCGCCCATCAGCCCGCACAGCGCGATCAGCGCCCAGTGCAGGGCCGTGGGCGACGTCCGACACTGCAACAGCGCCGGCGGCGCCAGCACGATGGCCGCGCCGACGGCCGACAGCAGCTGCATCGTCTACGGCAACTCGGTGGCCGCCATGCGCCGCGTCAGCAGGTTGAACCCGACGTACAGCAGGGCCTGGAGCACACACAGCAGGATCGCCGGGTGGAAGGCCTGCGAGCCCGGGCGGATGACCAGCAGCACGCCGGCAAAGCCAGCCGCCATGGCCAGCGCCCGGCGCAGGTCGAGCCTTTCGTGCAGCCACCAGGCCGACAGCAGCCGGCAGTTCCCGGCAGCAGGAGGTCCGTTACCAACCCTGGCTGAAGATGAGACGATTTGCCACGTCGCCAGGAGGGCAGTCAGATGGACACGATCAACCCGAACTCCGCGGTCGCGCATTCGGCAACCGACTCCGCGACGGGCAGACAACGATTCCATGCGTTGGACGACCACCTGCAAGCTGTCGCGCGGCTGGCCCGGGGTCTGTCTCAATCCGCGGGGCCCGATTGGGGGCATCTGGCGGGTTTGTGGCATGACCTCGGCAAGTTCCGACCCGGCTTTCAACGCTACGTCCGCCAGGACAGCAACGCTCACATCGAAGGGCGCGGCCCGGCTTCCAGCGACAAGACGCACTCCGCTGCGGGCGCACTGCACGCCATTCAAGAACTGGGGCAACGCTGGGGAGCCGGCGGCCGACAAGCGGCGCGGGCACTGGCCTATGTGATTGCAGGGCATCACGCGGGCCTCGCCAATTGGACGGCCGACGAATGCGGCGCCGGGCTGGACACCCGGCTGCTGGCCGCAGCGAGCCCCAGTCAACGCGAATACGAAGAAGCCATGACCGCGGCCAAGTTAGAGCGTCCCGATTTGCTGGCGCTGCCGGTCGGATTCGACCTGCCGGCGGCACTGGCCGCAGCACCCGGTCTGCGCAGTGGCCAGCCGCTGGCCTGCGCGCTGTGGATCAGGATGCTGTTCTCGGCACTGGTCGACGCCGACTTCCTGGACACCGAGGCGTGGATCGACCCCACGCGAGCGGCAAACCGCCAAGGCGGGATGCCGCTGCACGAGTATCTGCACAGGCTGGACACGCACCTGAGCCGTCTGCTCAAGCAGTTGGCGCAGCAGCAGCGCGGCCAAGAACCCGTGATGCAGGCGCGTGCCGCCGTCCTGCAACAGTGCCGCGACAAGGCCGGCATGCCGCCGGGGGTGTTCACGCTCACCGTGCCCACCGGGGGCGGCAAGACGCTTTCGTCCCTGGCGTTCGCGCTGAAGCACGCGGTGGCGCATGGCCAACGGCGTGTCATCTATGCCATCCCCTACACCAGCATCATCGAGCAGACGGTCGACGTGCTGGCCGGCATCTTTGGCGTTGACGCCGTGCTGGAACACCACAGCCAGGCCGATGGTGGCGACGAAAACGCCAGCCACACGCTGCGCAGCCGCCTGGCCTGCGAAAACTGGGACGCGCCGCTGATCGTCACCACCAACGTTCAGTTGTTCGAATCGCTCTTTGCAGCGCGCACTTCCCGCTGCCGCAAGCTGCACCGCCTGGCCGGCAGCGTGATCGTACTGGATGAGGCGCAGCTGCTGCCCCCCGACTTCCTGCAGCCGGTGCTGGACGCGCTGCACGTTCTGGTGGCGCACTACGGCGTCACTCTGCTGCTGTGCACCGCCACCCAGCCCGTGCTGACCGACAGTCTGCGTTTCGACCCCAGACAGCAGTTGCGCGGCCTGCCCAAGCCCACGACCATCGTGGACGATGAAGCGGCGCTCTACGCCAGCCTGCGCCGCACGCAGCTGCACTGGCCGGCAGACCTGCAAACCGCAGAGCCGCTGCCCGACCTGGCCGACCGCATTGCCGCGCATGACTGCGTGCTGACCATCGTCAACACGCGCCGCGACGCGGCCGACGTGCTGCAACTGCTGCGTCAGCGCTGCGACGACCTACCCTTGCACCTGAGTGCCGCGATGTGCGGGCAACATCGCGCCGACGTCATCACGCAGATCCGCCAGCGCCTGGCCGCGCGCCGCTCGGGCACCGACGCGCGCGCGCTGCGGGTCGTCAGCACCCAACTCGTGGAAGCGGGCGTGGACATCGACTTCCCAGTCGTATTTCGCGCATTGGCTGGCCTGGACTCGATTGCCCAGGCCGCCGGCCGATGCAACCGCGAAGGCGCACTGGCTGCAGGTGCGATGGGCCAGGTGCACGTATTCGTGCGCGACATCCCCAAGTCGCTGACCGCCCTGCGGCTGGGCGCCCAGGCCACGCGCAGCGTGCGTGCGGCAGGTACTGCGGATGCGTTGTCGCCCCAAACCTTCGACAGCTACTTCCGCCTCTACCACGGCAGCTTCCCCAGCCTGGACCGGCACGGCATCGTCGACCTGCTGTCACGCGACAAGGCCCGTTTCGAGTTCCAGTTCCGCACCGCGGCGCACAAATTCAAGCTCATCGACGAGGACGACCAGGCCGGCGTGATCGTGCCCTACCGCAGCCCTGGCGCGGACAGTACTGCGCTGGACCTGGCGATTAAGGCACTGCAGAACGGCGCGGCAGATCGCTGGCTGCTGCGCCGTGTGCAGCGCCACACCGTTAGCGAACGCTTGCGTCGCTTGGAACTACTCCAGTCGCGAGGGGACGTGGTCGAACTCATCCCCGGCCTGTATCTGCTGGTCGATCAGCACCTCTACGACCCTAACCTGGGTCTGCTGCCGCAGGATCAGGGGCTGGACGCGGCCGGACTCGTGGCATAACCTTGCAAAGAAAGGGAGAGGTGCACCATGGCCGACAGCCGCCGCTACTGCCTGGACGTGCGGGGAGACTTCGCCTGCTTCACTCGGCCCGAGATGAAGGTCGAGCGTGTCTCCTACGACGTCATCACGCCCAGCGCCGCCCGCGCCTTGTTCGAGTGCATCTACTGGAAGCCTGCCGTGCGTTGGCAGGTGCGGAGCATCGAGTTACTGGCGCCCGTGCGCTGGGTGAACCTGCGCCGCAACGAGATCAAAAGCAAGGTGTCTGCATCCCAACTGAGCACCGCCATGGCCGGCGGCGCAGCCCCGTACATCTATGCCGACGAGCCCGACGAACGCGTGCAGCGCGCCGGCCTCTTCCTGCGCGACGTGGCTTACCGCGTGCATGCCGACCTGCAGGTGCGCCCGGACCGCCAGGACCCCGAACCGGCGCAAAAATTCTTTGCCGTCTTCGAGCGCAGGGCCCGCGCCGGGCAATGCGTGAACCAGCCCTACCTGGGTTGCCGCGAGTTCGATGCGCGCATCCGGCTGGTCGAAGACCTGTCGGTCGAGCCGGCCGCCCTGGCACAAACCCAGGACCTGGGCTGGATGCTGCATGACCTGGACTTTACGAACCCGGCCGACCCGCAGCCGGTTTTCTTCAGGGCGCAGATGAATGCCGGGGTCATCGATGTCCACGAGCGAGGAGCGGCGCGATGATCCTGCAGGAGTTGGTGCGGTACTACGACCGCAAGGCGCTGAACCCGGACCCGGCGCAGCGCTTGCCGGCCTTGGGACTGGAGGACAAGGAGATTCCCTTTGTCATCGAGCTGGCCGCTGACGGACAGGTGCAGCAACTGCGGGACAACCGCTACCGGGATGGCAAACGCACTCGCGCCCGGTCCTTTCTGGTGCCCAAGGGCGAAAAGAAGACCTCGGGCGTGCGCGCAAACTTGCTGTGGGACACGGCCAATTACGCCATTGGCCTGCAGCGCGAAAGAAAGTCGGCGGCTGAAATCTCGCCCCACGCGGCGTTCATCGCGCGTATCGAGCAGTTGCCTGAGGCCGTGCAGCAGCTGCCCGGTGTGGCGGCGACGTTGGCGGCACTGAGGCTCGGCAACTGGACCCTGCTGCACAGCCACCCGGCGTGGCCCGACATCGTCGAGACCAACCCTGTGATGAGCTTCTGCCTGCTTGGGCATGAAGACCTCGTGTGCCAGGACCCACGCATCGTGTCGGCTGTTGCCACCACCGAAAGCGACTCGCCACGCGGCCGCTGCCTGGTGGACGGCACCGAGCAGCCCATCCAGCGCCTGCACGCCGCCATCAAGGGGGTCTGGGGTGCGCAGACTTCGGGCGCCAACATCGTCTCGTTCAATGCCCGCGCCTTCGAGTCCTACGGCAAGGCTGAGCGGCAGGGCGAAAACGCGCCGCTGGGCGAGCGGGCAGCATTCGCCTACACCACCGCCCTGAACCACCTGCTGGCCAAGGACAGCCGCAACCGCGTCCAGGTCGGTGATGCATCAGCCGTGTTCTGGGCCGACGGCGCGTCGCCGCTGCTCGACGGTGAGTTCAGCCTTGCCGACTTCCTGGGCGAAACGCGCGACAACCCCGACCGCGGCACGCAGGCCGTGCAGGCGCTGTACCGCGCCGTGCAAAGCGGCCAGCTGCCACTGGCCGAGCGCGAAGTTCACTTTTTCGTGCTGGGCCTGGCGCCCAATGCCGCGCGCATCAGCGTGCGCTTCTGGTTCCAGGCCACGGTGGGCGAACTGGCACCGCGCATCTGGCAGCACTTCGAAGACCTCAAGCTTGTACGTCGCTTCGACAACGAGCCGCCTTCGCCATGGCTGTCCAGACTGCTCAGCAGCCTGGCGCTGCAAGGCAAGGTCGACAACGTGCCGCCACGGCTGGCTGGCGAATGGATGCGCGCCATCCTGGAAGGCCTGCCCTATCCGGCGCTGTTGCTCAACGCAGCCGTGGTGCGCTGCAAGGCCGAACGCGATGTGCCCTACCTGCGCGCCGCCCTGCTCAAAGCCTGGCTCAACCGCGACCACCGCCGCCGGCACCCGCAGGGCGACCCGCACCACGCCGAATTCAAGGAGGAGCTCGACATGCAGCAAACCGACGCCGCCTATCGTCTGGGCCGCCTGTTCGCGCTGCTGGAACGCATCCAGCAGCGTGCCCAGCCCGGCATCAACGCCACCATCCGCGACCGCTACTACGGCGCCGCCAGTACCACGCCCGTGGCGGTGTTCACCACCTTGCTGCGCCTGAAGAATGCCCACCTGAAGAAGCTGTCAGACGGCGAAGGCATCTACTTCGAACGGCTGCTGGGTGAGGTCTTCGGCACCCTCGAAGCCCCCGCCCTGGCCGACTTTCCGCGCCAGCTGAACCTGCCCGACCAAGGCCGCTTTGCACTGGGCTACTACCACCAGCGCCAATCCCTCTTCAGCGGCAAGAAGAGTGACGACACCAACCCACCCGAGGAGGACTGACCATGGCCATCGCCCACCGCCACGACTTTGTGCTGCTGTTCGACGTGAAGGACGGCAACCCCAACGGCGACCCCGACGCCGGCAACCTGCCGCGCCTGGACGCCGAAACCGGGCACGGGTTGGTGACCGACGTGTCGCTCAAGCGCAAAGTGCGCAACTATGTCGGCTTGGTCAAACAGTTCGCCCCGACCTTCGACATCTACGTGCAGGAAAAGGGCGTGCTGGAACGGCTGCACCGCGCCGCCTACGAAGCCATTGGCGCCACTGCCGAATTGAAGGACGACGGCAAGGAAGGCAAGAAGAAGCGCAAGGGCAGCGAAGACAGCGTGACGGCAGCCCGGCAGTGGATGTGCGGCCACTACTTCGACGTGCGCACCTTTGGCGCCGTCATGTCCACGGGCGTCAACTGCGGTCAGGTGCGCGGCCCGGTGCAGCTGACCTTTGGGCGCACACTGGAGCCCATCGTGGCCAGCGAACACTCGATCACGCGCATGGCCGTGGCCACGGAGGCCGAATCCGAAAAGCAGGACGGCGACAACCGCACCATGGGCCGCAAGCACACCGTGCCCTACGGCCTGTACCGCGCCCATGGCTTCGTCTCGGCCTTCTTGTCCAGGCAGACCGGCTTTTCCGACGAAGACCTGGAGCTGTTCTTCAAGTCGCTCGAAGACATGTTCGAACACGACCGCTCGGCGGCCCGGGGCGAGATGTCCACACGCGGCCTGTACGTGTTCAAGCACGACAGCGAACTGGGCAACGCCCACGCCCACGCCCTGTTCGACCGCCTGATCGTCACGCGCCAGGGTGACGTGGCCACACCCGCGCGCGAGTTCGCCGCATACTCTGCTGCATTCGACGGGCAGCCGCTGGCCGTGGGTCAGAGCATGCAGGCTGCACCGGGCGTCACGCTCACCCGGAGGTGCTGAACATGGACTGGCGCGAACGCATCGTCACCAATCCCGACATCCTGGTCGGCAAGCCCGTGGTCAAGGGCACGCGGCTGTCGGTCGAGTTGATCCTGGGCTGGCTGGCGCAAGGCTGGACCATCGACCGCGTGCTGGAAAATTACCCGCAGCTGAGCCAGGACGACGTGCTGGCCGCGCTGGCCTTTGCGTCGGACATGCTGCGCGAAGAACGCTACATCGCCATCCACCAGGCCGCTGAAAACGCGGCCTGAAAGCCCGGCCCATGGACAGCCCGGCGCTCCTGGCCAACGAGAACGTGCCCGCACCGCTGGTGCGGCTGCTGCAGTCGCGCGGCCTGACCGTCCACGCCGTGGCCAACATCATGCCCATGGCCAGCGACCGCGCTGTGCTCGAGCACGCCCACCGGCATGGCCTGTGGGTGCTGACTTTCGACCGCGACTATGGCGAACTGGTGTTTGCACGCGCCGTGCCGGCCCCGCCGGCCATCATCTTCCTGCGCCAGGGGCCGCAGCCGATGGCCGAGTTAGCTCAGTCCGTGGCCCAGTTGCTGGCCGACGATGCACCGCAGTTGCTGGGCCACTTGGTGGTGGTGGGCGGGCGGGGCGTTCGCCGCCGGCCCTTGCCGCAACCCACGTAGCACACGCCATGGCGGGCGATGACGACCCCATCGCGCTGTCTGCTTTGCAGCACTGGGCCTACTGCCCGCGCCAGTGTGGCCTGATCCACCTGGAACAGGCCTTCGACGACAACCTGCACACCCTGCGCGGCCAGGCCGTGCACCGGCAGGTGGACGACCCGGGCATGGAGATGCGGCGAGGCCTTCGTGTGGAACGTGCGCTGCCGGTGTGGAGCGATGCACTGGGCCTAATTGGCAAGGCCGACGTGGTGGAGTTCGAGCCCGACGGCACGCCTTACCCGGTGGAATACAAACACGGCTCGCGGCACAAGGCTGCCGACATCGCCGCCTGCGACGACCTGCAACTGGCTGCCCAAGCCCTGTGCCTGCAGGAAATGACCGGCCGTGCAGTGGCCGAAGGCGCCCTGTATTACGCCAGCTCCAAACGCCGCCGCGTCGTGACCATCGACGCGGACTTGCTGCAGCAGGTGCGCAGCACGCGAGACGCGGTGGTGTCCATGCTGGCCAGCCGCCGACTGCCCCCACCCACGCTGGACACCCGCCGGTGCAAGGGCTGCTCGTTGCGGGACCGTTGCCAGCCCGAGGCCTTGGCAAGACTGTCACAGGGCCCGCCCCCGGCAGTGGACGACGGGGGCCTAGCGCAAGACCCATGAACCTGCTCAATACCCTGTACGTCACGCTGGCCGACAGCCGCCTGCGCCTGGATAACGACACCCTGCGAGTGATGGTGGACGAAGACACCCGGCTGCGCGTACCCCTGCACCACTTGCAGGCCGTGGTCTGCTTCGGCCATGTGGGTCTGAGCGCACCGCTGATGCACCGGCTGGCCGAAGACGGCATCGCACTGGTGCTGCTGGACGACGCGGGCCGCTTCAAGGCCAGGCTGGAAGGCGCCACCGCCGGCAACGTGCTGCTGCGCCAGGCCCAGCACCAGGCGGCGCAGGACGCCGGCATGACTCTGGCCATCGCGCGCAGCATCGTGGCCGGCAAGCTGCGCAACCAGCGCGCCGTGCTGCTGCGCGGCGCGCGCGAAGCCAAGCTCCCCGACGACGAGGCCGCGCTGACGCGCACGGCGCAGAACCTGGCCGCCAGCCTGCGCGCGCTGCCGAGTGCCTCGGGTCTGGACGAAGTGCGCGGCTTGGAAGGCGAGGCCGCACGCGGCTACTTCGAAGCCATGAACCGGCTGGTGCGCGCCGACATGCGCGAGCACTTCACCCTGGACGGCCGCACCCGCCGCCCGCCGCGTGACCGCATGAACGCGCTGCTGTCGTTCCTGTATTCGATGTGGATGAACGACTGCCGCAGCGCCTGCGAGGCCGCCGGCCTGGACCCGCAGATCGGCTTCCTGCATGCGGTGCGGCCGGGTCGCGCTTCGCTGGCGCTGGACCTGGTCGAAGAGTTTCGGCCCTGGGCCGACCGGCTGGCGCTGTCGCTTGTCAACCGCGCCCAGCTGTCCGCGGCGGACTTCGACTGCCGCGAAGGCGGCGCCGTGCTGCTGCAGGGCGATGCCAGAAAGACCGTGGTGGTGGCCTTTCAGGAACGCAAGCAGGAGGCGCTGATGCACCCCTTGCTGGCCGAGAGCGTGCCACTGGGCGTGATACCACTGGTCCAGGCCCGGCTGCTGGCGCGGCATGTGCGCGGAGAGGCCGCGCTGTACGTGCCTTTTGCCATGCGCTGAGGCAGCCGCCCCGCACCTGCCTTGCACAAGCCATGCTGGTCATCGTCTGCTACGACGTGAACACCGAGACGCGTTCGGGCCGCAGGCGCCTGCGACGTGTAGCCAAGGTCTGCGAAGGCACGGGCCAGCGAGTGCAGAAATCGGTGTTCGAATGCAAACTGGACTTGGCTGGGATGGAAGATCTGGAAAGGCGGCTGCTGCGTGAGGTGGACCTGGATCAGGACTGCCTGCGCCTGTACCGCATGGCGGACACCAAGGGCTGCGAGGTGCGCGAGCATGGCCGCTTCAAGGCAACCGACTTCGACGAACCACTGGTCCTATGATCCAGCGCACGCGCGGACCTCAAGCGTCGGCTCGGGCCTTCGCTGGGGTTCGCGCAAACCGTAAGTGCTTGATTGAGTGGATGTCCTGGGTCGAGAGCTTGATGCTGGTCACTTGCGCTGAACTTGCCTTTGTGGGGTTCGCGAACAGGTTGCATTTTTTGCAGGCGCCACTTGGTTTTGCGCGAACGGCGTCGCGCGCCCCTCACGGGGCGCGCGTGGGTTGAAACCATGCGCCCGAAGCGCAGCGTCCACACGTCCGAGGTCGCGCGCCCCTCACGGGGCGCGCGTGGGTTGAAACGATGACCACCGGCGGGTCGCTGGCCGCGTTGCCGAAGTCGCGCGCCCCTCACGGGGCGCGCGTGGGTTGAAACCAGCGAGAAGTCCTCGAGCGAGTAGGGCAGACCGGTCGCGCGCCCCTCACGGGGCGCGCGTGGGTTGAAACTTCAGCACCGCCATGACCAGCGGCCCCATCACGAGTCGCGCGCCCCTCAC
>JAYUPN010000271.1:0-25595 GCA_043760065.1 Rubrivivax sp.
CAGGATGCCGACGTGGCGGCCGTCGGCATGCAGTTCGGTGGCCAGGATGCCGGGTTCGGCGCTGGCCTCCAGCACCACGGCACCGGCGCCGTCGCCGAAAAGCACGCAGGTCGTGCGGTCGTTGAAGTCGAGGATGCGCGAGAAGACCTCGGCGCCGACGACCAGCGCGCAGTTGGCGCCGCCGCTCTTGATCATCGCGTCGGCCACGGTCAGGGCGTAGACGAAGCCGGAGCACACCGCTTGCAGGTCGAAGGCCGCGCAGCCGTTGACGCCGAGCTTGTGCTGCAGGATGCAGGCGGTGGACGGGAACACCATGTCGGGCGTCGACGTGGCGACGATGATCAGGTCCACGTCATCGGCCGTGCGCCCTGCCGCTTGCAACGCCGCACGCGCGGCGTGCAGCGCGAGGTCGGAGCTGTTGACGCCGTCGTCTGCGAAGTGGCGGGCGCGGATGCCGGTGCGCTCGACGATCCACTGGTCGCTGGTCTCCAGGCCGCGCGCCGCCAGCAGCGCCGTCATGTCCGCATTGCTCAGGCGCCGCGGCGGCAGGTGGCTGCCGGTGCCGGTGATGCGCGCGTAGCGCGGAGCTTGGGTGGAGACGGGGGGTGGGGGCGTGGGATTCATGCCGCTTGTTCGGACCCGGCATCACCGCTCGGCATCGCCTGCAGCGAGGGTCCGAGCCGGTGATGCACGCGGTCCAGAAGCCGGTTGCGCGCGGCATCATAAGCCCGCGCCAGCGCCTGTTCGAAGGCGTAGGCGTCGGCCGAACCGTGGCTCTTGAAGACGAGGCCGCGCAACCCAAGCAGCGCCGCGCCGTTGTAGCGCCGCGGATCGACGCGGTGCTTGAAGCGCCGCAGCACCGGCATCGCCACCAGTGCAGCCAACTTGGAGAAGGGGCCGCGCGTGAACTCCTGCTTGATGAAGTCCGACATCATCGACGCCAGGCCTTCGCTGGTCTTGAGCAGCACGTTGCCGACGAAGCCGTCGCAGACCACCACGTCGACGGTGCCCTTGAAGATGTCATTGCCTTCGACGTTGCCGTGGAAGTTGATCTGTCCGGCTTCGCCGGCGGCGCGCAGCAGTTCGCCGGCGCGCTTGATCGACTCGCTGCCCTTGATGGCTTCTTCGCCGATGTTGAGCAGCCCCACCGTCGGCTCGGGCTTGCCGTCGACGGCCGCCACCAGCGCGCTGCCCATGACCGCAAACTGCAGCAGGTGCTCGGGCGTGCAGTCGACGTTGGCGCCGAGGTCGAGCACCGTGGTGTAGGCGTTGCGCCGGTTGGGCATGACGGTGGCGATGGCCGGGCGGTCGATGCCCTCGAGCGTCTTCAGCAGGAAGCGCGCCAACGCCATCAGCGCGCCGGTGTTGCCGGCCGAGACACACGCGTGGGCGCCGTCCTTGACCTGCTGGATGGCCAAGCGCATCGACGAGTCGCGCTTCTTGCGCAGGGCCACTTCGATCGGGTCTTCCATCGTCACCACCTCGGTGGCGACGACGGTGGTGCAGCGAGCCCACTGCGCGGCGGGCCTTAGCGCGTCGGCAGCGCCGACCAGCACGAGTTCGGCGGCGGGATGCTTGTCGAGGAAGGCCCGGCAAGCGGGCAGCGTGATGCCCGGGCCGTGATCGCCGCCCATGCAGTCGACGGCGATGCGCACCGTCTGCAAAGGCGCCAGCGGCGTGGCCTCAGCGGTCACGGCAGATGGCAGTGGTTTCAGCGCAGGACCGGCGCAACACGGGCATCGTCACGATCGCGCGGCCGCGCGGCTGCCGCGAAGGCGCCGCAAAGCCAGGGACACGTTTCAGGCGTCGGCCTTGGTCTTCAGGACCTTGCGGCCCCGGTAGAAGCCGGTCGGGCTGATGTGGTGGCGCAGGTGCACCTCGCCCGTGGTGGGCTCGACGGCGGTGCCGGGCGCGGCCACGGCATTGTGCGAACGGTGCATGCCGCGCTTGGAAGGCGACTTCTTGTTTTGCTGGACGGCCATGGGATCTCCTGGAGTCGGCGCGGGCTGCGGCAGGCGGTTTGACGACAAGCCCGGGACACAGCGGTTTGGGGGTGGCGCCCCCGGGTCGAGCGGAGCCTGCTGGGGCCGCCGCTGGAAGCGCGCTCAATCGTTGCGCAGGCTCTCACGCTGCAACAAAGCCTGCCAGTATAGCACCGGCGTCGTCCTGGTGGCTGCGCTGCGGCCGCCCGCCTCAGTTCAAGCCGCCGCGGCCGGCGCGCAGTGCGGCCAGCGCGGCGAAGGGGTTGGGCGCCGGCGCTTCTTCTTCCAGATCGTCCAGCGGCATCGGCAGCGGCGCCGGGCACGGGCCCTCGTGCCTGGGCACCAATGGCAGGGCCAGGATCAGCTCGTCTTCGAGCAGGTCCTGCAGGTCCAGCCGCGGGCTCAGCACCAGGACGTCGTCCTCCGAGCTCTCGTCCAGCCGTTCGGCTTCGGCTTCGCTGCGTACGAACCGGAACCGGCGGTCGACCGCCAGATCCTGCTCCACCGGCTGCAGACAGCGCTGGCACTGCAAGGGCACCGCGGCATGGGCTTGCAGGCGCAGCCAGACCTCGGGCTCGCCCGCAGCCTGCGGCAGGACCGAGCCCTGCACCGTCCACTGGACCAGCGCTGCAGGCTCGGGCGTCCCGAACAGGCCCTCGCCCAGTCGCGTCAGACCGGACAAGGGCCAGGCACCGCTGAGCAGCTCGCCGTCGCTGCAGAAGGCGCGCACGTTCAGCGCGTGGGGATCGACCGGGCGGTGGTTCATGGGCACTCTCAAGCAGGCCAGTGGCGCGCGAAAACCGGCGCCAGGACAGGATCACGTTCGACACGCAGCAGCAGGGCGTGCAGCTCGGGCCGTTGCGCCCGCAGATGGGCTCGCGCGCCCGACCAGCGCGACACCACGGCGGCCAGCATGTCGAGTGCGCCGGGCGCGGCGCCGCCGAGGTAAGCACCGCGGGCCGGAAACTGGTCGGCAAAGACCTCCCACAGGCGGTGCAGCCGGGCGCGCGCGCCCAGGCGAAGCTTTTCGTGGTCGGCGGCCTGGCCGTCCTTGCACCAGCGCTCGGGGTAGTCGATGACGCCGATCGCCGCGTAGCAGTTGGCGGCGACGTAGACAAGGCCGCGCAGGGCCTGGCCCCGTGCCGCGGGGTCCGCAGGCAGCAGACCCGAAGCCGGGTATTGCAGTCCGAGATGGATCAGGATCCAGGGTCCACATGGGCCGCAGTGTAGCCAGCGCCGTTGCGCCGACAATCCGGCCCATGAACCCGCCTGCCCTGATCCTGGCGTCGACGTCGCGCTACCGGCGCGAGCTGCTGCAGCGCCTGCGACTGCCCTTCGAGGTGGTGGCGCCGCAGGTCGACGAAACGCCCCTGCCCGGCGAAGCGCCGGCTGCGCTGGCGCAGCGCCTGGCCCTGGCCAAGGCGCAGGCGGTTGCCGCGCTACGGCCGCACGCCGTGGTCATCGGCTCCGACCAGGTCGCCGACCTCGACGGCCAGCCGATCGGCAAGCCCCACACCCACGAGCGTGCCGTGGCGCAGCTGCGCAGCATGCGCGGCCGCCGCGTCATCTTCCAGACCGCGGTGGCCGTGGTGCGTGCCGACCGCAGCTTCGCCAGCGTCCTGCTGGCGCCGGTGGCGGTGAGTTTTCGCAGCCTGTCGGACGAAGAGATCGAACACTACCTGCGCACCGAAGAGCCCTACGACTGCGCCGGCAGCGCCAAGTCCGAGACGCTGGGCATCGCGCTGCTCGACGCCATCCTCAGCGACGACCCGACGGCACTGGTGGGCCTGCCGCTGATCCGCACCTGCAGCCTGCTGCGCGCTGCGGGTCTGGACCCGCTGCAAACATGAGCGCGGCGGCCGGCACCCTGCTGCTGGTACCCAACACGCTGGACCTGGGCGCCGCCGAGGTCGACCTGCGCGAGGTCCTGCCGCAGGCCGTCATCGAGCGTGCTGCCACCTTGCAGCACTGGGTGGCCGAAGACGCCCGCAGCACACGGGCCTTTCTCAAGCGCGTCGGCGCCGTCCGGCCGCTCGCGGCTCCGCTGCAGGCACTGGACATCCGCGAGCTGCCGCGCCCGCGCAAGGGCAGCCGCGAGGCCGTGCCGGCGCAGGAGTGGCTGGCGCTGCTGCAGCCAGCGCTGGCGGGCAGCGACGTGGGCCTGATCTCCGAGGCCGGCCTGCCCGCAGTGGCCGACCCCGGCGCCTTGCTGGTGGCCGCGGCGCACGCGGCGGGCGTGCGCGTGCTGCCGCTGGCGGGTGCGAGCTCGCTGCTGCTGGCGCTGGCCGCCAGCGGCCTGAACGGACAGAGCTTTGCCTTCGTCGGTTACCTGCCGCAGGAAGGCCCGGCCCGGCTGGCGCGAATCAAGGAACTGGAAGCGGCCTCGCGGCGCGCGGCGCAGACGCAATTGCTGATCGAGACGCCCTACCGCAACGCAGCGCTGCTGTCGGCGCTGGTGGAAGGATTGGCCGCTGCCACGCTGCTGAGCGTGAGCTGCGGCCTCACCTTGCCCGACGGCTGGACGCGCTCGGCGCCGGTGTCGGCGTGGCGCAAGCAGCCGGTGCAGATGCCCGACCGCGTGCCTGCGGTGTTTGCGTTCCTGGCCTCTTGAGCCGACGGCCGCAGCGGGCCGCGGCGATCAGCTTCCGCCGCCGAGCAGCGAAGCGACCTTGCGCTTGGACTTGATGTTGGCCGACAGGCCGCGAGCCGCCGGAGACGCCGCGGCGGCCGACCGGTTGACCGCTTCCCAGGACGCGCCGCCAGCCCCTGCAACAGCGCTGGGTTCGTAGGGCTTGTCGAAAAACGGGTCGCCTGCCGGTTGCGCGCGGCGCGGCCGCTCAGCCACCGCGGCAGCCACCGCCGGCTCGGGACGCAGCGCGACGTAGCGCTCGCCGTCTTCTTCGTCGCGACGGCGGGGCGGCCGGCGCGCCGGGCGGTCGTCCTCGAGCTCGATCGGTTCGATGTCGATCTTCTTCTTGATCAGCTTCTCGATGTCGCTGACCAGCCGCGAGTCGTCGCGCGTGACCAGCGTCACCGCCAGGCCCGAAGCGCCGGCGCGGCCGGTGCGGCCGATGCGGTGCACGTAGTCCTCGGCATTGAACGGCACGTCGAAGTTGAAGACCGCAGGCAGGTCGGCGATGTCCAGGCCGCGCGCCGCCACGTCGGTGGCCACCAGCAGGTCGACTTCGCCGGCCTTGAAGGCGGCCAGCGCCTTGAGCCGCTCGTCCTGGCTCTTGTCGCCGTGCAGCGCCTGCGTCTTCAGGCCGTCGCGCTCGAACGAGCGCGCCAGCCGGGCCGCGCCGAGTTTGCTGTTGACGAAGACCAGCGCCTGCGTCAGCGCACGCGACTTGATCAACTGCCGCACGACGGCACGCTTGTCGTCATCGGTGACGCTGTAGAAGCGCTGTTCGACGTTGGTGGCGGTGGCGTTGGGCCGCGCGACCTCGACCAGCACCGGGTCCTGCAGGTAGCTGTTGGCCAGGCGCCGGATCTCGGGCGAGAAGGTGGCCGAGAACAGCAGCGTCTGCCGCGCCTTGGGCAGGTACGACAGGATGCGCTGCAGGTCGGGCAGGAAGCCGATGTCGAGCATGCGGTCGGCTTCGTCGAGCACCACGTACTCGACCTGGTTGAGCACCGCGTTCTTGGCTTCGATGTGGTCGAGCAGCCGCCCGGGCGTGGCGATCAGCACCTCGACGCCGGCCTTGAGCTGCAGCGTCTGCGGCTTCATGTCGATGCCGCCGAAGACCACCGCCGAGCGCAGGTTGGAGTGCTTGGCGTACTTCTTGACGTTCTCAGCTACCTGGTCGGCCAGCTCGCGCGTCGGCGCCAACACCAGCGCTCGTACCGGGTGGCGCGCCGGCGACATGCTGGCGTTTTCATGGCGCAGCATCTTCTGCAGCAGCGGCAGCGTGAAGGCCGCGGTCTTGCCGGTGCCGGTCTGCGCCGCGCCCATCACGTCGCGGCCGGCCAGCACGATCGGGATCGCCTTGGCCTGGATCGGCGTCATCGCGGTGTAGCCCGAATCGATGACGGCGCGCAGGAGCTTGGGGTCCAGCGGCAGGGTGTTGAAGAGCGGGGCGGGCAGCTCGGCGACCGGCTGTTCGGGGGTTTCTGTGGGAAGGGTCATGTTCTTCGATTATCGCGCCGACCGAGGCCGACGCGCTGGCGGGCCAGCAATCGCAGCCAGCGCGGCGAGCGGAAGCGAACGATCCGCCAGTACAGCGCCACATAGCTGACGACGAACAGGCCCAGGAAGACGGCCATTGCCGGCGTGCTGTTCCAAAACAACACTGCGGGCACCACCGACAGCATGCACAGCGCCCACAGAAAGGGCGCGGTCATCGAATTGCGTCGCGTCAGGCTGCGCGCACTGCGGTCGCCGACAGCCCAGCGCAGGACGCGGCGGTAGATCAGCGAGTGCAGGTGGATGCCGTCGGGCACGCTCGGCGGCAGCGAGCGCAAGACGCGGCGCCGGTAGATCGAAAACAGCGTTTCGAACACCGGGTAGATGCACACCAGCAGCGGAAACAGCGGCGACACGGTGGGGTTGCGCACCAGCAGCAGCAGCGCCAGTTCGGCGACGTAGAAGCCGAGGAAGTACGCGCCGCCGTCGCCCAGGAACACCAGCCCGAGCGGGAAGTTCCACAGGAAGAAGCCCAGCACCCCGCCGATGCCGGCCAGGGCCAGCGTGCCGAGCAGGATGTCGTCGACCTGGAACGCCACGTAGGCCAGCGCCGCGAGCATGATCATCACGCACATCGACGCCAGGCCGTTGAAGCCGTCGATGATGTTGACCGAGTTGGCGATGCCCGCAACGGCCAGCATCGTCACCAGCAGCGCGCCGGCCGTGAACCCGACGAGCTGGTCCAGGCCGGGGATGTCGGTGCGCGTGATCGCGGCGTCCAGGGTCCAGAAGGCCAGCGCCGCCGATACCGCGGCCGCGAGCAGCCGCATGGACGGGCTCACCGCCTTGGTCACGTCCTCGATCAACCCGACGATGAACACCGGGCCCGCGCACAGCAGCAGTGCCATCAGCGTGCGTGCGCCGCCGGGCGGCTGCAGCCAGACAAGCGCCAGGCACACCGCCATCAGCCCGGCCACGATGCCGATGCCGCCGACCCGCGGCACGGGCTGGGCGTGGAACTTCTGCGGGCCCGAGACGTCGTGATCCAGCGAGTGGCGGCCCACCAGTCCGCCTGAATGCACCACCCAGCCCGTGAGAAACGTCGCGACGAAGAAGGACAGGGTCAATGTGATCACACCGCAAATTTTAACCGTCAGCCCCACGGCAGCCCTGCACAGCCCCGGCAAAGCAGGGCTGCTCGGGCCTCGCCGGCTAGAATCGTTGGTTTTCGGAGAATCACCCGGTCCGGATGCCGTCCCGAGGTGCTGAGTTGCCCAACCCCCGCATGCGAACTGCCCTGCACAAGGCCCTCTCGACCCTGTTCGCCCTGCTGGTGGCGGCGACGGCTTCGGTGCCCAGCTCCGCCCAGACCAGCTCCGATGCCCTGGCGGCCGAGTCCGCAGGGGCGCCCGTCAAACTGCGCCAGGTCGACGCCCTCACTGCCGCCAACATCGCTGCCAGCGAAAGCGCACGGCGGCCCGTGGACACCCTCGAACGCCCGGCCGGCAGCACCGCCGTGTCCGGTGGCGAGTTCGAGTCCTTCGTCGGCCTGCCCCGCTTCGGCCACGACATGGTGGCCGAGCTGGCCAGCGGCAGCGCCGACTTCAGCCCCGTGGTGCCGCCCGAGTACATCATCCAGGGCGGCGACGAACTCCAGGTCGTCATCTGGGGCTCGGTCGATGCCGACCTGCGGCTGCTCGTCGACCGTTCCGGCCGCATCGTCATTCCGCGCATCGGCCCGGTGATGGTGGCCGGCCTGCGCTACGACGAGGTGGCCAAGACGCTGACGCGCCGCGTATCGCAGGTCTTCAAGAACTTCGAGCTCAGCGTCTCGCTGGGCCGGCTGCGCGGCGTGCGCATCTACGTCACCGGCTTCGCGGCGCGCCCCGGCGCACACGTCGTGCCCGGCCTGTCTTCGGTGCTCAACGCCGTGATGCGCGCCGGCGGGCCTTCGGCGGGCGGCAGCTTCCGCGTCATCGAGCTGCGGCGTGGCGGCAAGACCGTGGCGACGCTGGATCTGTACAGCCTGCTGTTGCGCGGCGACCGCAGCGCCGACCAGCTGGTGCAGCCCGACGACGTCATCCACGTCGGCGTGGTCGGCGTCCAGGTCGGCCTCGTCGGCAGCGTGCACAAGCAGGCGGTGTTCGAGCTCTTGCCGGGCGAGACGCTGCGTGAACTGCTGCAGATGAGCGGCGGCTTCACACCTGTTGCCGACGCCAGCCGCATCCTGCTCGAGCGCCTGGCGTCGCGGCAGGCGCAGCGCGTCATCCAGCTGGCGGTGCCGGCGGACGCCGGCACCGCGCTGGCCACCGGCGACGTGGTGCGCGTGCTCAGCGCGGTGACGGTGGCGCTGTCGCAGCAGCGCCAGAACAAACGCGTGCGCGTCGAAGGCGAGGTCCTGCGGCCCGGCGAGTACCTGCTGCCGCCCGGCAGCACGCTCAACGACGCGCTGCGTGCCGCCGGCGGCCCCACGTCCGAGGCCTTCGTGCAGGGCACGCACTTCATTCGCGAAAGCGTGCGCGTGACGCAGCAGACCAACTACGAGCGCGCGCTGCGCGAACTCGAGACCGAGCTCGCGCGCACCGCCGGCACGTCGCGCGTCACCTCCGCCGACGAAGCGCAGGCGCAGGCGATCCGCGCGCTGTCCAACAGCCGGCTGATCGAGCGCCTTCGATCCACCCGGCCCAGCGGCCGTGTCGTGCTGCAGCTTGACGGCAACTCGCACCAGATGCCCGAGCTGGTGCTGGAAGACCAGGACCGCCTCTTCTTCCCCATGAAGCCGGCCACGGTCGGCGTCTTCGGCAGCGTCTTCAACGGCGGCAACTACCTGCACAGCCAGGGCCGCAAGGTCGACGCCTACCTGCGGCTGGCCGGCGGCACGACCAAGGGTGCCGACGCCGGCAGCGCCTTCGTCGTGCGCGCCAACGGCTCGGTGGAAAGCGCGCGCCAGCTCAAGGGCGGCTGGTTGTCCAGCGGTTCCGTGGCGACGCTCGATGCCGAGGCCGGCGACACGATCTTCGTGCCCGAGGAACTCGACAAGGTCACGATCACGCAGACGGTCAAGGACTGGACGCAGGTCATCTACCAGCTAGGCATCGGACTGGCGGCATTCCAGGTCTTCACGGGTCGTTGACGTGCCAAGCCCCGCCGCAGCCGAAGCGGCTGACCCTTCGATCGACAGGCGCCCATTGGCGGGCAGGGACTTCGCCCTCGAATGGGCCCGGCACTGGAAGCTGCTGCTGCTGGGCTCGCTGCTGTGCGGGGTGGCCGTGCTGGGGCTGAGCTACGCCATCCAGCCCACCTTCACCGCGCGCACGACCTTCCTGCCGCCGCAGCCGCCGCAGAACAACGCCGCCGCCGCGCTGGCTTCGCTGGGGGCCCTGGGCAACTTGGCGGGGCTGGGCTCCGGCACCCGCGTGTCGGCCGATCTCTACGCCGGCCTGCTGGCCAGCCGCCTGGTGCGCGACAAGCTGGCAGAGGAGTTCAAGCTCGCCGAGGTCTACGGCCTGGAACTGCGCGACGAGGTGCTGGAAGAACTGGCGCGGCGCGTGCGCATCACCGTCGGCCGCAAGGACGGCCTGATCGCGGTCGAGGTCGACGACACCTCGCCGCAACGCGCCGCCGCCCTGGCCAACCGCCATGTCGATGAACTGCGCCGTGTGACGAGCCAGTTCGCGCTCACCGAAGCCCAGCAGCGGCGTGCCTTCTTCGAGCGCGAGTTGGCCGCCACGCGCCAGCGCCTGGCGGTGGCGCAAGCCGAACTGCAGGCCAGCGGCTTCAACGAGTCCACCTTGCGCGCCGAGCCCCGTGCGGCGTCGGAGAACTATGCGCGGCTGCGCGCCGAGACGATGGCCGCGCAGGTCCGGCTGCAGGCGATGCGCCAGACGCTCACCGACGAGACGCCCGAAGTCCAGCGCCAGCTCTCGACGCTGGGCTCGCTGCGTGCGCAGCTCGACAAGATGGGCAGCAGCGTGCCTTCGGGCACCGGCCCCGAGTACGTCGGCCGCTACCGGGAATTCAAGTACCAGGAGACGCTGTTCGAGCTCTTCGCGCGCCAGTTCGAACTTGCCCGGCTGGACGAGGCCCGCGAAGGCGCGCCCGCCCAGACCGTCGATACGGCGCAGGCGCCGCAGCGCAAGAGCAAGCCCAAGCGCGCCCTGCTGGCCGTCACGGCCACGCTGGCCAGCGGCGTCGCGATTGCGATCGGGCTGGCGCTGCGCCTGGCGCGGCGACGCCTGTTCGCCGCGCCGGGCCGACACGGCGGCTGAAGTCGCACGCGCCGCCGCAGCCCGCAGGGCGGGGCCGCGAGCGCAGCCGGCATTCCCGCCACTCATTCCTTTTCCAGAACGCTCAAGCACATGAAGCAAGTCCTTATCCGGGGCGGCCAGGCGTGGACCGCCGAGATCCCCGCGCCGCTGGTCAGCGCCGGCAACCTGCTGGTCCAGGTCGAGCACTCCTGCATCTCGGTCGGCACCGAAATGGCGGGCCTGCGCATGTCGGGGCTGCCGCTGTACCAGCGCGCGCGCAAGCAGCCCGAGAACGTCAAGCGGGTGCTGGCCATGGTCAAGGACCAGGGCCTGGCCAGCACGCTGGCACGCGTGCGCGGCAAGCTTTCGGCGGGCACGCCCACGGGCTACTCGGCCGCCGGCCGCGTGGTCGCCGTGGGCGACGATGTCGAAGGTTACGCCGTCGGCGACCGCGTGGCCTGCGCCGGCGCCGGCATCGCCAACCATGCCGAGACCATCGACGTGCCCGTGAACCTGGCCGTGCGCATCCCGGACGGCGTGAGCACCGACCATGCCTGCACGGTGACGCTGGGCGCGATCGCGCTGCAGGGCGTGCGGCGCACCGCACCGACGCTGGGCGAGACCGTGGTCGTGGTCGGCCTGGGCATCCTGGGCCAGTTGGTGGCGCAGATGCTGCGGGTCAACGGCTGCCGCGTCATCGGCGTCGACCTCGACGCGGGCCGCATCGCGCAGGCGCAGGCCAACGGCCTGCACATCGGCATCGACGCGGCGGCCGAGAACTACGTCGAGCGCGTGCAGCTGCACACCGGCGGCTTCGGCGCCGATGCGGTGGTGGTGACGGCCGCCTCGGCCAGCCACGAGATCATCAACGAGGCCATGCGCGCGGCGCGCAAGAAGGGCCGCATCGTGCTCGTCGGCGACGTCGGCCTGGCGCTGAACCGCGCCGACCTCTACCCGAAGGAGCTGGACTTCCTGGTCTCGACCTCCTACGGACCCGGCCGCTACGACCCGCAGTACGAAGAAGGCGGCCAGGACTACCCGCTGCCCTACGTGCGCTGGACCGAGAACCGCAACATGCAGGCCTACCTGGAGTTGCTGCGCAGCGGCGGTGTGCGGCTGTCCAACCTGATCTCGCAGACCTACGACATCGCGCAGGCCGACGCCGCCTACGCGTCGCTGGACGCCGAAGGCACCAAGCCGCTGATGGTGCTGCTGAGCTACCCGGCGCAGCCCGGCGACACGCCGCAGCGCCGGGTGGAGCTTCCCGCGCCGTCGCGCAAGACCGCCGCCGGCGCCCTGCGCGTGGGCCTCGTCGGCGCGTCGAGCTTCGCGCAAGGCATGCACCTGCCCAACATGCAGCGCCTGGCCGACAAGTTCACGCTGCAGGCGGTGATGAGCCGCACCGGCGCCAACGCACGCGCCGTCGCTCAGCAGTACGGCGCCCGCTACTGCACCACCGAGATGGCGCAGCTGCTGGCCGATCCGCAGGTCGACGTGGTCATGATCACCTCGCGCCACGACCTGCACGGCGCCAGCGTGCTGCAGGCGCTGCAGGCGGGCAAGCATGTCTTCGTCGAGAAGCCGCTGACGCTGGACGAGGCCGACCTCGGCCGCATCGAGGACTTCTACCGCCACAACCCGCAGGGGCCGGTGTTGATGGTCGGCTACAACCGCCGCTTCGCGCCCGCGGTCACCCGATGCATCGAGCTGCTGGCCGGCCGCACGACGCCGCTGATCGTCAACTACCGCATGAACGCCGGCTTCATCGCCGGCGACCACTGGGTGCACGGCCCGGAAGGCGGCGGCCGCAACCTCGGCGAGGCCTGCCACATCTACGACCTGTTCTCCGCACTCGTGGGCGACGTGCCGGTGCGGCGCGTGCAGGCCGCGGCGGCCGCACCGGCCAATGCCCGCTGGCGCAGCAACGACAACTTCGTCGCCACCTTCAGCTATGCCGACGGCTCGGTCTGCACGCTGACGTACACGGCGCTCGGCGACAAGTCGCATCCCAAGGAGCGCATGGACATCTACGCCGACGGCCGCGTCCTGAGCCTGGACGACTACAGGTCGCTCACCGTCGCCGGCGGACGCCACAAGGGCTGGCAGTCAAGCGCGGTGCAGAAGGGGCAGTTCGAGGAACTGTCGGCTTTTGGGGCCGCACTTCTGGACGGCGGCCGGTGGCCCATCAGCCTAGATTCGATGCTCGCCACGTCGCGCATTTCGTTCGACGTGGAGCGACAGATCGGCGGCTCCAGACCGCCCGACTGAGAACCCGCGCCCCAAGGGGGGTGCGCCGAGCACATGCGACACGCGAC
Source organism: Rubrivivax sp. (assembly GCA_043760065.1). Classification (GTDB taxonomy): domain Bacteria; phylum Pseudomonadota; class Gammaproteobacteria; order Burkholderiales; family Burkholderiaceae_C; genus Rubrivivax. The sequence goes on from JAYUPN010000271.1 coordinate 12,668, forward strand.
ACCCTCTTCTCTCGTCCCCGCTGCGGCGCCAGCGGCGCCCCGCATCCCGGCGCAGCGCGCCTTCGCAGTGGTGGCGCTGTCGATGTTGCTGCTGCTCACCGTCCTGGTGTCGGGTTGCGGTGGCCACGCCGGCCCGGGCTCGAAACCGCAGGCGGCAGCCGATGCCGCCGACCCTGCAAGCCTGGGCCGCGCCGTTCGCCTGGGGCTCACCGGCTACGCCGGTGAATTTGCAGCGCCCCTGCTGCTGCAGCCGCTGGCGGGGCAGTCGATCCGGCAGTCCGCCACGCCCTTTCGCTGGTCTCCCGTCGCCGGCGCCCAGGCCTACTACCTGTGGGTGGGCACGAGTCCCGGCGCCAAGGACGTCGTCGACAGCGGCGAGATGGCGCCCACGCACCTGGCGCTGGACACCACCACGCTGCTGCCGCGCGACACGGCGCTGTACGCGCGCCTGTACCGCCTCATCGACGGTCGCTGGAGCTACGACGTCGACGTCCCCTTCACCGCCGTCGCGGATCCCGGCGACCTGCTGTACCCGAGGGCCGGCATGGTGCTGAGCGAAGCGTCGCTGGGCCTGCCCTTCCGTTGGCAGGAAGTGCCGACGGCCAGCGCCTACTACCTCTACGTGGGCACGCAGCCGGGGCTCCACGACGTGGTGAATTCCAGCGAGATGCCGGCCACGATGACAACGCGCGACATGCTGCGCGGCATGCCGCTGAACACCGCGCTGTACGCACGATTGCACGTGCTGGACAACGGCATCTGGCGGGCCGGCCGCGACGTCCCGTTCCGTGTCGTGCCTGACGCAGCCGTGCTCAGCAGCCCGGCCAACCGCGCGCTGATCATCAGCAACACGCTGGCACTGAACTGGCAAGGCGTCCCCCAGGCCAGCGCCTACCGGGTCGACCTCGGCAGCACGGTCGGCGGCTCGGAGCTCGGCTCCTCGGGGCCGCTGGAGGTCGACGCTACCGCTTTCACCTTCACCGGCCCCTTGCCGCAGGGACAGCCGCTGTTCGTGCGCCTGCACACGCTGATCGGCCAGGAGTGGCGCCAAGACCGCGACCGCGAGGTCACGCTGGCACCGCGCCTGCCGGCACCCTCGATGCTGCACCCCAGCCCCAACCAGGGGTCGATCGATACCGCAGCGCCGATGCGCTGGTCCGCAGTCCCGGGCGCACAGGCCTACCGGCTGCTGATCGGTGCCACGCCGGGCGGCAGCGAGTGGCATGACAGCGGGCCCATCGCGACGACCTTGCGCTTCGTCCCCGGCCTGCCTGTCGCGCGGCCGCTGCACGGCACGCTGCAGGTGCAGATCAACGGGACCTGGCTCAGCCAGCGCTTCGTCTTCGCCGTCGTCGCGGACGAGGCCAGTGAAGCCCTGGCGCTCGATGCCGTCGTCGTGGCGCTGCGACAGGCCCGCGGCATGGCCAGCGAGAGCCACGACACGCGGCCCGGATCCTTGCTCGAAGCCATCGGCGGCGGGGCGACGACGAACTGCACCGGTTACGCCGCGGCGCTGGTCACGCTGTTGCGGCACCTGAACCTGGCACTCCCGGTGCGCATACGCAGCGTCTGCCTGTTCGCCGGTGGCACCGAATGCCATACCGTGGTCGAGGTCCAGACACCGTCCAGCGGCCAGTGGTCGGTGTTCGATCCCACCTTCGTCACGAGCCCGATCGACCGCCACAGCCGGCAGCGCCTGTCCACGGCGCAGATGAGCCAGCGCGTGCGGGCCGCGGGCTTCGACACCATCGACTACGAGGCGCACGACGGCCTGGCGCGATCGCGGTTGGACGGCTACTACATCGACTACGCCCTGCTCTTTGCGCAGCCGGCCGAAACCCTGGGCGACGAGAGCTGGCCGACACACAGCGTGATCGAGCACTTCACGCCCCAGGGCGCGACGGTCGAGCACAAGCAAGGCACCTACGCGCTGCGCTGCGGCGCAGCGCAGAGCCACGCCGTGGCCCTCATCGATGGCACGGAGCGGAAGCTGGCCTGCCAAGGCATGGACCGCCTGAGTTCGATGTTCAAGGCGGCCGCGGTCGAGATGAAGGACGCGCCCGGCGCCGGGGCCACGCTGCAGCAGCCGCGCCGCTACACCCTGCAGTAGCGGACCGCCCGTCCGCCAGCATGGCGGCGGCGCTGGCGCGCAGGGCACAATACGTGGTTGTCTGACGCTCCAGCGCCGCCCTGGCTGCCACTCGCAACGCAGGGCCCGGTCTGGAGCCCATGCCCCGGATCCCGGGTGCGTGCTCGGTGCGGTTTGGAGCCGCCTGTCAAACCGCCCGTTCTAAGAAAGCCAACCATGTGCGGAATCGCCGGCCTGTACGCCTACGGACGCGGCCGCGTCGAAGAAACGGTCCTCACGCGCATGCGCGACACCATGGTCCACCGCGGTCCCGATGGCGCCGGCAACTGGATTTCGGAAGACGCCCAGGTCGGCCTGGCGCACCGGCGCCTGTCGATCATCGACCTGTCCACCGCCGCCACGCAGCCGATGTGCAACGAAGACGGTGCCGTCTGGGTGACCTACAACGGCGAGATCTACAACCACCTCGCACTGCGCCAGGAACTGGTCGCGGCGGGGCACCTCTTCCGCACCCACCACTCCGACACCGAGGTCATCGTCCACGGCTACGAGCAGTGGGGCCTGGACGGCCTGGCGCAGCGCATCGAGGGCGACTACGCCATCGGGCTGTGGAACGGCCGCTCGCGCGAATTGCACCTGATGCGCGACCGCATCGGCGTCAAGCCGCTGTACTTCGCGCTGCAGCCGGGCCTGCTGCTGTTCGCGTCGGAGATCAAGGCGCTGCTGGAGCACCCCTCAGTCGAGCGCGACGTCGACCCGGTGGCGCTGTACCACTACCTGTCGTTCCTCACCGCGCCGGCGCCGCTGACGATGTTCAAGGGCATCTTCAAGCTGCCCGCGGGCCACCTCGCGACGATGGACGCACAGGGCCGGTTCACGTCGCGCCGCTACTGGGACGCCACGCCCGGCCACACCGGCCTGCGCGAGGAACTGCAGGGTCTGTCGGACACGGCGCAGGAGAACCTGCTCGTCGACGGCATCCGCCAACGCCTGACGGCGGCGGTGGACAAACGCATGATGTCCGACGTGCCCTTCGGCGTCTTCCTGTCCGGCGGCATCGACTCGTCGACCAACGTGGCGCTGATGGCGCGCCTGATGGACCGCCCGGTCGACACCTTCTCGGTCGGCTTCAAGGACCACACGCACCTCAACGAGCTGGACTACGCGCAGAAGGTCGCCACCGCCTACAAGACCAACCACCACGAGATCCTGATCGACGAAGCCGACATGCGCGGCTACCTCGACGAGCTGATCCACCACCAGGACGAGCCGATCGCCGACTGGGTGTGCATCCCGCTGTACTTCGTGTCCAAGCTGGCTCACGACAGCGGCGTCACGGTGGTGCAGGTGGGCGAAGGCTCCGACGAACAATTCTGCGGTTACGCCAGCTACATGGCCTACCTGCAGCTCTACCAGAAGTACTGGTCGCCCTACCGCAAGTGGGTGCCGGGGCCGATTCGCAGCGCCGTCGCCGCGCTGGCCCAGGGCGCCGGACGGTTCAGGCCCCGGCTGGAGATCTACGCCGACATCCTGGACCGCGCGGCGCGCGACCGCGAACACTTCTGGAGCGGCGCCACGGTGTTCTGGGACACGCTGAAGGACCAGCTCGTGCAGCCAGGCTCGATTCAGCCGAAGGTGGCCGACTACCAGCAGGTCATCGACAGCGGCATGATGCCGGTGTCGTACCTGCAGCCCGACACCTTCAACGTCATCCGGTCCTACGTCGAGCACCTGAAGGAAGTGCAGCCGGGCCACGACATCCTGGCGCGCATGGCCTACAACGAATTCCAGCTGCGCCTGCCCGAGCTGCTGCTGATGCGTGTCGACAAGATCGGCATGTCGGTGTCGCTGGAAGCGCGCGTGCCGTTCCTGGACCACCACCTGGTCGAGTACAGCTCCGACATCCCGATGGAGCACAAGGTCAAGGGCCGCACCGCCAAGTACCTGCTGAAGAAGGCCGTCGAGGGTCTCATTCCCGACGAGATCATCTACCGCAAGAAGATGGGCTTCGGCGCGCCGATGAGCCAGTGGCTCAAGGGCGACTTCGGCCACTACGTGCAGGGCCGGCTGATGGCCTCGGGCCTGATGAAGCGCGGTTTCCTGAGCACCGGCTACGTGCAGTCGCTGGTCGACGGCCACTTCTCGGGACAGCGCGACAACAGCCTGTACATCTGGACGCTGTTCAACCTGACGGCCTGGTACGACTACTGGATCGACCGGCGCGCGGCCTGATGGCGGGTGACCTGATCGGCAAGGTCCGGCGCGCACTGCGCAAGGACCCCCGCTACATCGCGCGGCGGCTGGGGCTCGAAGCCACGATGGCGGCCGAACGCTGGCTGCTGCCGCGCCGCGTGCGCGCGCTCGACCTGCGCGCGCTGGCCCGCCGCGCCGGGCATGCCGACCTGGATGCCTTGTGGACGGCGCTTGCCGCGCGGCCCTTCGCGCATCCGATGCTGCGCGACCCGGCTGCACTGGAGCGGCTCGAGCGCGGCGCGGTGGCCGACGTGATGGCGCGCGCCGAACGTGCACACCGGCACGAGGTCGACCTGCTGGGATCGGGCCCGCGCACCTTGCCGGCGGCGATCGACTGGCTGGCCGACCTGAAGACCGGTCACCGCTGGCCGGCGGCCTTCCACCGCGACATCGACTACAACAACTTCGGCCAGCCCAGCGACGTCAAGGGCGCCTGGGAACTGTCGCGCCTGCAGTGGGCGCTGCCGCTGGGCCAGGCCTGGCTGCTCAGCGGCGACGACCGCCACGCCGCCAAAGCGCGCGCGCTGCTGCAAAGCTGGATCGAGGCCAACCCCTGCGGCCACAGCGTCAACTGGTCCTGCACGATGGAGCCCGCGCTGCGCCTGCTGAGCTGGACCTGGCTCTTCCACGCCTGCGCCGACGCGCCGTCGTGGCGCGACGCCACCTTTCGCGAACAGTTGCTGCGCATGCTGTTCCTGCACGGCGACTTCGTGGCCCACAACCTCGAGCGCGCCGACATCAACGGCAACCACTACACGGCCGATGCCGCCGGGCTGGTCTGCGCCGGCCTGTTCTTCGGCGAGCTCGGTCCGGCGCCGCGCTGGACTGCGCTGGGCTGGGACATCCTGGTCAGCGAGCTGCCGCGTCAGGTCTTTGCCGACGGCGTCGACTTCGAGGCCTCGGTGCCCTACCACCGCTTGGTGCTGGAGCTTTTTGCCTATGCCGCGCTGTACCGGCAGCGCCTGGGCCTGCCGGTGCCGCCAGCCTACCGCCAGCGCCTGCTGGCGATGGGCCGCTTCACCGCCGCCTACAGCCGCAACGACGGCAGCGTGCCGCTGTGGGGCGATGCCGACGACGGCCGCGGCCTGGCGCTGGGCACGCAGCCGCTGAACGACCACCGCTACCTCGTCGGCCTGCTGGGGCTTGCCTTCGGCGATGCCGACCTGGTGCAGCGTTTCGCCGGCCCGCGCGATGAAGTCGCCTGGCTGCTGGGCGAACCCACCGCGGCGCAATTGCCGGCGCGCCCACAGGCGCCGCCGCAGTCGTCGCAGGCTTTCGCCGACGGCGGCTTCTACGTGCTGCGCAGCGGCGATCACCACGTCTTCGTCGACTGCGGCCCGCTGGGCTTGGCCGGCCGCGGCGGCCACGGCCACAACGACCTGCTGGCGCTCGAAGCGGTGCTGCACGGCGTGCACCTGCTCAGCGACTGCGGCGCCTACCTGTACACGGCCTCGCCAGTGGAGCGCAACAACTTCCGCAGCACGGCGACCCACAACACGCCGCAGGTCGACGGCCAGGAGATCAACCGCTTCGTGCGGCCGGACTACCTGTGGGTGCTGCACAACGACGCCGCGCACGAGTGCCTGGAATGGTCGGTCGACGCGCAGCGCAGCCGCTTTGTGGGCCGCCACACGGGCTACCAGCGGTTGCCGCAACCGGTGACGGTGTGCCGGCAGGTCGAACTGCAGCACGCCAGCGGCCGTCTCGACGTCGTCGACCGCTTCGACGGCGCAGGCGAGCACGAGGTCTGCGTGCCCTGGCACCTGGCGCCGGGTGTGCGGGCGGTGGCCGAACCGCAATGCAGCGCCGACGGCCTGCAGGGCGTGCTCAGGCTGGCCGCTGGTGGCCGGGCCTTTGAGCTGCACTGGCAGTCCGACGCGCCGTGGCAGGCACAGCTGCAGGCGGCGCGCGTCTCGCCGGCGTACGGCCGCGTGCTGCCGACACAGGTGCTGCGCCTGTCGCGCCGCGGCGAGCTGCACGGCCTGCACGTGGCGCTGCAAGCGGCCGCCACGGGCGCGGGGTCGACGGCACCATGAGCCTGAGCCAGTTCCGCACCGTGGTCAGCGGCGACTTCGCCGCCAAGGGACTGGCGGCCGTGTTCGTGATCGCCATCGTGCGCCAGCTGCCGCCCGAGCAACTGGCCGAGTACGTCTACGTCAGCGCCCTCGTCGTGCTGGCGGCGTCGTTGTTCAACGGCTTCTTCAACCGCCACTACATCGTGGCCTCCACCGACACCGCCGTCGCGCGCAGCTACCGGCGCTGGCAGGTGCTGGTCAGCGGCGCGGCCTTCGTGCTGGCTGCCGCCTGGCTGGCGCGCGAGCGTGGCGCCGCCACGCTGGGCGCGGCACTGCTGTACACCGTCACCGCAGCGGCCTTCGACTTCGCGCGCACGCACGCGCAGAAGGTCGGCCGCTTCCATCGTTATGCAGCAGCCGAACTGGTGCGCTCGGCGCTGCTGCTGGCCGTGGCGCTGCCGATCCTGGCCCACGCCGGGCGTCACACAGTGAGTGCGCTGCTGGCCGCGCAGGCCTTGTCCTACCTCGTCGCCGGCTGGCTGTTGCCGCGGTTGCCGGCCGCACCACAGGGCGCGCAGCTTCAAGTTCGCTCGCTGGTCGCCGAGCCGACCGCGCTCTACCTCGTCGCTTATTTCGTGCTGCTGGGCGTGTTCGGGCAGCTGCCGGTGCTGATCCTGGAGACCGCGCACGACACCGCCGAGCTGGCGTCCTTCGGCAGCGCGATGCGCTACTACGGCCTGGCGCTGGCCATCGTGGTGGCGGCCAACGTCGTCGTGCTGCCCAAGCTGTCGGCGGCGCGCGACCCCGAGGAGCTGTTCAGCCTGCTGCGCCAGACCCGCAGCCTGGTGCTGGGCGCACTGGCCCTGCTGGCCGTGGTGGCGCTGGGCGGCTACTTCACGATCCCGTGGCTGGACGGCGGCAAGTACCCGCAGGCGCCGCTGCTGTACGCGGTGCTGTGCAGTGCGCTGGTGCCCGGCATCCTGCTGGCGCCGCTGACTGCCGCCTTCCTGCGCTTGCGCTGGTTCGGCGACCTGGTGTTGTCGCTGCTGCTGGCCAATGCGACGTGCGCCGCCGTCGCCGCGCTGACGCCGCGGCTGATCGACGTGGGGCCTGCGCTATCCTCGGCCGCCGCCTTGCCGGCCGCCGTGGGCACGCAGTTGATCGTGTTGCTGTGGGCCTTTGGCAGACGGCGCAAAGGCATGCCTTCATGAGCACCACCAGCGACCCGCTCCCCGCGGCCGCGCAGGCCCAGCGCCGGCTCGACGCGGCGCAGACCGCGGACTTCTACCACGACCGCTTCGTCGCGGACCAGGTGCGCGACTTCATCGCCCTGCTCGGGCCCGGCAGCCCCGACGCCGGGCTGGTGGCCGACATCGGCGGCGGCTGCGGCTATTTCGCGCGCGCGCTGCAGGCCCACAGTGCCTGGCAGGTGCGCGTGCTGGACATGGACCCGGTATCGGTGGCCAGCTGCCATCAGCAGGGCCTGCAGGCCGAGGTTGGCGACGCGCTGGCGCCGCGGCATCGCGGCGACGAGGCGCTGGCCGCCTTCAACCTGATGCTGCATCACCTTGTCGGCGCAGACGACTACGCCACGCGCGCGCTGCAGGTGCGGGCGCTGCAGGTCTGGCAAGGCCGCGCCGAGCGCGTGTTCGTCAACGAATACATCTACGAGTCGTACCTGCTGCCGCGGCTGTCGGCCTGGCTTATCTACGCCATCACCGCCAGCCGAACGCTGTCGCGCCTGGCCAAGGCGGTATCGCGCTGGGTGCCATCGCTGCGTGCCAACACCTTTGGTGTGGGCGTGCGCTTTCGCACAGTCGACGACTGGCAGCAGCTGTTCAGCGAAGCCGGCTGGCAGGTGAGCGCCAGCCAGCGCGGCGCTGAAGAACGAGTGTCGCTGGCGCGGCGGATGCTGCTGATCCGCTCGTGTCGGCGTGACAGTTTTCTACTTGAATCGAAGGCCAGGCAATGAACACCGACCCTGCGGGAAACGCCTTGGACCTTCAGTCGGACGCGCGCACCGAGGCCAGGCGCCAGTGGAACACCACGGCCTGCGGCGAACTGGAGGGCGACAAGTCGCACATCGAGTACTTCGAACGCGTGGCACAGGACCGCTACCGGCAGCAGCCCTGGCAGCACGCGTACTTCGGTTTCGACCGCTTTGCCGGCAAAGACGTTCTGGAGATCGGCATCGGCCAGGGCACCGACCTGCTGCAGTACGGGCCCTTGGCCGGAGTCCTGGGCTGGTATGTCACGACGAAGGCACGCAAGCCCTTGGCGAGTGCACCGGGCCGCGCCTGAGGCAGTTGCTGCCCCCTTGCCATCGCCACCCAACACACATCACCACCAGTCGCATGCTCGTCGTTCTCTCGTCCTATTCGCTCTCCGAGAGCATCCTTGAGCGCAGCGACTCGCGCCAGGCCACGCTGCGCTTGACCTTGTCGGAACTGCGGGTCCTGCCCAGGGCTCAGATGATTGCCCGGCTGCGCGCCACGCGCTGCGAAACTGCGCGCGTGGTGCTGGCCGAGCAGTCCGAACGTGCGGTGCTGCCGCTGATGCTCACGCTGCTGGCGCTTGTGCCGGCATCTTGCATCGAAGTGGTCGACACCGAACTCAACTGCACCGAGCGCGTGCCGCGGTGGCGCGCTGCGCTCAGTGCCGCCAGCATCGTCAGCGCCACGCTGTCGGGCCTGTGGAGCGCCGCGCGCCTGCAGTTCATGACGCGCCGCCTGCTCGGGGAATCGCCGCCAGTGAACGCCCCTTTGCAGCGGTCGCAGTCGAAATCGCTCTACTTGAAGACCAATCTCATGCTCGGGGCGAAAGCGGGCGGCTCCATCGGCCACATTGCGGGCGTGGCCAACGAGCTGCACTTGCGCGATTCCGGCGCCCGGCTGCTGGGCATCGAATTCCCGCCCATGGTCCGGCCGGCCATGAATTTCAGCCCCATCCCGCCGCTGCTGTCCTATGGCATGCCACCCGAGGTGAACCACTTTCACTTCAACTTCAGCTGCCTCAAGACAGCACGTGCCGTGCTCCGAGGTGAGCGCTTCGACTTCATCTACCAGCGCCTGACCCTGGGCAACCTGTCCGGTGTGGTGCTGTCGCGTGAGTTCGGCGTTCCACTGGTGCTCGAGTACAACGGCTCCGAAGTCTGGGTCTCGCAGAACTGGGGCCACAAGCTCAAGTTCGCCAAGGTGGCGCTGGCAGTGGAAGACGTCTGCCTGCGCCACGCCCACCGCGTGGTCACGGTGTCGCAGGTGCTGGCCGACGAGCTGCTGGCGCGCGGCGTGCCGGCCGAGCGCATCGTCTGGTACCCCAACTGCATCGACCCCGAGATGTTCGACCCGGCGCGCCATGTCGACACGCGGCGGCAGTTGCGCACGAAGCTGGGCATCGCCGACGACGAGATGGTGGTGCTCTTCATCGGCACCTTCGGCCTGTGGCATGGCGCCGAGACGCTTGCCGAAGCGGCGCGCCTGGCGCTCGCCGCGCCAGTGGCGACGGGGTTGCCGCGGCTGCGCTTCGTGTTCGTCGGCGACGGCCTGCGGCTGGCCGCGGTGCGCGAGCAGCTGGCGGCCGAGATCGCGCGCAACGACGTCATCCTCACCGGCCTGGTGCCGCAGCACGAGGCGCCGGGGTACCTGGCCATGGCCGACGTCTTCGCTTCGCCGCATGTGCCCTCGCGCGACGGCAGCAAGTTTTTCGGCAGCCCGACCAAGCTCTTCGAGTACATGGCGATGGGCAAGCCGATCGTCGCGTCCGACCTCGACCAGCTCGGCCAGGTGCTGCAGCCGGCGGTGAACGAGCGCGACATGGCGAGCAGCTGGCAGCCGCGCGGTGACGAAACCGCGGTGCTGGCCGAGCCCGGCTCGGCCGCGGCCATCGTGCGCGCGCTGCAGGTGCTGCAGCGCCGGCCCGAGGTGCGCGCGGCGCTGTCGGGCGCGGCGCGGCGCAAGGCGCTGGAGCGGTACACGTGGCGGCGCCATGTGGACGTGATCATGGCCAGCCTGCGCTGAGCGGTGCCGGCGCTGACCCCACCGCGCACCATCCCCACCGGATCCCCGATGCCCCTGGACGTCGCCTTCGCCCTGCGTGCCCTGCTGCTGCTGCTGGGCCTGGCCCTGCTGGCCGGCGCGGTCGCCGCCTGCAGGCGCGGCCTGACGCCGGGCGTGCGACTGGCCGTGGACGTTGCGCTCGGGCTCTACGCGCTGACCTTCTGCATCGGCGTGGCCGCACTCTTCCTGTGGCAGGACGCGCTGATCGAGCTGTACTTCGGTGGCGATCACGCGCCGCCGGCTGGCACCCCGTACGGCACGCTGCTGCTGCTGGCCAGTGCGCCGATGCTGTTGTTGCCCGCTGGCGCGCTGCTCGCGCAGCGCATGCTGGCGCCGACTGCCTCGGCAGCTGCCACGACCGCGCTCCAGCGCGCACCCTCGCGTATCGGCGCCGTGGCGGTGCTGCTCGGCGTGGGCGTGTCGCTGGCCGCGGCGTGGATCCTGACAGGTCACCTGTTGCCGACACTGGTCGCCAACACCTTGTCCGAACTCGGCGCGACCTCCGGCCTCGTGGAGCTCTACGCGCGGCGCCGAGAACTGTTCGAGAGCCTCTCCGCCTTGCAGGCCGGCATGCTGTACGGCACCTTGCCGGCCAGCGCGGCGCTGCTGCTGTTTCTTCCGGCCGGCGGCGCGTGGCTGGTGCGCATCGCGGGCCTGGCGCTGGCCGTCTCAGTGGTCGTGATCAACGCCGGCCTGTTCCAGATCGGGCCCTTGCTGGCTTTCGGCCTGATGCTGGTGCTGTGCGCAGCTGTGCGGTTGCGCGGCCGCATCCGGCCGCTCCACGTCGCCGTGGCTGCGCTGGCGGGAGCGGCCCTGTTCGCGGTCTACGAGTCGTTGAAGACCAGCGATGCAGAGTCCTCCGGCCCCGTGCTGCAACTGGCGTTGCGCCTGCCCATCGCGCTGCCCTACTTATGGGAGTTTGCGGCGCAGGCACCGGCCGAGGTGGCCGGTAGCGACTCGCTGCCGCACGACCTTGGAGAGTTCATGTTCCCGCAGCTGCGCGGGCCCGAGCGCTTCGTCGCCATGCCGCAGCCCGGTTTTGTCGAAGCCTACTTCCAGTCCGGCGCCGCCGCCGCCTTGGGCGTGCTGGCCGCGCTGGCCCTGATGGCCTGGCTGGGCGGCACCGCGCTCGACCGGCTGCAGCGCCGCGGTGACGTCCAGCGGCCGGTGCTGGTGGCCGTGCTGCTGGCGCCGGCGCTGTACTACGGCTTCCAGGTGCAGCTGCGCGATGTTTTCGTGTCCAGCTATGGCGTGATTTTTCCGGCGCTGCCGGTGCTGGCGGTGCTGGTCGCCCACGCGCTGTTGCAGCTGTTCCAGCCCGCGCCCCGAACCGCTTCCGCTTCCGCATCCGATCCCGAACCCGGCCCCTTGCCCACATGAAACAAGTCCTGCAGAACCTCAAAGACGGTTCGACCGAAGTCGCCGACGTGCCCTGCCCGCGTGTCGGCCCCGGCCAGCTGCTGATCCGCACCACGCGCACGCTGGTCTCGGCCGGCACCGAGCGCATGCTGATCGACTTCGGCAAGGCCGGCTTCATCGCCAAGGCGCGCCAGCAGCCCGACAAGGTGCGCATGGTGCTGGACAAGGTACGCACCGACGGCCTGATGCCGACCATCGAGGCGGTGCGCAACAAGCTCGACCAGCCGATGCCGATGGGCTACTGCAACGTCGGCGAGGTGGTCGAGGTCGGCGCCGGGGTCAGCGGCTTCGCCGTCGGCGACCGCGTCGCTTCCAATGGCCGCCATGCCGAGATGGTGGCCGTGCCGGTGAACCTGTGCGCGCACGTGCCCGACGCCGTCGGCGACGAGGCCGCGGCCTTCACGGTGCTGGGCGCGATCGCGCTGCAGGGCATCCGCCTGGTGCAGCCGACGCTGGGCGAGACGGTGGTCGTCACCGGCCTCGGCCTCATCGGCCTCGTCACGGTGCAGCTGCTCAAGGCCCAGGGCTGCCGCGTGCTGGGGCTGGACTTCGACAGCGACAAGCTGGCGCTGGCGCGCCGCTTCGGCGCCGAGGTCGTCGATCTGAAGAGCGGCGCCGACCCGGTGAGCGCGGCAATGGCCTTCTCGCGCGGGCGCGGCGTCGACGCCGTGATCATCACCGCCAGCACGCAGAGCAACGAGCCGGTGCACCAGGCGGCGCTGATGAGCCGCAAGCGCGGCCGGATCGTGCTCGTGGGCGTGGTCGGCCTGGAGCTGTCGCGCGCCGACTTCTTCGAGAAGGAGCTCACCTTCCAGGTCAGTTGCTCCTACGGCCCCGGCCGCTACGACCCCAGCTACGAGGACCAGGGCCACGACTACCCGCTCGGCTTCGTGCGCTGGACCGAGCAGCGCAACTTCGAGGCCGTGCTGGACATGCTGGCCGAAACGAGGCTGGACGTGGCGACGCTGGTGTCGCACCGCTTCGACATCACGCAGGCGCCGCAGGCCTACGCCGTGGTCGGCGGCAGCGAGCCATCGCTCGGCATCGTGCTGCGTTACGCCGAGCCGGCGGCGCAGCGCGCGAGCGATGCCGCGGCC
>JAYUPN010000272.1:0-8132 GCA_043760065.1 Rubrivivax sp.
CCGCCGCGCCGCCGCCGGCCGCGGGCGAGCGCCTGTCGGTGGCGCACGTGCTGCAGACGCTCGACGCACTGCGCTCCCGCGGCAGCGTGATCGTCGAAGAAGCGCCCACCGCGCGCGCCGTGATGCACCGCCAGCTGCCGATCTACGAGAGCGAAACCTTCTACACGATGTGCAGCGGCGGCCTCGGCCACAGCCTGCCGGCGGCTGTCGGCGTGGCGCTGGCGCGGCCGGACAAGAAGGTCATCGCGCTCATCGGCGACGGCTCGGCGATGTACACGATCCAGGCGCTGTGGAGCGCAGCGCAGCTCAAGCTGCCGATCACCGTCATGATCCTGAAGAACCGCCGCTATGCCGCGCTGCGCGAGTTTGCTTCGGTGTTCGGCTACCGCGCCGAAGACCCAGTGGCGGGCACCGAACTGCCCGACCTGGACTTCGTCGCCCTGGCCCAGGGCCATGCGGTGCGCGGGTTGCACGTCGACACCAGCGAAGAGCTGCACGACGCGTTGAGGCTGGCCTTGCAGGCCGACGTGCCGATGCTGCTCGAAGTCGAAGTGGCCTGAACGGCCCCACCCCCAAAGGACACCCTGATGAAACTGGCCTGCATCGTCGCCACCTTGTGCGCGCTCACCACCTTCGCCGCACCGCCAGCCTGGGCCCAGGCCTGGCCGACGAAACCGGTGAAGGTGGTTGTCAACTTCCCGCCCGGCGGCGCCGCCGACCAGATCGCGCGCGCCGTCAGCCAGCCACTGCAGGACGCGCTGGGGCAGCCGGTGGTGGTCGAGAACCGCGGCGGCTCGGGCGGGAACCTGGGCGGCGACGCGGTGGCCAAGTCGCCTGCCGATGGCTACACGCTGCTGATGAGCTCGGGCGGCATGGTCTCGGTCAATCCGCACATCTACCCGCGCATGCCTTTCGACCCGGCCAAGGACCTGGTGCCGGTGGCCGCCGCGGCGCGCGTGCTGGTGTTCCTGGTCGTGCGCAGCGAAAGCCCGCCGCAGGACTTCGCGGCCTTCCGCGCCGACCTCAAGGCCAACCCCGGCAAGCGCAGCTTCGGCTCGCCCGGCAACGGCAGCTCGCCGCACCTGGCCTCCGAGATGATGAAGGGCATGACCGGCACCTTCGCCGTGCACGTGCCGTACCGCGGCGCCGCGCCGGCGCTGACCGACCTGCTCGGCGGCCAGCTCGACTTCCTGTTCGACCCCGGCATCGCAGTGCCGCACATCCGCTCGGGCAAGCTGCGGCTGCTGGCGGTGGGCAGCTCCGGCCGGTCGCCGCTGTTCCCGTCCACGCCGACGCTGGACGAGCTGGGCCTGAAGGGCTTCGACGCCGACACCGTGTTCGGCTTCTACGCCCCGGCTGGCACGCCGGCGGCGGTGGTGGCGCGGCTGAACACCGAGATCAACCGCATCCTGGTCAGTCCGGCGATGAAGGAGCGCATCCAGGCCCTGGGCGGCGTGCCGGCGCCGATGACGCCGGCCGAGTTCGGCGCCAAGGCGGCGCAGGACTCGCAGCGCTTCGGCGCCATCATCCGCGAACGCAAAATCGTCGGCGACTGAAAAGGCAAACCCTCAAAATGAGCGACATGCACCTGATCCCCCTGGCCCGCCTGCAGGACGCGATGCGGCTGCTGGTGCGCGGCTTCGGCAGCGCGCCCGAAGAAGTCGAAGCCGTGGTCGGCAACCTGATCGACGCCAACCTCACCGGCCACGACTCGCACGGCATCGGCATGCTGCCGCGCTATGCCAAGGCTTACCTCGAAGGCGGCCTCAAGCCCAACACCGCGGTGCGCGTGGTGCACGACGCGGGCAGCCTGCTGCGGCTGGACGGCGCTGCCGGCTTCGGCCAGGTCATCGGCGCGCAGGCGATGAAGATGGGCATCGAACGCGCGCGGGGCCAGGGCAGCTGCATCGTCGCCCTGGGCAACGCGCACCACCTCGGCCGCATCGGCGCCTGGGCCGAGCAGGCCGCCGACGCGGGACTGGTGTCGATGCACTTCGTCAACGTCATCTCGCGCCCGATCGTCGCGCCGCACGGCGGCGCCGATGCGCGCTTCGGCACCAATCCCTTCTGCGCCGGCGTGCCGCTAGCGGGCCGTCCGCACGTGATCCTGGACTTCGCCACCAGCGCCATCGCGCAGGGCAAGACACGCGTGGCGCACAACAAGGGCCTGCCGGTCGAGCCGGGGCAGTTGATCGACGACCACGGCCAGCCCACCACCGACCCGCGTTTCTCGGTCGTGCCGCCTTTCGGCGCGCTGCTGACCTTCGGCGGCGCACTCGGCGGCCACAAGGGCTACGGCCTGGCGCTGATGTGCGAACTGCTGGGCGGCGCGCTGGCCGCGGGCATGACGTGCCACCAACCGGCCGACGGCCGCATGCGCGTGCTCAATGGCATGTTCAGCGTCCTGCTCGACCCGGCCGCGCTGGGCGGCACGGTGGCCTTCGAGCAGCAGGCGATGGCCTTCCTGGACTGGGTGCAGCGCAGCCCGGCGCGTGAGGGCTTCGGGCCGGTGCAGGTGGCGGGTGACGCCGAACGCACCTCCCGTGCGGCACGTTCGGTGCAAGGTGTGGCGGTGGACGCGATCACCTGGGGAGAGATCCTGGAGGCGGCGCGCAGCCTGGGGGTGGAGCCGGGGTTGGTGGGCAAGGCTGCCGGGGTGGGCTGAGCCGCGGTGGGCTTTGCGGAAGTCGCGTCACCACGGCAGTGGCGCGTCGCGTCAGCCGGTGCCTGCGCGAGGCTCACGCTGTGGCGGTCGGCGCGGTGCGCCGACTCCGCTGCGCTGCTCGGTCCGGGGTCGCGCCGCATGACTCGCTGCGCGCCCTGCGGGCGCTGCGCTCAGACAGATGCGGCGAGTCAGTTCACGAAGCGCGCTGCGCGCGCCGACCCCGGCCCTGCGCTGCTCGCCGCCCCAGAGTGAGCCTCGCGCAGGCACCGCCTGCCGCTCAGCCGGCTTCCGTGCCGGCCCGGGAACAAACCCCGCCTTTGCCGCGGCGGCGCAACACCTGCGACGAAGTCCAGCCACTCAAGGCCGTGTGCCGAACTCCACCGTCTGCCGCGTCCAGCGCGCCGCCTGCTCGCTGAGCGAGAAACCCAGTCCCGGCCGATCCGGCACATGCATGCGGCCGCCTTCGATGCGCAGCCGTTCGTTGAACATCGGCTCCAGCCACTCGAAGTGCTCGACCCACGGCCCGTGCGCGTACGAGGCACTCAGGTGCAGGTGGATCTCCATCGCGAAGTGCGGCGCCATGCGGATGCGCGCCTGGTCGGCCAGCGCCATGATCTTCAGCATCGGCGTGATGCCACCGACGCGCGGCGCGTCGGGCTGGATGAAGTCGACGCTGCGCTGGCGGATCAGCTCCCAGTGTTCGGCCGGGCTGGTCAGCATCTCGCCGCTGGCGATCGGCGTATCCAGCAGCGCGGCCAGCGCGGCGTGGCCTTCGGCGTCGTAGGCGTCCAGCGGTTCCTCGATCCAGGTCAGGTTCAGCGGCTCGACCAGGCGTCCGAAGCGCTGCGCGGTGGTGCGGTCCCATTGCTGGTTGGCGTCGATCATCATCGCCACGCGGCCGTTGATGCATTCGTGCACCGCCTGCACGCGCGCCAGGTCGATCATCGGGTCGGGCTGGCCGACCTTGATCTTGATGCCGCCGATGCCGCGCTCGATCGCCGCCTCGACGTTCTCGAGCACCTCGCCGATCGGCGTGCTGAGGAAGCCGCCGCTGGTGTTGTAGACCTGCACGCTGTCGCGGTGTGCGCCCAGCAGCTTGGCCAGCGGCAGCGCTGCGCGCTTGGCCTTCAAGTCCCACAGCGCGATGTCGAAGGCGGCGATGGCCTGCGTGGCCAACCCGCTGCGGCCGACGCTGGCGCCGGCCCAGCACAGCTTGTCCCACAGGCGCGCGATGTCGTTCGGGTCCTCGCCCAGCAGCGCCGGCGCGATCTCCTTGGCGTGTTCGTACTGGCCGGGCCCGCCGGCGCGCTTGCTGTAGCTGAAGCCGATGCCGTGGTGGCCCTGTTTCGTCGCGATCTCGGCAAACAGGAAGGCGATCTCGGTCAGCGGCTTCTGGCGGCCGGTGAGCACCTTGGCGTCGCTGATCGGTGTCGCCAGCGGCAGGAAGACCAGGTGCAGCTTGACCCATTCGATGCGGTCGGTGGTGGCCTCGCCTGCGGCCAGTCCGGCGGCCAGCGGGTTGGCGGCGATGAGTCGGTTCGTCATGGGCGGGCGCTCACTCGGGCTTGATGCCGGCGGTCTGGATGACCTTGGTCCAGAGCTCGATCTCGCCCTTGAGGAACTGCGTGTAGGCCGCGCCGCCGGGCGCCGGCACGACGAAGCCCACCGACTCCAGGCGCTGCTTGATCTCGGGCGAGGTCATGATCTTCTTCAGCGTGACTTCGAGCTTGTCGACGACGGGCTGCGGCGTGCCCTTGAGCGCCGACAGGCCGCTCCAGCTCAGCGCCTGGAAGCCAGGGAAGCCGCTCTCGGCGACGGTGGGGGTGTCGGGGTAGAGCGGGTTGCGCTGCAGGCTGGACACCGCCAGCGCGCGCAGCTTGCCGGCCTTGACGTGCGGCAGCGCGACGTCCTGGTTGATGAACATGAGCGGGATCTGGCCGCCCAGCAGGTCCTGCAGCATCGGGCCGCCGCCGCGGTACGGGATGCCGACCATGAAGAAGCCGTTGCAGTTTTTCGCTCCCTTGGGGCAGTCGCTGGCGCGCTGCTTGAGCAGTTCCATCGCCATGTGGCCGCTGGCCGCGTGCGTGAAGCCGTAGTTGAGCTTGCCCGGGTTCTTGCGCACGTACTCGACCAGTTCGGTGAAAGTCTTGAACGGCGTGGCGGCGTTGACCACCAGCACGTTGGGGCCCGAGTGCGTCTGCGCCAGGTGCACGAAGTCGCGCATCGAGTCGTAACCCAGCTTGGGGTCCAGGCCGTGCGCGACGGCGTTCTGGCCGACGCCGGTCTGGACGAGCGTGTAGCCGTCGGGCGTGCCCTTGGTGGCGCGCAGCGTGCCCACGGTGCCGCCGGCGCCGCCGACGTTCTCGACGATGAACGGCTGCCCCAGCTCCTTGGCCAGCGCCTCGGCCAGCAGGCGCGCGATGATGTCGCTGGTGCCGCCGGCCGGGAACGGGCTGACGATCTTCACCGGCCGGCCGGGCCAGACCTCCTGCGCCAGCGCCGGGGCGCACAGCAAGGCGCAGGCGGCGGCGAACAAGGCGGCGATGGGTCGGCGTCGGATCATGGTGGGGGCTCCAGTGTGTGCTCGGCGAGGGCGAGCGTACGACACCCGCGGCCCGGCCGGGCCGGGCCGGGCCGGGCCGGGCCGGGCCGGGCGTGTCGTCTCAGGCAGCGCGGGCGACTCAGCCGCCGAGCATGTCGGCCCAGATGTTGTCGGCCCAGCTCAGCGCGTAGCGGCCTTCGACCTGGTTGGCCGCCGCCGACACACCGCCCGAGCCCGGGACGGCCTTGAAGGTCTTGTCCGCGGCGTCGTACTGGTGCACGCTGGCCACGTGCACGACGTCGCGTGCGGTGACGAAGCTGTAGCAGGTGTTCATGACCACCGGGGTGGCGTTCACGGGCTTGCCCTGCAGCAATTCGATGATCGCCGCTGCCGCCACCTTGGCGTGCTGGTTGGCCATGTGGCCGCTCTTGGGCATGGCCGGCGCGCTGAAGGTGGCGTCGCCGAGCACGTGGATGCCGGGGGCGGCGGTGCTCTCCATCGTCAGCCAGTTGACGCCGACCCAGCGGTTGTTCATGTTGAGCAGGCCCGCGCTGCGCGCGATGTCGCCCGCGCGCTGCGGCGGGATGACGTTGAGCACATCGGCCTTGACGTCGTCGAACTCGAGCCTGGCCGTCGTGCCGTTGACCTCCTTCAGTTCGTTGTTGGCGCGGTACTCCAGGATGCCGCCGTAGTGGTCCTTGAAGGCCTTCTCGAACAGCGCCTTCTTGCTCTGCACCTCGGGGTTGGCGTCCAGCACCAGCACCTTGGAGCGGGGCTTGAACTGCTTGAAGTAGCTGGCCACCATGCAGGCGCGCTCGTACGGTCCGGGCGGACAGCGGTAGGGCACCTTGGGGATGCTCATCGCGAACACGCCGCCGTCGGGCATGGCCTCGAGCTGGCGGCGCAGCGCCAGCGTCTGCGGGCCGGCCTTCCAGCTGTGCGTGACGCGGCCGCTGTCCAGCGCGGCGGCCAGGCCCGGCGTGCCGTCGAGCATGAAGTCCACGCCCGGCGACAGGATCAGGCGGTCGTAGGGCAGCTCGGTGCCGCCGGCCAGCCGCACCTTCTTGGCCGCGGTGTCGATGGCGGTGACATCACCCTGCACGACCTTCACGCCCAGCGCCCGCAGGCCTTCGTAGCCGCGCGTGATGTCGGCCATCTGCTTGTGGCCGCCCAGCACCATGTTGCTGATCGGGCACGACACGAAACTGGCGTTGCGCTCGACCAGCGTGACCTCGACGTTGCCGCCCCACAGCCGCAGGTAGCGCGCTGCCGTGCTGCCGCCGAAGCCGCCGCCGACGACGACGACACGGCCGATCGAGGGCCCGCTGGACAGGCCGGTGGCGCAACCGGCGAGCGCCAGACCGCCCAGGGCCAGGCCCGCGCCCAGCAACTGGCGGCGCCCGAGTTCCACAGAGGTCTTGTGCTTCATCGCGTCGCTCCTCATTTGGCCGGCTTCTGGGCCGCGAAGAACGCGGCGATGAGCTGCACCTGCTGCTCGGTGTAGCCCTTGCTGATCTGGTGCATGATCGTCGCGGGCTGGTTGCCGCTCTTGTAGTCGTTGATGGCGGCGACGATCTTCTGGGCCGACACGCCGGCCAGCGGTTTCATCTCGCCGCGCGCGTTGCCGTTGGTGCCGTGGCAGTTGGCGCAGGTGGCGGCCAGGTTGCGCGCCAGGTTGGGGTCCTGGGCCCAGGTGGGTGCCGAGGTGGCGGCCAGGGCCAGCGCGGCGAGTGCCGCGTGAGCGGTGAGGGGTAATCGGTTCATCGGGGTCTCCTCGTGTTCATCCAGCCTGTGCATTCTGCGGGCTGTTGGCGGCGCGGCGTCTCCGGGTCGCTACTCACACGCGCCTCGGCTTGCCAGACGCCGGGGGCCAGCATCTAATATCACTGCATACGAAGGTACGGTTTCATGAATCGACCCAGGACGCTCTTTACCCGCTGCTGGACACTGGCCGCCCTGGCTGGCTCTTTGGCGGCCGGCGCTCCCGCGCAGTCCCAGCCGGTGCAGCCGGTGGAAGTCGGCCCGGGCGTGTGGATGGTGCAGGGCGCTTCGGCGCTGGGCTCGCCGGCCAACCGCAACTTCATATCGAACGCAGCTTTCGTCGTCACGCGCGAAGGTGTGGTGGTGGTCGACGCGCTGGGCTCGCCGGCGCTGGCGCGCGAGCTGGTGGCGGCCATCGCACGCATCACGCCGCAGCCCATCCGGCACGTCGTGCTGACGCACTACCACGCCGACCACGTCTATGGCCTGCAGGTGTTCAAGGAGCTGGGCGCCACGATCACCGCGCACCAGGCCGGCCGTGCCTACCTCCACAGCGACACCGCGGCGCTGCGCCTGCAGGTTAGCCGCACAGAGCTGGCACCGTGGGTCGACGCCGACACGCGCCTGGTGGCGGCCGACCGCTGGATCGACCAGACCACCCGCTTCACGCTCGGCGGCGTGGACTTCGTGCTGCAGCCGGCCGGCCCGGCGCACACGCCCGAGGACCTGGTGGTGGTGTTGCCGCAGCAGCGCCTGCTGATCGCCGGCGACCTGGTGTTCCGCGGCCGCGTGCCCTTCGTCGGGCAAGCCGACAGCGGGCGCTGGATCGAAGTGCTGAACCGTCTGCTGGACTACAAGGTGCGGACCATCGTGCCCGGCCACGGTCCGGCTTCGACGAGCGCAGAATCCGACCTCATGCTGACCCGCGACTACCTGCAGCACCTGCGCCAGACGATGGGCGAGGCGGCGCGCAACCTCGACCCTTTCGAAGACGCCTACGCCCGCGCCGACTGGTCGCGCTTCGAGCACCTGCCGCTGTTCAAGGCCGCCAACCGCATCAACGCCTACAACACCTACCTGTTGATGGAGCAGGCCGGCAAATGAAGCGATCACACGCGCTGGCGCTTGCTGCCGTGATGCTGGCCGCGCTGCCCTGGGCTGCGC
>JAYUPN010000273.1:0-3141 GCA_043760065.1 Rubrivivax sp.
CCCGGCGGCACCACCGACATCATGGCCCGCCTGTTGGCCGACGAGTTCGCCCGCCAGCTCGGCGGCAGCGTCGTGGTCGTCAACACCGCGGGCGCCGGCGGCTCGATCGGCATGGGCAACGTCGCCCGCGCCAAGCCCGACGGCCACACGCTGGCGATGACGACGATCGGCCCACTGACGATCCAGCCCGCGCGCCGCGACAACACCGGCTACACGCCGGAAAGTTTCGACTACCTCTGCGGCACTTATGACGTGCCGATGCTGACGATGGTGCGCGCCGATGCGCCGCACAAAGACTATGCGGCCCTCGTGGCCTGGGCCAAGGCCAACCCTGGCAAGCTGAACTACGGCTCCTCGGGCCTGGGCACCATGCCGCACATCGCCTCGCTCCAGCAGTGGAAGCACCATGGCATCGAGGTGCTGCACGTGCCCTACAAGAGCACCGGCGACATGGTCGTGCCGTTGAAGAACGGCGAGCTTGCAGTGTTCAACGAGACGCCGCCGGTGGCGCTCCAACACCAGTTGCGACCGCTGCTCGCACTCACCGACCAGCGCGTGCCGGGCTTCGAGAGCGTGCCGACCGCGCGTGAACTCGGCCTGCCGATGCGCGGCTCGGTGTGGGGCGGCGTCGTCGCGCCCAAGGGCCTGCCAGTGGATGTGCGCGCGAAGCTGGAGGCGGCCTGTGAGCGGGCCACCGCGACCACGCTCTACAAGGCGCGCGCACAGGCCACGAACAGCCCGCTGGCCTGGCGCAGCGGCACCGAGTTCAGGCGCTTCGCACTGACCGAATTCGACAAATTCAAGAAGCTCGTCGCCGAGAACGGGTTGCAGGAACGTTGAGGCCTTGGCCTTTTCACGCAGAGGGGCGAGCGCCCCGATTCAACCAGGAGACATTGACATGATCCGTCGTACATCCCTCACCGCGCTGATGGGTGCCGTGGCCCTGGTGGCCGGCCTGGGCACCAGTGTCGCGGCCTACGCCCAGCAGACCACGCTGCGCGTGTTCTCGGGCGGCGCCAACCAGCGCCCGGACCTGATGCGCAAGCTGTTCGATCAGTACCAGGCCAAGAACCCGAACGTCAAGATCGAGATGGAGACCGGCGGCGCCACCAGCGAGTTGCAGCGCCAGTACCTGTCGACCGTGCTGAACGCCAAGGACCCGGCGATCGACATCTACATGATCGACATCGTCAACCCGGCGCAGTACTACGGCGCCGGTTGGCTCGAGCCGCTGGACGCCTACATGGGCAAGTCGGCCGACGCGATGAAGCCCTACCTGCCGGCCTATGCGGGGGCCAACGTCGTCGACGGCAAGATCGCCGCGATGCCGGCCTTCGCCGACGCGATGTTCATGTACTACCGCAAGGACCTGCTCGACAAGCACGGCATCAAGGAGCCCAAGACCTGGGACGAGCTGAGCGCGGCGGCGCAGAAGATCCAGAAGGCCGAGGGCAACCCGAACTTGCAAGGCCTGTCGATCCAGGGCGCGCCGATTGAGGGTGCGGTCTGCACCTTCCTGCTGCCGTACTGGAGCCAGGGCAAGGAGTTCAACGATGCCGCCGGCAAGATGACGCTGGACAAGACGGCCGCGAGCAAGGGCCTGTCGCAGTGGCTGACCATGGTCGACCAGGGCGTGATCAAGAAGAACGTCGCCGAGGTGAAGACGCCCGACACCGTCAACGAGTTCATGGCCGGCCAAGTCGTGTTCGCGATCAACTGGGGCTTCGCCTGGGACCGCTTCCAGGGCGAGGCGACTTCGCAGGTCAAGGGCAAGGTCGGCGTGATGCCGCTGCCGGCGATGGCCGGCGGCAAGAGCGCCACCTGCGTCGGCGGCTGGCAGTGGGCGGTCAGCGCGTTCAGCAAGAACAAGCCGGCAGCCGCCAGCCTCGTCAAGCACCTGGCCAGCCCCGAGTCAAGCAAGTTCCTGGCGGTCGAGGGGTCGTTGCTGCCGACCTACGCCAGCGTCTACACCGACGCCGACGTGGTCAAGGCCGTGCCCTGGTTCAAGGATGCCGCCGCGGTCGTGACGGCGGGTCGCAGCCGCCCGTTGAGCAAGGACTATGGGCAGGTCTCCGACGTGATCCGCACGACCACCAGCGCGGTGCTCGCGCGCACCAAGACGCCGGCCGAGGGTGTCAGCGAGATCGAGTCGCGCCTGGCACGGGTCATGCGCTAACGCGCCGGAGGGAAACACGCCGCGGGCTTTGCCCGCGACGTGTCAGCAAATGGAGAACACATGGCTGCGATGACGACCTGGGACCGGGTGCGCGACCCGAGCGAGAAGACGCTCGGCGTCTTGCTGCTCGCGCCGGCCTTCCTGCTGCTGGCGCTGATCGTCGTCTACCCGATCGGCAAGCTGATCTGGAACAGCTTTCACGACCTGCGCCTGTCGGGCGGTGCGGGCATCAAGTTCGTCGGCTTCGAGAACTATGCGCTCGTGTTCAAGGACGCCGACTTCTGGAACGCGACCAAGAACACGGTGCTCATCACGCTGATCACGGTGCCCGGTGCCCTGGTCGTCGGACTCGGTCTGGCCATGCTGGCCAACCTTCCCTTCAAGCGCAAGTGGCCCGTGCGCCTGGCCCTGCTCTTGCCCTGGGCCCTGCCGCTGGCCTTCGCAGGCTTGATCTTCGCGTGGTTCTTCCACACCGAGTACGGCGTGATCAACGATGTCGTGCGCCGCAGCACCTCGCTGGCCGGCGCCCCGAGCGAGCCGGCGATGTGGCTGCTGCGGCCGAACTGGGCCTTCGCGGCGATCTGCCTCACGATCATCTGGAAGACCAGCTCCTTCATGGCGCTGATCCTGCTCGCGGGCCTGCAGATGATCCCGAAGTCGCTCTACGAAGCGGCCGAGGTCGACGGTGCCAGCAAGTGGCAGCAGTTCTGGCAGATCACGATCCCGATGCTGATGCCCTCGATCATCGTGGCGCTGATCTTCCGCACCATCACCGCCCTGCAGACCTTCGACATCCCCTACACGATGACCAAGGGCGGCCCGGGCAACAGCACCGAGACGCTGGCGATGCTGATTCACAAGACGACGATCGACTACCTCGACGTCGGTTATGGATCGACTTTGGCAGTCTGCATGTTCGTGCTGTCGTTGTTCGTGACGGCGTTCTACTTGAAGCGGATCGGGAG
>JAYUPN010000274.1:0-8043 GCA_043760065.1 Rubrivivax sp.
TCGGCCAGCGCCTTGCGCTGCAGGATGGCCACGCGCATCTCGAGCTCGGGCGGTTCGATGGCCACCGTCAGGCCGGCGTCGAAGCGGCTGGTCAGCCGCTGGTCGATGTCCACCAGCCCCTTGGGGTAGGTGTCGCTGGTCATGATGATGTGCGCCTTCTTCGTCAACAGTGCTTCGAAGGCATTGAAAAACTCCTCCTGCGTGCGGTCCTTGCCGGCGAAGAACTGCACGTCGTCGATCAGCAGCAGGTCCAGGCTGTGGTACTTGGCCTTCAGCTCGTCGAAGGTCTTGCGCTGGTAGTTCTTGACGACGTCGCTGATGAACTGCTCGGCGTGCAGGTACAGCACGCGGGCTTCGGGGCGGTCCTTCAGCAGCGCGTTGCCCACAGCGTGCACGAGGTGGGTCTTGCCCAGGCCGACACCGCCGTAGATGAAGAGCGGGTTGTACATCGCGCCCGGCGCGCCGGCGACGTGCAGCGCCGCGGTGCGCGCCATCTGGTTGGCGCGGCCGGCGACCAGCGTGTCGAAGGTCAGCGCCGTGTTCAGGCGGTGCGTGGTGGCCGCGGGCGTGTTGGCACGCGGGCCCGGCACGGCAGCCGGCCGCACGGCCAGGGTGCGGCCGCGGCCGTCGCTGGCCTCGGCAGGGTCTTCCAGACCGAGGGCGTCGATGGCCACGGTGGCCGCGGCGACGGCACCGTTGCGCCGCAGCGGCAGCGCCGGCGCTTCGCTGCGCGAAGGCGCGACCGAGAGTTCCAGCCGCACGGAAGCACCGGCCAGTTCGGACAGTGTGGCCTCGATGCGACCGGCGTACTGGGCGCGGATCCAGTCCAGCTTGAAGCGGTTGGGCACGCGCACGACCACCGTCGGGCCGGCGCCTGCAGTCCCCTCGGCAACCGAAACCGACCCCGACAGCGGGCGGATCCAGGTGTTGAACTGTTGTTCTGGTAATTCGGCAGCCAGGCGTTCACAGCCGCGCTGCCACAAGTCAAGGCTCATTTGTGGACATCTTCTTATTGGAGCCGCCGGATCATGCGTCCCTCGCAACCGGCGGATCGCAGTTATCCACACAAATCGCGCCAGCGTCAAGCCCCGCCAGATGTGGCGTCTTGTGGTGCAAGTGTTTGACCGATAAGGCGATTTTTGCTGTAATCGTGGGTTTCCCGGATTCACGTTGCGCCTCAAGCGCAACAGGTGCGAAGACCGCGCTGGCGTCCCGACCGAGGTTTTCCTGCAACGCCCCACGGCGCCCGGCAGGCCTTGTCGTCTGCCTGCCGCCCCGCACACTGAAGCCACATTTCCCAGCCCGGCCCCCTCGGCCACAACGGTGACAGGCCTGCCATGAAGCGCACCTACCAACCCTCCAAGATCAAGCGCGCTCGCACGCACGGCTTCCTCGTCCGCATGAAGACGCGCGGCGGCCGCGCCGTGCTGAACGCCCGGCGCGCCAAGGGTCGCAAGCGCCTGGGCGTCTGAGGCCGGCACCGGGCGCCTCGTGCCCTGCTGCTGCCTTCCTTGCTGATGCCGCGGCCCATGCCCGGCCGCCTTGTGCACAAGGCCGACTTCGAGCGGTTGCTCGGCACCCGCTCGCGGGCGCGGAGCACTCACTTCGCGCTTCACCACGTCAGCGGGTCGCCAACGGGCCCCGCGCCGTGGCTGCCGAAAGCCGGAACGGCTGAGTTATCCACAGCCCCTGCACCGAGTATTCCACCGCCTGTGGATGACTTGCCCGGCAGGCACTGGATCGGCTGCGTCGTGCCCAAGCGCCACGCGCGCCGCGCGGTCACGCGCAGCCTGCTGAAACGGCAGATCCGCGCCAGCTTCGAGCGCCATGCTGCGGGCCTGCCCGGCGGGCTGTGGCTGGTGCGCTTGCGTGCGGGCTTTGCGGTCACCGAGTTCGTGTCGGCGCGCTCCACCGCCCTGGCGATGGCTGCGCGCGCCGAACTCGACGGCCTGCTGGCCCAGGCCGCCTGAAGCCATGGCCGCTGCCGCCCTGCGCACCCTGGCGCGCGCGTTCGTGCGTTTGCCGCAACGGCTGCTGACGGGCCTGGTGCTCGGCTACCGGCTGCTGTTCAAGGCCTGGCTGGGCAGCGGCTGCCGCTTCGAGCCCAGCTGCTCGGCCTATGCCCTGCAGGCGCTCGATCAGCACGGCGCCGCCAAGGGCAGCCTGCTGACGGCGGCGCGCCTGCTGCGATGCCATCCCTACTGCGCCGGCGGCTGCGACCCCGTGCCCAGCCCTTTCAAGAATCCCGCTGCCGGCTTGTTCAGCCGGCTCGGTCTGCACCAGGCGGATGTCGTTGCCGACACGCCGCCGATCCGGAAGTAGCCCATGACCGATATGCGCCGCACCCTGCTGTGGGTGGTTTTCACGATGTCGCTCGTCCTGCTATGGGACGCCTGGAACAAGCACAGCGGCCAGCCGTCGATCTTCGGCGGCGGCCCGCGGCCGGCCGCCAGCGCCAGCGCGCCGCCGCTGGCTTCGGCCCCTGGCGTGCCCGCGCCGGCAGCCGCCGTGCCCAGTGCCGTGCCGGCGGCGGTGGGCGCCGCGGCTGCTGCTGCGGCGGCTTCTGCGGCGGCACCTGCCGTGCCGGCGAGCCAGCAGGTGGTCGTCACCACCGACCGCGTCAAGGCGACTTTCGACAGCCAGGGCGGCTCGCTCGTGCGGCTGGAGCTGCTGGAGCACAAGGACGCGCAGGACCCGAAGCACAACGTCGTGCTGCTTGAGCAGAGCGCGAAGCGGCTGTACGTGGCGCAGAGCGGCCTCATCTCGGCCCAGGGCGGCGCCGCGCTGCCGAACCACTTCACGCCAATGAACGTCGTGCCGGGGGAGCGCACACTCGCCGCCGGCGCCAACGAAGTCAGCTTGCGCTTCGAGTCGGCAGGCAGCGACGGCGTGAAGCTGGCCAAGACCTACACCATCAAGCGCGGCGAGTACACGATGGCTGTCAAGCACGAGGTCATCAACCAGGGCAGCACGGCGATCCAGCCGCAGCTGTACCTGCAGCTGGCGCGCGACGGCAACCCGCCCGAAGGCGAGAGCAGCTTCTACTTCACCTTCACCGGCCCGGCGGTCTACACCGAGGTGCAGAAGTTCCAGAAGATCGACTTCAAGGACATCGCCAAGGGCAGCGCCGGTCACGAGAAAGCGGCCGACAACGGCTGGGTGGCGATGGTGCAGCACTACTTTGCATCGGCCTGGCTGGTGCCCAAGGCCGGCGCGCGCGAGTTCCGCACCGCCAAGGTCGCCGACAACCACTTCACGGTGGCCATGGTGATGCCGCTGGGCGACGTGGCGCCAGGTGCGACGCAGGTGCACGAATCGACGCTGTTCGCCGGCCCGCAGGAAGAGAACAAGCTTGCTGCGCTGGCGCCGGGGCTGGAACTGGTCAAGGACTACGGCTGGCTCACGGTGCTGAGCAAGCCGCTCTTCTGGCTGCTGACGACGCTGCATGGCTACCTGGGCAACTGGGGCTGGGCCATCGTGGCGCTGGTGGTGCTGCTGAAGATCGCCTTCTACTGGCTCAACGCCAGTGCCTACCGCAGCATGGGCAAGATGAAGGCCGTGGCGCCCAAGGTCAACGAGCTGAAGGAACGCTACAAGGACAAGCCGCAGGAGATGCAGCAGGCGATGATGCGCATCTACAAGGAAGAGAAGGTCAACCCGCTGGGCGGCTGCCTGCCGATCTTCGTGCAGATGCCGTTTTTCATCGCGCTGTACTGGGTGCTGCTGGCCAGCGTGGAGATGCGCAACGCGCCCTGGATCGGCTGGATCACCGACCTGGCGGCCAAGGACCCGTGGTTCATCCTGCCGGTGCTGATGACCGCGTCGTCGCTGTTCCAGGTCTGGCTCAACCCGACGCCCACCGACCCGATGCAGGCCAAGCTGATGTGGTTCATGCCGCTGGCCTTCGGCTTCATGTTCTTCTTCTTCCCGGCCGGCCTGGTGCTGTACTGGTTGACGAACAACATCCTGTCGATCGCGCAGCAGTGGTTCATCAACAAACAGCTCGGCGTGCTGGGCAAGTAGCGCTGCCGCACTGCAACACGTTGCGGCGCGTGCAGACAGCACACCGGTCGTGGGGGCGTCCCCTGAACGGGGGTTGAGAAAGCGGCCCGCGCGGCCGAACATGCAGTCATGCGGGCGACCCGGCTTGATGAAAGCCGGCTCAGGAGATACGGCAAGCGGCCATCAAACGCTTCTTGCCGCTCCACCCGCGCCAAACAGCCCCGGCTGCCGCGCCAGAATCAACGCCAACATGCGCGCAGCCTCACCGGCGCCGGGTTTGTTGCCCGGTCGCCACCAAGATCCCATCGTCGCCATCGCTTCGGCCCCCGGCCGCGGCGCGGTGGGCATCGTGCGCGCCTCGGGGCGCGACCTGTCGTCGTTGATCCAGGCCGTGTGTGGCCGCATTTCGTCACAGCCGCTGCTGCCACGCCAGGCGACACTTACGCCGTTCGAAGGCGCCGACGGCCAGCCGCTGGACCGCGGCCTGGCAATCCACTTCCCGGCACCGCACAGCTACACCGGTGAGGACGTGCTGGAGCTGCAGGCCCACGGCGGCCCGGTGCTGCTGCAGCTGCTGCTGGCACGCTGCCTGCAAGCCATGCCCGGGCTTCGGCTGGCCGCGCCGGGCGAGTTCACGGAACGCGCCTTCCTCAACGACAAGCTCGACCTGGCGCAGGCCGAAGCGGTGGCCGACCTCATCGACGCCAGCACCGAGGCGGCAGCGCGCTCGGCCGCACGCTCACTGTCGGGCGCCTTCTCGCACGAGGTGGCTGAACTGGCCGGCCGCATCGTGCAGCTGCGCATGCTGGTCGAAGCGACGCTGGACTTCCCCGAGGAAGAGATCGACTTCCTGGAAAAGGCGAAAGCGCGCGAACGGCTCGACGCCATCGAATCGCAGGTCGCCGCGGCGCTGGCGCGCGCGCGCCAGGGCGCGTTGCTGCGCGAGGGCCTGCGCGTGGTGCTGGCCGGGCAGCCCAACGTTGGCAAGAGCAGCCTGCTCAACGCGCTGGCCGGCGCCGAGCTGGCCATCGTGACGGCGATCCCCGGCACCACGCGCGACCGCGTCGCCGAGACGATCCAGATCGAAGGCGTGCCGCTGCACGTCACCGACACCGCCGGCCTGCGCGAGTTCGCCGAGGTGGCCGACGAGGTCGAGCGCATCGGCATCGGCCGCAGCTGGGAGGCCATCGGCGGCGCCGACGCGGTGGTCTTCCTGCACGACCTGGGGCGCGCCGGCGAGCCGGCCTACGAAGCCGCCGAGTCGCTCATCGCCCGCCAGCTGCCTTCGGAAGTGAGCGTGCTGCACGTCTACAACAAGGCCGACCTGCCGGGCGTCGGCCCGGCCCCGGAAGGCGGCATCGTGCTGTCGGCACGCACCGGCGCGGGCCTGGACACTCTGCGCCGCGCGCTGCTGCGGCAAGCCGGCTGGCAGGCTGCACCCGAAGGCCTGTTCATCGCGCGCACGCGCCACGTCCAGGCGCTGCGTCGCACGCAGCAGCACCTGCAGATCGCGCAACAGCATGCCGCCGCGCGCGACGCGGCGCTGGACCTGCTGGCCGAGGAGCTGCGGCTGGCGCACCGCGCGTTGGGCGAGATCACCGGCGAGTTCAGCAACGAGGATTTGCTGGGCGAGATCTTCAGCCGCTTTTGCATCGGGAAGTGACGGACCTTGCGGGCCCTCTGCCCGCTGTGCGTCAGTGCCCCGCGAAGTCCACCAGCGTGAACAGCTGCAACCCGGCCTCGCGCAGCCGGGCCGAGCCCTGCAGCTCGGGCAGGTCGACGATCGCCGCGCCTTCGATGACGCGTGCGCCCAGCCGCTCGAGAAGCTTCTTGCCGGCCATCATGGTGCCGCCGGTGGCGATCAGGTCGTCGATCAGCACCACGCGGTCGCCGGGCTTGACGGCGTCGGTGTGCATCTCCACCGTCGCGCTGCCGTACTCGAGCTCGTAGGTTTCCTCGACCGTCGTGAACGGCAGCTTGCCCTTCTTGCGGATCGGCACGAAGCCGACGCCCAGCTCGTAGGCCACCACGCTGCCGATGATGAAGCCGCGCGCGTCCAGGCCGGCGACGACGTCGGGCCGGACGTCGAAGTAGCGGTGCACGAACTGGTCGATCAGGACGCGGAAGACGCGCGGGTTGGACAGCAGCGGCGTGATGTCGCGGAACATCACGCCCGGCGCCGGCCAGTCGGGCACGGTGCGGATGTGCTCGCGGATGTAGTCGGCGGGCGAGGCAGTGGGTTCGGTGGTCATGGTGGGTTCGGTGGCCGGGATCATGGGGTGATGCGGCCCAGCACCTGCACCGTGTCGCCGGCGCCGGCCGCCAGCACCAGGCCTTCGCCCGAGGTGCTGTTCTGCTGCGTCAGTGCGCTGAGCACGAACATGTGTGTCACCCACACCTGCAACGCGCGCGGCGCTGCCGCCGCCTGGCGCAGCGCGCGCTGGAGCTCGGCCAGGTGCTGCTCGTTGGTCTGCTCGGGGCTGCCGCGCGGCGAGCCCAGGGCGGTCCACGGCTCGGCCTTGCCGAAGGCGAGCACGGCGGTGTCGATGCAGCGGCACCACGGGCTGCTGCGCACGCGCGCCGGCCGCAGGCCGTGCTGGGCAAACCACTGCCCGATGCGCCGCGCCTGCGCGCGGCCTTCATCGCTCAAGTTGCGCTGCGTGCTGCAGTCGCCGAGCTTGAAGCCCGGCGGGTCGAAGGTGCCCGGCGCCAGCGCGTGCCTGAAGGCCACCACGGCGCCACCGGCGCGCAGCGCGCGCAGGGCTGCCGCGGTGGCGTCGTCCGGCGTCTGGGCGCGGGCAGGCAGGGCCAGCGCCAGCGGTGCGGTGAGCAGCAGTCTTCGTCCAGGGACCATGGCCACACCTCCTCAGCCGCGCAGCAGCTTTTCTTCGGCCAGCGCCAGCGGCTCCGGCAGGCCCGACAGCACGAGCGTATCGCCGGCGCTCAGCACATGGTCGGGCGCGGGCTGCGCGACGCCGCCGCTGGCGCGCCGCACCGACACCACGCTGACCCCCACCGCGTGCAGAGCCTGCGCTTCCAGCGTCTGGCCCAGGCAGCGTGCCGCCGCGGGCAGCGTCACGCTCTGCAGCCGCGCCTGTTCGAGCTCTCCCACGGTGTCGTCGTCGGCGCCGTGGAAATAGCCGCGCAGCAGGCTGTAGCGCGCGTCGCGCGCGTCGCGCGTGATGCGGAAGACGCGCTTCATCGGCACGCCCACCAGCGCCAGCGCGTGGCCGGCCAGCATCAGGCTGCCTTCGATGGCCTCGGGCACGACCTCGGTGGCACCGGCGGCGCGCAGGCGGTCGATGTCGGCGTCGTCGACGGTGCGCACGATCACCGGCACCTTGGGCGCGTGGTCCTGCACCAGGCGCAGGATCTTCAGCGCCGAAGCCGTGTCCTGGTAGGTGATGACGACTGCGGCGGCGCGCGCCAGGCCCGCGGCCATCAGGCTCTGCAGCCGCGCGGCGTCGCCGAAGACCACGCTCTGGCCGGCCGCGGCAGCCTGGCGCACGCGGTCGGGGTCGAGGTCCAGCGCCATGTACGGGATGTGCTCGGGCGCCAGCAGCCGCGCCAGGTTCTGGCCGCTGCGGCCGTAGCCGCAGATGATGACGTGGCGCTCGGCCGCGATGGCGCGCTTGGCGATCGTCGTCAGCGCCACCGACTGCATCAGCCAGTCGCTGCTGGACAAGCGGTTGACGATGCGGTTGCTGTACTGGATGAGGAAGGGCGTGGCCAGCATGCTCAGCACCATGCTGGCCAGCACCGGGCTCATCCAGCCGGGCGCGACGAGCTGGTTCTCGGCGCCCAGCGTCAGCAGCACGAAACCGAACTCGCCGGCCTGCGCCAGGTACAGACCGGTGCGCAGCGACACCCCCGGCGTGCCGCCGAAGGCGCGTGTCAGCGCCGCCACCAGCGCGGCCTTGGCCAGCACCGGGCCGCTGGTCAGCAGCAGCACCAGCAGCCACTGGTCGAGCACCGGGCGCCAGTCGAGCTTCATGCCGATGGTGATGAAGAACAGGCCCAGCAGCACGTCGTGGAAGGGCC
>JAYUPN010000275.1:0-8020 GCA_043760065.1 Rubrivivax sp.
ACATGGTGCTCGAGCTGATCCGGCGCGTGCGCGACAAGGGCCTGCCGGTGATCCTGATCAGCCACAACATGCCGCACGTGTTCGAGATCGCCGACCGCATCCACGTCGCGCGGCTGGGCAGGCGCGCCGCGGTGCTGAACCCGAAGAAGATCAGCATGAGCGACACCGTGGCGGTGATGACCGGCGCCATGGCGCCGGAGCAGATCCCGCCCGAGTGCCTGGCATGACGGCGCCCACCGCCGCCAGCTTCGTCTTCGGCGCGCGAGTGACCTGCGGGGCCGGCGAACCTTGAGCCCCGCCGCCACCGACCGCAGCGAACACGCACGGCTGCGGCCGCGCGGCAGCAGCCAGGGCGGTCTGCGCCAGTACAACGAACGCGTCGTGCTGCAGGCCGTGCGCCTGCACGGCGCGCTGCCGGCGGCCGAGATCGCGCGGCTGTCGCAGCTGACGGCGCAGACGGTGTCGCTGATCACCAAGCGGCTGCTCGACGACGGCTTGCTGCTGAAGGGCGAACCGGTGCGCGGCAAGGTCGGTCAGCCTTCGGTGCCGCTGCGCCTGGACCCGGACGGCGCCTACGCCATCGGCGTCAAGGTCGGCCGCCGCAGCCTGGACGTGGTGCTGGTGGATTTCACGGCGCAGGTGCGCCAGCGCTGGCAGCTGGAGTACGAGCACGCCGACCCCGACGTGCTGCTGGCCGAGATCGGCGCGCGGCTGAAGGAGATCCGCCGCAAGCTCGGCCCGGCGCAGCGCGACCGCGTGCACGGCGTCGGCGTGGCCGCGCCGCTGTCGATGGGCGGCTGGCAGCAGTTGCTGGGCCTGCCCGAGGCCGTGGCCCGCAAGTGGCACGCGCTGGACCTGGCGCAGGCCATCGGCCGCCTCACCGAGCTGCCGGTGACGCTGATCAAGGACACCGCAGCCGCCTGCGTGGCCGAACTCGTGGCCGGCCGCGGCCGCAGCGTGCCCAGCTTCCTGTATGTCTTCGTCGACACCTTTGTCGGCGGCGGCCTTGTGCTCGACAGCCACTTGCGCAGCGGCAACACCGGCAACGCCGGCGCGGTGGGATCGCTGCCGCTGTGGACGGCTCGCGGCGACCTGCAGGGCCGCGGCGCACCGGCGCAGCTGCTGAGCGTGGCTTCGCTGCTGACGCTGGAACGCGCCTACGCCGCAGCGGGCCTGGACCCGTCCGCCGCGGCCGACGCGCGCGCGCTGCAGGCACCCTGGCTGCCGCACACGCAGGCCTGGCTGGCCGATGCAGCAGCGGCCATCGCGCTGTCGGTGCAGGGCGCCGCCTGCCTGCTCGACCTGGACGGCGTCATCGTCGACGGCAGCTTCAGCCGCGACTTGCTGGCCACGCTGCTGGTCGACACAGGCAAGGCCCTGCAGCGCTACGACTGGGAAGGCGTGGCGCAGCCGCAGCTGATGGCCGGCACCATCGGCAGCGACGCGCGCGCGCTGGGTGGTGCGCTGCTGCCGCTGTACGCCAACTTCGCACCCGACCGCGACCTGTTCCTGAAGGTCGCGGACTGAACTTGCCTGGGCCACCCGCAAGGCTTCGCCGGCCGGGCCCCGGCCCCTCCGCAAGGAGCCGCGCAGGTGTCAGCCGGGGGCGAAGGAACGGAGCACCGGGCGGCGACCGCAGACCGTGCCCGCGCAGGGCCCCGTGCCTCTCGAACTGCCGCACCAGGCGCGCCGATCGCCGACCCGGACGCGCCCGCGCCTGCCGTGCCCCGACGCAGGCACGCATCACAGTTCAGCGCCCCGAAGGCATGGGCTGGGTGTCGAAAGCCCAGCCCAACCAGGTGTTGCGGTCGCAGCGGAAGCGCCGTGCCTGCACGGTGTAGACGTCGGCGGTCAAGCTGTCGAACTCCACGATCTCCGAGGTGTTGTCGAAGCTGCTCGACGAAGCAACGATGCGGCCATTGCGGTCGACCACGGTGAGGTCGATGTCGCTGCTGGGTTGCGAAGACCACTCGACGTGCGAGGGGTCGGTGCTCCAGGACAGCACCACGCGGTGGCGCGTGCGCGGGCTCGCAGCCACCGTGGCCACGGGGGTCACCGCCGCCACGCCGGCACAGTCGTAGTGCTGGCCGCCCCAGCGGTCGGGGGCCAGCAGCAGGTCCAACGCGGCCTGGGCCACCAGGCCGCCCGCACCGTCGACATCGGACAGGCGCGAGGCGCCTTCGATGTTGTGGCGCGCGGTGGCCATCAGGACCGCCCGCGTGATCTCCGGCCACACCGACAGCCGGCTCTGGCGCTCGATCATCAGCGCTGCGGTGCCGGTGACGAAGGGCGCGGCCAGGCTGGTGCCCGTACCGACCACCAGATTGGCCGGACCGGCAGTGACGACCTCGATGTTCACCGATGGCGCAGCCAGTTCGGGCTTCTGGCGGTCGCCGTGGCGTGACATGGGGTTGAGGAAGCTGGCGCAGACGTCCACCATGTCGTCGGCCCAGGTCGGCGTCCCCCGGTCGTCGAACCCGCCCACGGTGACGACGTTGTAGGCCAGGCCAGGCGAGGTGACATTGCCGTCGCCGGCGGTGCAGGGCCTGTTGCCGGCCGACTTGACCACCGTGCGCCAGCGGTTGAACACCAGCGCGTCGACGGCCCTGTCCTCGCCATTGAGGTTGAGCTGGGTGTCCGAGCCGAAGCTGAGATTGATGGCGCGTGCGCCCCAGTCGGCGGCGCGGGACTGGGCGTCGATCATCTGGTCGCTGCGGTTGGAGCACGAGCCGCCGGCCCACAGCTGCACGCCCGAGGCCACGCCCTCTTCGCCGGCGTTGAAGTAGCTCAGCCGCCGCTCCAGCATCACCCCGGCGACTGACGTGGCATGGCCACTGACCTGCCCGGCGCAGACGTTGAGCGTGTTCTGCAGCACCGGCCGGATCAGCAGGCTGTTCGGTTCGATGGTGCCAGCCTGCGCCTCGATGGCGGCCACACGCACGCCTTGTCCGTGCAGACCCGCCAGCGCCACGACGTCCAAGCCGGTGGCCTGCTTGGCGACCAGCAGTTCGTTGCTCACTTCGCCCAGGTGGTAGATGCGGTCGATCTCGGGATGCAGTGCCAGACTGCGCAGGGCATCGGCGCCCAGCTCGGCCATGATGTAAGGCGCCGAAACACCGCTGCGGGCCTTGCTGTCGTGGACCCGCACCAGTTCCAGCACCGGGTTGATGCGCCGCTCCAGCACCTTGGCCAGGCCGGCGTCGGCGGCCAGCAGCAGCTGGTCGATCCACTTCGGGTCCAGCGGCTCGCCGGTGGCGGGCGGTCGCGGGGTCGGCGCGGTCAACTCGCCCGCCAGCCACAGCATCACCGGCAGGCGGGCGCCACCCAGCGCTTTCAGCCGCGAGGCCACGGCCTCGTCGAGCGCGCCCAACTTCGCGCGGCGCGCCTGGCGCTCGCTGTCGGCAAGTTTGCGGGCATCCACGGGCTGCAACTGTTCATCGAGCGTCAAGCCGCTGAGCTCGCCTTTGCCGTCCATCAGCTTGTAGGTGGTGGCGCTGCGCCCGCTGTAGGGGTAGCTCAGCTTGGCTTCTGCGATCACCGTCATGCCGTCTGTCGCAGCACCGACCTGTGCCGAGCCGACTTTCAGCGCGGCGGCGGCGCCGGCGCTGGTCCTGGCCGCGCCGTGGGTCTGCGCGCCAACCCCGGTCGCCGAGAGGCCGAGGGTCGTTGCGGCGCCGACGCACAGCACGGTCCGTGCAAGCGGCGACAGAAAGTGAGCGTGGAAGGTCTTCATGAGCAATCTCCTGGTTGGGGGCGCCGGCCGCCATGGCCGGCATCGGCACCTGGGTTGTAGACAGCACGTCGTCACGGCCGCGTCACACGATCGCGACCCTGGCGTCGCGGGCTAGGGGGGAGGCCGTCTGCGCCACTCGCCCTGCGCCGCCGGGTGCGCTGCACGGCGTTCTCCTCACGGGGCAACAAGGCATGGCCAGGCAGCCAGCGCCTCGGGTACATTGCGGCGCCATTGCCCCGCCCGCCATGAACACCACCGAGCTCTTTCTCGTCGCGATGCTGATCGTCTTCAGCGTGCCCTACCTGCTTTGGCGGCTGGGCCGCACCGAGTACTGGGCGCCGCTGGTGGTGGTGCAGATCATCACCGGCATCCTGCTCGGGCCCGGTGTGCTGGGCGCGGCTTTCCCCGGCTACTACAACTTCGTCTTCACGCCGGCGGTGATCCAGAGCCTGAACGGCGTCGCCTGGTGGGCGGTGATGGTCTTCGTCTTCATCGCCGGCATCGAGCTCGACCTGCGCCAGGCCTGGCAGCACCGGCGCGAGAGCGGCATCACCGCCGGCCTGGCGCTGGGCGCGCCGCTGCTGCTGGGCTGTGTCGCGGCGGCGGTGATGCTGAGCACGCCGCACGGCTGGATGGGGCCGCTGGCGCAGACCTGGCAGTTCGTGGCCGGCGTCGGCATGGCCTGCGCGGTGACGGCGCTGCCGATCCTGATCCTGCTGATGGAGAAGCTCGCCATCCTGCGCCTGCCGATCGGCCAGCGCATCCTGCGCTACGCGAGCCTGGACGACATTGCCATCTGGGGCGTGCTGGCGGTCATCCTGCTGGACTGGGCCCGCGTCGGCAAGCAGGCGCTGTTCCTGGCCGCCTTCGGGCTGCTCACGGTGCTGCTGCGCTGGCTGATGCAGCGCCTGCCCGAGCGCGACCGCTGGTACGTGGCGTTGATCTGGCTGCTGGCGTGTTCGCTGGGCGCCGACTGGTGCGGCCTGCACTTCATGGTCGGCGCCTTCCTGGCCGGCGCCGTGATCGACAGCGACTGGTTCGACCGCGAGCAGATGGACACGCTGCGCCACCACGTGCTGCTGGTGCTGATGCCGGTGTTCTTCCTGAGCACCGGACTGCGCACGCAGTGGGGGTTGCCAGGCGAGGGCGGCGGCCTGGCGGTGTTCGGGGCCGCGGCGTGGCTGCTGCTGCTCAGCATCGGCGGCAAGCTGATCGGCGTGCACATCGCCGGCCGCGTGCTGAAGTGGCAGCCGGGCGAGGCCAGTCTGATCGGCTGGCTGCTGCAGACCAAGGCGCTGATCATGATCATCTTCGTCAACGTGCTGCTGGACAAGCAGATCATCACCGCGATGACCTTCACCGCGCTGCTGCTGATGGCCGTGGCCAGCACGATGCTGACGGTGCCGCGAGTGACGCCGATGCTGCAGCGCATGCAGGCCGTGCTGTCCCGCACCAGCTGATCCAGCCCCGGCCCTCCTCTCAGGAAGGATGGGCGCGGACGGTACTTTGTGCGGTTTCTCTCGTTTGTGCGGCGCCTTAACCT
Source organism: Rubrivivax sp. (assembly GCA_043760065.1). GTDB lineage: Bacteria > Pseudomonadota > Gammaproteobacteria > Burkholderiales > Burkholderiaceae_C > Rubrivivax. The sequence continues at coordinate 5,277 of JAYUPN010000275.1, forward strand.
GCCGGGGCGCTGGATCGCTTCGCGGCCCTTGCGTCTCAACAACCGTCAAGAAACGCGAGAGAGTGCCATGAAGAGATTCGTCGTCAGTGCGGTTGCGGCCGCCAGCTGGACTGCCCTGGGCGTCAGCGCGCAGACCAGCCCCGTTGCCACCGGGCCGGCCCATGCCGCGCCGGGCCAGTGTTATGCCAAGGTCGTGGTGCCGGCGCGTTTCGAGACGCGCTCCGAACAGGTGGTGCGCCTGCCCGCGAGCAAGCGCGTGGAGGTGGTTCCCGCCAGCTACAAGACCGTCACCGAACAGGTGCTGGTGAGCCCCGAGTACAAGCGCACGATCGCCTTGCCCGCGACCTACAAGACGATGACCGACCAGGTCGTCGCGGTGCCGGCCAGCACGCGCGCCGAACCGATTCCCGGCACCTACAAGGACATCGCCGAGCGCATCGAAGTGGTGGCCGCCAGCAGCCGCATCGAAGTGATCCCGGCGACCTTCAAGTCCGTCACGGAGCAGGTCCTGGTGACACCCGAACGCAAGACCCTGCGCGTCGTGCCCGCCACCTACGAGACGGTGGACGAGACCATCACCGTGCGCCCGGCCAGCACCCGCGTCGAGAGCATCCCCGCGACCTACAAGACGGTCAGCGAAGACGTGCTGGTGCGCCCGGAATCGTTGCGCTACGAGCCGATCGTGCTGCCCTTCAAGCGCGTCAGCGAAGAAGTGCTCCGCCGTGAAGCCAGCACCCGCATGGAAACCCGCGGCACGACGATGAAGACCGTCACCGAGCAGAAGCTCGTGCGCGCTGCCAGCAAGTCGCTGGTGCAGGTGCCGGCGGTGTGGGAGACCGTGACCGAGCGCGTCAAGGTGGCCGACGCCTCGCTGCAGTGGAAGCGCGGCCGCGCCTGGCTCGGACAGGCCAAGGAGGTGCGCCCGGTCAAGGGTTTCAGCGCCGATGCCAAGTCCGTCGCCGCCGGCAGCCAGTGGGTGGCCAGCACCAATGCCGCGCTCGACGACGACGTGATGTGCCTGGTGGAAGTGCCCGAGCGCTGGGAGAACGTCTCCCGCCGCGTGCTCAAGACCCCGGCCAGCGTGCGCGAGGTGCAAGTGCCGGCCGAGTACATCACGGTCAGCCAGCAGGTGGTGGACAGCGAGGCTTCGGCGCAGAAGCTGGATGTGCCGGCCAGCTACCAGACCGTGACGCGCGAAGTCATCGACGTCGAGTCGCTGCGCGCCAAGGGCTACAAGTTCAACGACGCTGGCGACATCACCGCCACGCCGTCGGGCGATCGCGTGCTGCGCGCCGCTGCGGTGCGCGGTGCCAGCGGCAAGACCGCCGGCGCCGAGTCGGGCGAAGAAGGTTATGTGCGCGAAGTCAAGGTCGCGGCGCAATACACGAGCGTCAAGCGCCAGGTCGAAGACCAGCCCGCCAGCGTGCGCACGGTCGAGGTGCCGGCCGTCACGCGCGTTGTCAGCAAGCAGGTCGTGAAGACCGCCGCATCGACCACCGAGGTCGTGATCCCCGCCGTCTACAAGACGATCGCCAGCCGCGTCGTCGACCAGCCGGCGAGCAGCCGTGAGGTCGCGGTGCCGGCCGAGTACCGCACCATCACCAAGCAGGTCGTCGCCACGGCGCCGAGCTCGCGCGAGATCCCGGTGCCGGCGCAGATGAAGGCGGTCAGCTACCGCGTCGTCGACCAGGGCGCGACGACGCGCGAAGAGACCGTGCCTGCCGTCTACAAGACGGTCAGCCGCCAGGTCGTGGACGTGCCGGCAACGACGCGCGAGATCGACGTGCCGGCGCAGATGGACACGCTGTCGCGCGAAGTCAAGGTCGCCGACGCCACCACCGACTGGCGCTCAATCCTGTGCGAGACCAACACCACGACCGACAAGCTCAAGCAGATCCAGCAGGCGCTGGCCACGGCCGGCCACGACCCCGGCCCGATCGACGGCGTGGTACGCGCGCAGACCATGAGCGCGGTCAACGCCTACCAGCGCGCCAAGGGCCTGCCGGTGGACGCCTACCTGAACCTGGAGACCGTGAAGTCGCTGGGCGTGTCGCCCAACTGATCGAAGCGCCCCCCGATTGGGCCGCCAGCCGGGTGCAACCCCGGCCGGCGGCCTTTTTTGATGGCCGGCGACGGCCCGATATGCTCGGCCCATGCACGACCGCGACGACGAACCCCGCCATGCCTGGGTGGTGGTGTGGGCCTGCTTCGTGGCGCTGGCGGTGATCTTCGGCGTCTCTTACTCCTTCGCCGCCTTCTTCCAGCCCTTCAGCACCGAGTTCAGCGCCCGGCGCGCCGACGTGTCGCTGGTGTTCGGCCTGTCGGGGCTGATCTACTTCGTGCTCGGCGCCGGCGCCACATGCTGGCCGACCGCTACGGCCCACGGGTCGTCACCGGCAGCGGCATGGTGCTGATCGCGCTCGGCCTGCTGGCCAGCAGCTGGGCGACGTCGCTGACGATGGTGGTGGTGGCCTACGGCATCGGCGTCGGTGTCGGCATCGGTCTGGTCTACGCGCCCAGCATCGGCTGCGTGCAACCCTGGTTCACGCGCCGGCGCGGCCTGGCGGCGGGCATCGCCAGTGCCGGCATCGGCGCCGGCACGGTGGCCGTGCCGCTGCTGGCCACCGCGCTGATCGCCGCCTGGCAGTGGCGCCTGGCGCTGCAAGTGCTGGCCGCCGGGGTGCTGGTGGTCGGCCTGTGCGCCACCCTGCTGCTGCGGCGCGCCCCGGCAGCCACCGCCCGCA
>JAYUPN010000276.1:0-24998 GCA_043760065.1 Rubrivivax sp.
ACTTCCCCCAGCCGCAGCTGCGCGGCAACCTCGCGCCCAGCCTCGAAGGCGCTGGCGCGCGCTGGTCCGAGGCCCAGTTGCGCCTGCGCATCGTCGACAGCCGCCGCCTCAACCCCGACAGCCTGATGCCGGCGCTGCACCGCACCGAGGGCCTGCAGCGCGTGGGTGCCGCGTGGCAGGGCAAGCCGGTGCTCGACGCGCAGCAGGTCGAGGACGTGGTGGCCTACCTGATGACGTTGAAGTGATGGACCGTCGCCAGCTCCTGGTGGCCGGCGCCGGCGTGGTGGCCGTCCGGCACGCGCGCGCGGCGCCCGAGTCCTTGCAGGCGGCGATCGCTGCTTTTGCCGCCGGCGCGCCGGTGCGCGACGGCCGCGTGCAGCTCGACATCGCGCCGCTGGTCGAAAACGGCAACACGGTGCCGGTGACGGTGTCGGTGCCGGGCGCCGAGGCCGCCAGCGTGCGCCGCCTGGCGCTGTTCACCGAACGCAACCCGCAGCCCGAGGTGGCCGTGTTCACGCTCGGACCGCTGGCCGGCCGCGCGCAGGTGGCCACGCGCCTGCGGCTGGCCACCTCGCAGACCGTGGTCGCGCTGGCGCAGCTGGCCGACGGCAGCGTCTGGCAGCGGCGAGTCGACGTGGTGGTGACGCTGGCGGCCTGCGTCGAAGGCGGCTGAGCATGGCTGCGCTGCGCGCCATCCTCACCGTGCCCGCCAGCGCCCGCGCCGGCGAGATGGTGGAGATCCGCGCGCTGGCGCAGCACCCGATGGAAACCGGCTACCGCCGCAGCAGCGACGGCGACCTGATGGCGCGCGACCTGGTGCGCCGCGTCGAATGCCGCTTCGACGGCGTGCTGGTGCTCGCCGCCGAGCTGCACGCCGCGGTCTCGGCCAACCCGTACCTGGCGTTCCACCTCCAGGTGCCGCGCGCCGGCACCGTCACCGTCACCTGGCTGGGCGACCGCGGCGTGGCGCACAGCGAGAGCGCAGCCATCGCGCTGGCATGAGAGCCTGGCCGGCCCTGCTGTGCTGCGTGGTGACGCTGGCCCCGGCCCAGCGCCTGTCGGGCTTCGACACCATGAGCCCGGCGACCCAGGCGCTGCAGCGCGACGACGCCCAGAACCCCGGCTTCCTGTGGGTCAAGGACGGCCGGCAGCGCTTCGACGCCAGTTGCGCGCGTTGCCACAGCGCCGCCAGCCTGCGCGGTGTCGCTGCCCGCTACCCGGCCTGGGACACGGCGCAGGCGCAGGCGGTGACGCTGTCGGCGCGCATCAACCTGTGCCAGGTCCGCCACGTCAAGGCTCCGCCGCTGGCGCCGGAGAGCGACGCGCTGCTCGGGCTGGAGGCCTTCGTCGCGTTGCAGGCGCGCGGTCGGCCGATCGAGCCGCCGGCCGACCCGCGCCTGGGCGCAGCGCGGCAACTGGGCGCGCGCCTGTACGGGCAGCGCATCGGCCAGCTCGACCTGTCGTGCGCGCAGTGCCACGACGGCCAGGCCGGGCGCCGCCTGGCCGGCAGCACCTTTGCCCAGGGCCACCCGACCGGCTACCCGCTCTACCGGCTGGAGTGGCAAGGGCTGGGTTCGCTGCAGCGCCGCCTGCGCCACTGCATGAGCGGCGTGCGCGCCGAGCCCCATGCTTTCGGCAGCGAGGAGTTGACCGCGCTGGAGCTGTTCCTGATGCAACGCGCGGCCGGCATGCCGCTGGAATCGCCGGCGGTGCGGCCGTGACGCCGATCGACGCCACGCGCGCCTGGCTCGAGCGCGCGGTCATCGGCCTCAACCTGTGCCCCTTTGCCAAGGCCGTTCACGTCAAGGGCCAGATCCGCTGGGTGCTGTGCGATGCCCACGACGCCGCCGGCCTGCTGCAGGTGCTGGCGCAGGAACTCAAGTTCCTGGCCGCGGCCGACCCCGAGTTGGTGGACACCACGCTCATCGTGCACCCGCAGGTGCTGCAGGACTTCGACGACTTCAATCAATTCCTGGGTGTGGCCGAGGACGCGCTCGCCGACCTGGGCCTGGACGGCGTGCTGCAGATCGCCAGCTTCCACCCGCAGTACCGGTTTGCCGACGCGGCGCCCGACGACATCGGTAACGCCACCAACCGCTCGCCGCATCCGACGCTGCACCTGCTGCGCGAAGACAGCATTCAGCGCGCGGTGATGGCCTTCCCCGAGGCCGAGGCGATCTACGAGCGCAACATCGAGACGCTGCAGCGGCTGGGGGCCGCGGGCTGGAAACGGTTGCTGGGTGGTTGAGCCGCCGATCAACCGGTCTGGCTCGACAGACCCCAGATCGCGCGGCGGCCGCCGCCGCGTCAGCGCACCAGCCCGCGCACCAGCAAGGCGGCCAGCGTCAGCATCACGACGCCGATGAGGCCGTCCAGCACCTGCCAGGCGCGCGGCCGCGCGAACAGCGGCGCCAGCCAGCGCGCGCCGTAGCCCAGGGCGCTGAACCACAGCACGCTGGAGCCGGCGGCGCCGGCGGCGAACCACCAGCGCTGCTCGCCCAGGCTGGCACCCACGCTGCCCACCAGCAGCACGGTGTCCAGGTAGACATGCGGATTGAGCAGCGTGAAGGCGGCGGTCTGGGCCAGCGCCTGCGCCAGCGACAGCGCCGCCGTGCCCGCTGCGGCCTGCAGCACGCCCGGGCGCGCGGCGCGCCACAAGGCACGCAGGCCGTAGGCCGCCAGGAAGAGCGCGCCGCCCGCGGTCAGCCAGGCGGCCAGCGCCGGCCGGTGCCCCAGCACCTGGCCCAGGCCCGCCACCCCGGCCAGCATCAGCAGCGCGTCGGCAGCGGCGCAGAAGGCCACGATCGGCGCCACGTGCTCGCGCCGCAGCCCCTGGCGCAGCACGAACGCGTTCTGCGCGCCGATGGCCACGATCAGCGTCAGGCCGAGCGTGGCGCCGGTCAGCGCCGCCGAGGCCGCGGCGCTCAAGCGTCGACCCCGGCCGCGCTTAGACTGCCGGCCGCATCAGGAGCACGCATGAAAGTCTGCATCGTCGGCCTGGGCGCCGTGGGGGGCCTGCTCGGGGCCTGGTTGGGCACCCGGCTGTCGGCCGGCCGCGTCACGCTGTCGGCGCTGGCGCGCGGTGCGACGCTGGACGCGGTGCAGCGCGACGGCCTGGTGTTGGTGGGTGACGCCGGCGAGCAGGCCGTCGCGCTGCGTGCCAGCGACGACGCGGCAGCGCTGGGCGCGCAGGACCTGGTGATCGTGGCCGTCAAGGGCCCGGCGCTGGCGGCCGTGGCGCCGTCGGTGCGTTTGCTGATGGCGCCGCAGACCCAGGTGCTGACGGCAATGAACGGCGTGCCCTGGTGGTTCTTCGACGGCCTGCCCGGGGCCTGCCAGGGCCTGCGGCTGGCCAGCGTCGACCCCGGCGACCGGGTGCGCCAGCAGATCCCGGCGGCCCAGGTGCTGGGCGGCGTCGTGCACCTCAGCGCCAGCAGCCCGGCGCCCGGGCGCGTGCGCCACGGCCAGGGCAACGGCCTCATCCTGGGTCGTGCCCTCGGTGCAGCCGACGCGCCGCTGCAGCGCGCCGCCGCGCTGCTGGCCGAGGCGGGACTGGCGGTGACGGTGTCGGACTGCATCCAGCGCGACATCTGGTTCAAGCTCTGGGGCAACATGACGATCAATCCGGTGTCGGCGCTGACCGGCGCCACCGGCGACCGCATCCTCGACGATGCGCTGGTGCGCCAGTTCTGCAGCGCGGTGATGGTCGAGGCGCAGCACATCGGCGCGGCCTTCGGCGTCGCCATCGAGCAGGACCCCGAATCGCGCCACGCCGTGACGCGCAAGCTCGGCCGCTTCAAGACCAGCATGCTGCAGGACCTCGAGGCCGGCCGGCCGCTGGAGATCGACGCGCTGGTGGCCTCGGTGCGCGAGATCGGCGCCCACCTGGGCCACGTCACGCCGGGCATCGACGCGCTGCTGGGACTGACGCGCCTGATGGCCAGAGAACGTGGCTTGTACCGTTTGTCATAGGCCACGCCAGCCCGGGCGCGCCCCTTGCGAGCGGTCCCAGACTCAGGTCTTGACGATGTTGGAGACCACCGCCTGCGTGGCCTCCTTGAGCTTGTCCTTGGCCAGTGCCTTGCACTTGTCGACCGTGCTGCCGGCAATGGCGTCGTAGGCGGTGGCCGTGAGCTTGGGCAGCGGGCGGAACAGGGGCGCGTTCACGGTCGCCGTCAGCGGCAGCACCATCACGCGCGCCGCCACGACGCAGGTGCCGGCGGCATTGACGCCGCCTTCGACCTGGCTCAGGAAGGCGAAGCGCGCGGCCGGGTGGATCTTCCACACCTTGGCCGGGACGTTGGCGGCCATCACCGCCTTGGCGCCGGCTTCGTCGATGAGGTTGGCGTTGGAGTGGTCGAGGAAGCGCGTCTTGACTTCGGCGGCCCCCGCAGCAGCGCTCAGGAACAGGGCGGAAACGAGGATCGCGGATTTCATGGGTCACCTGTGAAGGGCTGATCGTAGCGGGCACCTTGCAGGCGCTGGCGCGCAGTGTAATCAGGCCGGGCCTGGCGGCGCAGCCTGGGTTTGTGCCGGGGCCGCCGCGGCTTCGGCGTCGGCGCGCGCGCGGGCTTCGGCCTGCAGGCGGCGGATGTCGCCGGTCAGCCGCCCGGCGATCATGCGCACCACCTCGAGGCCGAAGTCGGGGTTCTGGTAGACCAGCTGCTTGAAGGTGTCCTCGTCGATCGACAGCAGCGTGCAGTCGGTGACGCAGTGCGCGCTGCTGCTGCGCCGGCGGTCGGGCGCGAAGAAGGCGATCTCGCCGAACATCGCGCCGTCGTGCAGCGTGCGGCCGACCTCGGGCAGCCGCACCTCGCCCTTGGCCAGGTAGTACATGCGCGAGGCGAGTTCGCCGTTGGCGAAGATCTGCTCGCCGGCCTTCAGCCGCTTGCTGCGCATGTAGGGCCGCAGCCAGATCTCCATCTGCCGCGGGTCGAGCGCCGCGCGCGCCACCTGCTGCGTGAGCTGGATCATCTGCCACACCCGCCACAGGTTGACCGGCAGCAGCACCGCGTGCAGCGCCACCATCAACGGCGCCGGATAGCTCAGGCCGTAGACGATGAAGCCGACGTTGCTGGCCACGGCCAGCCAGCGCAGCGGGATCATCGTGCGCACGAAGGTGCTGACGATGACCAGCAGCGCCGCCACCGCCGCCGACGCCAGCGCCAGCAACTGCTCGGGCTGCGAGACCTGGGACAGCAGGCGGCCCGCCTGGGACAGCAGTGCGTCGTAGAGTTCCACGGGGCAGGGTTGCGGCGCCGCGCGCTACCAGCGCGCGGGCAGCTTCTTCAGCAACACGATGCGGCCGCCGCGCACCTCGACGTAGCCGCCTTCGGTAAGCGGCTTGAAGACGCGGCTGACCATCTCGCGCGACGAACCCACGCGCTCGGCGATGTCCTGCTGCGTCAGCCTGTCGGGCACCGCCAGCACACCGTCCTCTTCTCGCGCGAGCTGCCGCAGCAGCTTGGTGACGCGGCCGTAGACGTCGTCCAGCGCCAGGCTCTTGACGTGCTCGGTGGAGGCGCGCGCCAGCCGGATCAGCTTCTTGATGACGTGCAGCGCAAAGTCGGGGTTCTGCGACAGGAACTGCCGCACTTCGGCGCCGGGGACGATGGCGCAGGTGGTGGGCTCCAGCGTCATCACGCTGGCCGATCGCGGGCCGCCGTCGAGCGTCATCTCGCCGAAGTACTCGCCCACGCCTTGGGTGTTGTAGACCACCTCGCGGCCGTCTTCGGCCGAGCCGTAGGCCTTGACGCGGCCGCTCAGGATGATGAACAGCGCGTCCGACTGGTCGTCCTCGGTCACCAGCACCGTGTTGCTCGCGAAGGTGCGCACGCCGCCCCGGCCGGCGATCTGGCGCAACAGTTGGTCGTCCAGCAGATCCGTCGTGGCGGGCTTGCGGTTGGGCATGGCCGTATCGTGCCATGCCCGGGCAAGCCGCAGGCTGCGGGCTTGCAGGGAGTGCCCGCTGGCGGTGACCGGGCTTAGACTCGGTGCAAGAGACAGGGCCGACGGCTCGACTGTTCGGGCCCGGCAGGTTCTGCCAGGAGACAAGCCGTGCGTGCGACCGACGTGAACGACCCGGACTACTTCCACAAGGTCGTCGATTGCCAGTGGGCTTGCCCGGCCCATACCCCGGTACCGGAGTACATCCGGCTCATCGCACAGGGCCGCTACGACGACGCCTACATGGTCAACTGGGTCAGCAACGTATTCCCGGGCGTGCTGGGCCGCACCTGCGACCGACCCTGCGAACCGGCCTGCCGGCGTGGCCGTGCTGAGGAAGAAAACGCGGCCAAACCCGAACCGGTGGCGATCTGCCGCCTGAAGCGCGTGGCGGCCGACTACAAGAGCGGCGAGATCCGCGCCCTGATCCCGCAGCCGCTGGCGAAGAACGGCAAGACGGTGGCTTGCGTCGGCGCCGGTCCGGCGTCGCTGGCGGTGGCGCGCGACCTGGTCTTGCAGGGTTATGCGGTGACGGTGTTCGACGGCGAGAAGAAGGCCGGTGGCTTCATCCGCACGCAGATCCCGCGTTTCAGGCTGCCCGAACGCGTGATCGACGAGGAGACCGGCTACATCCTGGGCCTGGGCGTCGAGTTCAAGTCGGGCCAGCGCATCGAGTCGATGAAGGCGCTGCTGGCGCAGGGGTACGACGCGGTCTTCGTCGGCTGCGGCGCGCCGCGCGGGCGCGACTTGCAGATCCCGGGCCGCACCGAAGCGGCGGCCGACATCCACATCGGCATCGACTGGCTGGCCTCGGTGTCCTTCGGCCACGTCACGAGCGTCAAGCCGCGCGTCATCGTGCTTGGCGGCGGCAACACGGCGATGGACTGCTGCCGCTCGGCGCGCCGGCTGGGCGCCAGCAGCGTGCAGGTGGTCGTGCGCTCGGGCTTCGAGGAGATGAAGGCCTCGCCGTGGGAGAAGGAAGACGCCCAGCACGAAGGCATCCCGATCATCAACTACCACGTGCCCAAGGCCTTCGTGCACGACCAGGGCCGGCTGGTGGGCATGCGCTTCGAGATCGTCAAGGCGGTGTTCGACGCCAAGGGCCGGCGCAGCCTGGTGCCCACCGGCGAGCCGGAAGTGCTGATCGAATGCGACGAGGTGCTGGTCGCGGTGGGCCAGGAGAACGCCTTCCCGTGGATCGAGCGCGACAGCGGCCTGGTGTTCGACGAATGGGGCCTGCCGCAGCTCGACGCCAAGAGCTTCCAGTCGTCGCTGCCCCACGTCTTCTTCGGCGGCGACGCCGCCTTCGGCCCCAAGAACATCATCACCGCGGTGGCCCACGGCCACGAAGCGGCGGTGTCGATCGACCGCTTCCTGCACGGCGAGCCGGTGACCAAGCGGCCGCCGCCGCACGTCAACCTGGTGTCGCAGAAGATGGGCATCCACGAGTGGAGCTACGCCAACTCGCCCAGCAACGACCTGCGCTTCAAGGTGCCCTGGGCCGCCGCCGAGAAGGCGCTGGCCAGCATCAAGGTCGAGGTCGAACTCGGCTTCGACCTGCCGACGGCTTTCAAGGAAGCCGAGCGCTGCCTGAACTGCGATGTGCAGACGGTGTTCGCCGACAAGCTGTGCATCGAGTGCGACGCCTGCGTCGACATCTGCCCGATGGACAGCATCACCTTCACCAGCAACGGCGAAGAAGACGAGCTGCGCACACGGCTGAGCGCGCCGGCGCAGAACCTGGAGCAGGACCTCTACGTCAGCCCGCCGCTGAAGACCCAGCGCGTGATGGTCAAGGACGAGGACGTCTGCCTGCACTGCGGCCTGTGCGCCGAACGCTGCCCCACCGGCGCCTGGGACATGCAGAAATTCCTGCTCACCACCACCATGGCGGGGCCGATGTGCCGCGACCACACGACACGCGGCCAGCGCGCGGGAGCCTGATCATGAAGCGGCTGGAAGCGGTCAACGACTTCGTGATCAAGTTCGCCAACGTCAACGGCTCGGGTTCGGCCAGCGCCAACGAACTCTTCGCCAAGGCCATCCTGCGCATGGGCGTGCCGGTGAGCCCGCGCAACATCTTCCCCAGCAACATCCAGGGCCTGCCGACCTGGTACGAGGTGCGCGTCAGCGAACGCGGCTGGCTCGGCCGCCGCGGCGGCATCGACATGATGGTGGCGATGAACCCGCAGACCTGGGACCAGGACGTCAGGGAAGTCGAGTCCGGCGGCTACCTGTTCTACGACAGCACGCGGCCGATCCCCAAGGGCGCGTTGCGCGACGACCTCACCAACATCGGCATGCCGGTGACGGCGATCTGCAATGCCACCTACGAGGACCCGCGCCAGCGCACGCTGTTCAAGAACATCATGGTGCTGGGCGCGCTGTCGGAGCTGATGGGCCTCGACGCCGGCGTCATCGAGGGCTTGTTCAGCGAGCAGTACAAGGGCAAGGAGAAGCTGCTCGAAAGCAACGTGCGCGCGCTGCACGCCGGCGGCGGCTTCGCCCGCGACCACCTCGGCACGCCCGAGCAGGGCGGCGTGGGCCTGCGCGTCAAGCGCGCCAACGCCGTCGGCAACCGCATCTTCATGGAAGGCAACGCCGCCGCGGCGCTGGGCTGCGTCTACGGCGGCGCCACGGTCTGCGCCTGGTACCCGATCACGCCCTCGTCGTCGGTCGCCGAGGCCTTCCAGTCGTACTGCAAGAAGCTGCGCCACGACCCGTCCACCGGCCAGGCGCGCTACGCCATCGTGCAGGCCGAGGACGAGATCGCCAGCATCGGCATCATCACCGGCGCCGGCTGGAACGGCGCGCGCGCCTTCACCGCCACCAGCGGCCCCGGCGTGAGCCTGATGACGGAGTTCATCGGCCTGGCCTACTTCGCCGAGATCCCGCTGACCATCATCGACGTGCAGCGCGGCGGCCCCAGCACCGGCATGCCCACGCGCACGCAGCAGGCCGACCTGGTCAGCAGCGCCTACGCCAGCCACGGCGACACCAAACACCCGATGCTGCTGCCGCAGGACCCGGCGGAGTGCTTCGAATTCTGCGCCGCCGCGCTCGACCTGGCCGACCGGCTGCAGACGCCGGTCTTCGTCATGACCGACCTCGACATCGGCATGAACCAGCGCCTGTGCGAACCACTGCAGTGGGACGACAGCCGCCGCTACGACCGCGGCAAGGTCATGACGGCCGAGGAGCTGGAAGCGGGCAAGGACTTCGGCCGCTACAAGGACGTCGACGGCGACGGCATCCCCTGGCGCACGCTGCCGGCGACGCACCCGAGCAAGGGCGCCTACTTCACGCGCGGCACGACACGCGACCCCTACGCGCGCTACAGCGAAGCCGGGCCCGACTACCTCTACAACGTGCAACGGCTGCTGACCAAGTTCGCGACCGCGGCCAACCTGGTGCCGCAGCCGCAGGTGCGCGCGGCGGCGAAGAAGACGCGCCTGGCGGTGCTGTACTTTGGCAGCACCGCGCCATCGATGGACGAGGCGCTGGAAGCGTTGGCCGCCACGCACATCCACCTCGACGCCATGCGGCTGCGCGCCTTCCCGTTCCCGGCCAGCGTGGCCGAGTTCATCGACGCCCACGACCGCGTCTTCGTCGTCGAGCAGAACCGCGACGCGCAGATGCGCACGCTGCTCATCAACGAGCTCGAGATCAACCCCTCGCACCTGATCAAGGTGCTGCACTACGACGGCACGCCGATCACCGCGCGCTACATCACGCAGGCCATCACCGACGCGGTGCATGCCCTGGCGGTGGCGCCGCGCAAGGAAAAGACGAAGTCATGACGCCCCCTAGCTCACTTCGTTCGCTTCCCCCCGAGGGGGAGTGGGTCTCCTTTGGGACGGCCCGGCAGGAGCCCCGATGACCTACATCGCCAAACCCAAGCTGCACCACCCCAGCCTGGTGCCCAACAAGGTCGGCTATACGCGGCGCGACTACGAGGGCCGGGTGTCGACGCTGTGCGCCGGCTGCGGCCACGACAGCATCTCGGCGGCACTGATCCAGGCCTGCTGGGAGATGGACATCCAGCCACACCGCGTGGCCAAGCTCTCGGGCATCGGCTGCAGCAGCAAGACGCCCGACTACTTCCTGGGCGCCAGCCACGGCTTCAACACCGTGCACGGCCGCATGCCCAGCGTGCTGACCGGCGCCAACCTGGCGAATCGCGAGCTGCTGTACCTGGGCGTCAGCGGCGACGGCGACAGCGCCAGCATCGGCCTCGGGCAGTTCGCGCACGCCATGCGCCGCGGCGTGCACATGGTCTACATCGTCGAGAACAACGGCGTCTATGGCCTGACCAAGGGCCAGTTCAGCGCCACCGCCGACCGCGGCAGCAAGAGCAAGAAGGGCGCCGTCAACAACGACAGCCCGGTCGACCTGGTGGCGATGGCGCTGCAGCTGGGCGCCAGCTACGTGGCGCGCGGCTTCAGCGGCGACAAGGGCCAGCTGGTGCCGCTGATCAAGGGTGCCATCGGCCACGGCGGCGCGGCCTTCATCGACGTCATCAGCCCCTGCGTGGCCTTCAACAACCACGCCGGCAGCACGCGCAGCTACGACCACGTGCGCGAGCACAACGAGGCCGTCAGCCGCATCGACTTCATCGACCTCGCACCCGAGGTGCACGCCGACCCGGCACCGGGCGAGACCTTCGACCTGCCGCAGCCCCACGGCGGCACGATGCGGCTGCGCAAGCTGCACACCGGCTACGACCCGCAGAGCCGCCGTGCAGCGATGAACCTGCTGGCGGCGATGCAGGACGAAGGCGAGATCCCGACCGGCCTGCTCTACGTCGACGCGCAGGCCGCCGACCTGCACGCGGCGCTGAACACCGTGGCGCAGCCGCTGAACACGCTGGCCGAAGATACGCTGTGCCCCGGCGCGGCGGCGCTGGCCAAGATCAACACCTCGCTGCGCTGACGCTGCCGTGGCCAAGCCGCCGATCGTGCTCGTGCACGGCGCCTGGGGCGGCGCCTGGGTCTGGCGCCGCGTGCTCGGCCCGCTGCGCGCCGCGGGGCACGAGGTGCATGCCGTCACGCTCACCGGCGACGGCGAAAGGGCGCACCTGCGGCGTGCAGACATCGGCCTGGCGACCCACGTCGCCGACGTCGTGGGCCTGGTGCGGGCCGAAGAACTGCACGACGCGGTGCTGGTGGGTCACAGCTACGGCGGCATGGTGGTGACGGGTGCCGCCGACCGTCTGCTCGACCACGATCCGCAGGCCGTGCGCCACCTCGTCTACGTCGACGCGATGGTGCCGCTGCCCGGCGAAGGCTGGGGCGACAGCCACAGCGCCGAGGTGGTGGCCCTGCGCACGGCGGCGGCAGAAGCCAACGACCACGCCTTGCCGCCGCCCGACCCGGCCGACTTCGGCATCACCGGCGCCGACCGCGACTGGCTGCTGCGTCGGCAGGTCGCGCACCCCTTCGGCCCGTACCGCGATCCGCTGCCTTTCGACGGCGCGCGCTGGGCCACGCTGCCGCGCACCTTCATCGACTGCAACCAGCCGGCCTACCCGACCATCGACGCGATGCGGCAGCGCGTGCGCACGTTGCCGGGGTTTAAAGTCGTGACGATGGCCACCGGCCACTTCCCGATGGTCACCGAGCCGGCGTCGCTGGTGCGGCTGCTGCTGGCCGCTGCGGCTTGAGCCGCGCGCGCTGGCTGAACGCTTCAAGATCGCAAAGGAGAGCAACGAGCATGCAACGTCGACACTTCATCACCACCCTGGCCGGGGCCGCACTGGCAGCAGGGGCCGCGCCGGTGGCCTCGCAGCAGGACTTCAGCAAGGTCGAGATCCGCGCCGAGAAGCTGTCGGACACGGTGTGGATGCTCACCGGCGCCGGCGGCAACATGGGCCTGAGTGCGGGCGCCGACTCGGTGTTCCTGATCGACGACCAGTTCGCGCCGCTGGCGCCCAGGATCAAGGCCGCGATCGCGCGCATCACGCCGCGGCCGGTGCAGTTCCTGCTCAACACGCACTTCCACTTCGACCACACCGGCGGCAATGAAGCCTTCGGCGGCGACGGTGCGCTGATCGTGGCCCACGACAACGTGCGCCGCCGCATGAGCACCGACCAGTTGATCTCGCTGGCCGGCAACGCGAACACCCAGAAGGCGTCGCCCAAGGTGGCGCTGCCCGTGGTCACGGTGCCGGGCGAGATCCGCTTCCACATCAACGGCGAGGAAGTGCACGCCTTCCACGTGCCGCGCGCCCACACCGACGGCGACCTCATCGTGCACTTCCGTGGCAGCGACGTCGTGCACATGGGCGACGTCTTCTTCAACGGCTGGTACCCCTTCATCGACGGCGGCAGCGGCGGCACGGCCGAGGGCGTGATCGCGGCCTACGACCGCGTGCTGACGCTGGCCGGCGAGAAGACCCGCATCATCCCCGGCCACGGCCCGCTGGCCACGCGCGCCGACCTGGCGGCCAGCCGCAACATGCTGGCCACCGTCGTGCAGCGCGTGCAGGACTTGAAGCGCGCCGGCAAGAGCGACGCCGAGGTCCGCGGCGCGCAGGTGACGGCCGAGTTCGACGCCCGCTACGGCGGCGGCTTCATCAAGCCCGAGGCCTTCGTGCAGCAGGTGCTGGGGCTGCTGGCGCGCTGAGCGGCGCCCGGCGGCACTCGGCAGCCCCGCAGCAGCTTTCAGCGCGACGCGCCGGCAGGCTTGGCCGGCGCCGCGAACAGCGCCGCGCCCACTGCACCCTGCAGGCGCGGCGAGAGCTGGGCGCTGTCGATGCCGCGCAACTCGGCCACCGGCCGCAGGTGGTCCTTGAACTGCTCGGCGAGCGGGGCCGCGGTGATCGCGCCGGCCGGCGGCTGGCCTTTCATGCGGAACAGCTGCACCTGCAGCTTGGGCAACGATGCCGCCGAGAACTCGCGTTGCGGCAGGCGCAGGTTGACTTCGATGGTCTCCAGTTCCTGCAGGTGGTGGCCCTGCATGCCGGCACGGCCCTGCGGGTCGGGGTAGCTGCGGCGCATGCCGACGTCGGGCACCGAGCCCAGGGCCACGCGGCGCGCGCCGTTGCGGATCTCGTAGGCCAGGCCATAGTCCAGCCGTTCCGGCGCCGGCAGCACGCCCGGAACCGCATGCACCGCGATCACGCTCACCTGGCCGCGCGTGATGCGCAGGCGCAGGCGCACCGACATCGGTTCGGAGCCCGGAGCTGATTCAGGTGCCGCGATCTGGTCGCTCTTCGGCGGCGCGCCGCTCGCCGGCAGGCGGCTCGGCAGGGCCTGCATCAGCGGGCCGGTGCCGGCGCTCGCGGGGGCCGGATCGTCCATGCGCTGCACCTTGCCGCCGATGCGCTTGAGCACCGCCTGGCTGCCGCTCATCGGCTTGAGCTTGGGGTTGTCGACGATCGGCGTGGCGGAGGGCTCGCGGCTCATGCGCAAGGTCTTGACGGGTCCGGTGGGTTGGGTGGCCATGGTCTTGCGCTCCTACCAGTTCCGGCCGTGCCGGTAGTTGTGGATCCAGCGATAGTAGATTTTCTGCAGCTGCAGCGTGGGCGTGGCGCGGATCATGCCGAACCAGCTGGCGTTGTGCACGAACAGGTTGCGCGCGCCAGCCACGCCTTCGTAGTTGCAGGTCTCGAAGCGATCGGCGGGCCCGAGGTTCCATTCGCCCACCCAGTCCTCCTTCCAGTTGCAGGACAGCGCGCTGCCGCTGGAGACCATGGTGCCCAGGTACTCGCGGAACCAGTCGCTGCTGTTGTAGACGAAGAGGTCTTCCTTGCCGTCGCCCTTGATGTCGGCGACCCAGTGGCGGTCGCCCTTGCGCATCTGCCAGCCCGGCGCGTTGCCGTCGTAGCGGCGCGTCATCGACAGCTGCGTGCCGTTGGAAGACAGCATGCCCAGGTAGGCGATCGACCAGTCGCCGCCATTGAAGACGTAGAGGTCCTTCTTGCCGTCGCCGTTGAAGTCGGCCACGAAGTGGCGGTCGCCGGGCCGCATCTGCCAGCCGGGGAGAACGCCGTCGTGGCGTTGCTGCATGGCCAAGGCGTTGCCGGTGGAGCGCAGCATGCCCAGGTAGGGCATCGACCAGTCGCCGCCGTTGAAGACCCAGAGGTCCTCCTTGCCGTCGCCGTTGAAGTCGCCAACGTGGTGGCGGTCGCCCGGCCGCATCTGCCAGCCCGGCATGCTGCCGTCGTAGCGCTTGACGAGATTGAAGCCGCTGCCCGACGAGGCCAGCAGCCCCAGGTACGGCATCGACCAGTTGTTGCCATTGAAGACGAAGAGGTCCTTCTTGCCACCGCCGGTGAAATCGGCGGCGTGGAAGCGGTCGTTGCGCTGGAACTGCCAGCCCGGCATGCTGTCGTCGTAGCGGGCGATCAGGCGCAGGCCGTTGTTGCCGTCGTCGGCCAGCAGGCCCAGGTATTCCATCGACCAGTCGGTGCTGTTGTAGACGACGACTTCGTCCTTGCCGTCGCCGTTGAAGTCGCCGATGGTGAACCTGTCGCCCGGCTTGAACTGCCAGGAGCCCGGCACGCGGTCGACGCAGCTGAACACGACGTCGAGCTGCGTGCCGTTGCTGCGGTAGAGCATGATGCCGTTGTCGTTGTGCACCAGCACGTCGTCCTTGCCGTCGCCGTTGAAGTCGCCGGCGTAGCAGTTCAGGAAGGTGCGGCCGGTGTGTGCGTGGTGCCGCGTCTTCATCTCCGTGTAGCACACGGGGCAGTAGGGCGGCGAGTTGCCGCGCATGCGGCAGTTGTCGACCGGGCGGTACTTGCCGCTGGTGACGTACTGGCCGCCTTCGAAGAGACCGACGTCCTGGTCGCCGCTCCAGCCGGCGGGCACCGGGCCCTGGTTGTAGCCGGTGCAGCCGCCGGCGCCGGGGCTCGGGTTGATGCCGGTAGGCACCGGGGTCGAAGGTTTGACGAAGTGGCGCCACTTCAGCGTGTTGCGGTTGCTGTTGGCGGTGACGTTGACCGCGCCGGGCTCGCCGCCGCTGTAGCTGCCGGGCTGGCAGTACTCGTCGGCCAGACCGCCGGCGCCGTGCCCGAACTCGTGCGCCATGACCTGCCACGAACTGCCCAGCGTCACGACCTGGAAGCCGCCGCCGCCGCAGCCGCCGAAGCCGGGCTCGTTCAGGATCACCAGCACGAGGTCGTAGTCGGGCACCCAGGTGTCGAGCGCGTTCTGCACCAGCGTGCCGGTGTTGGCGCCGCCCTCGAGCCAGCAGTGGGCCCACGAGCCGCTGTAGATGTAGCCCAGCGCGGTGTTGCGCAGTGTCGTGCTGACGATGGTGTCGTCGCTGCCGTCGGCCGGCGTGCCCTTCTCGTCGTAGACGCGCCGGCTGACGCCGGACTGCACCGAGATCAGGTTGACGCGGAAGATGTTGAAGGCCTGCATGTCCTCGTAGAAGTAGTCATGCCCGAAGACGCCGTCGAGCAACAGCTCCTTGACCTTGTTGTTGTAGGTGCTCTGGTCGGCGGCCGCGAAGCCGTCGCCGATGACGGCGATGTTCTTCTTGCTGCCGGCAGAGCCGGACTTCAGGATCTGGGTCACGCTGTCGGGCATGGCGGCCTCCGGGGTGTGGGCGCCGCACGGTTGCTGCGCGGCGGCTTGGAGCAGGACCTGCGCGAGGCGCGCCGCCAAGGGCGGGGCGCAGCGAGCAGGCCGTCGCAAGATAGCCCTGCACATGGCCGCGGCCCATCCCTAGCGCGGCCTGCATCGCCCCCCTACGTTGCGCAAGGGCAGCGGACGGCGCGGCCGCCGCTCCGGTGCTCCGAGACCGGCACACCGAGCGCTGGGCGCGGCACGCGAACCCCGCGAAGGCAGGGGCGCGAGTGCAGCTGCCGCGGCGCCGCGCTACTTCGGCTTCGTCTGCGCCAGATAGCGCGCCTTGTTCTCGGCGTTGGGCGGGTACAGACCGGGCAGCGCGGCGCCTTGCTCGACCTGGCTCATGATCCAGGCCTCCAGCCGCTCCTGCTCCGGCGCGAGCAAGAGCATCTCGTCGAGCAACGCGGCGGGGATCAGCACCGCGCCGTCGTCGTCGACGACCACCACGTCGCCGGGGAACACGGCCACGCCGCCGCAGCCGATGGGCTGCTGCCAGGCGACGAAGGTGAGCCCGGCCACCGACGGCGGCGCCGCCGCGCCGCTGCACCACACCGGCAGCCCGGTGCCGATGACGCCCTGCACGTCGCGCACGACGCCGTCGGTGACCAACGCGGCGACGCCGCGCCGCGCCCTGCGCGCGCACAGGATGTCGCCGAAGATGCCGGCGTCGGTGACGCCCATCGAATCGACGACCGCGATGCAGCCGGCCGGCATGTCCTCGATCGCCGCGCGCGTGGAGATTGGCGAGGCCCAGGATTCCGGCGTCGCCAGATCCTCGCGCGCCGGCACGAAGCGCAGCGTGAAGGCGCGCCCGACCAGGCGCGGCTGCCCGGGGCGCAGCGGACGGGTGCCGCGCAGCCAGACGTTGCGCAGCCCCTTCTTGAGCAGGATCGTCGTCAGCGTGGCGGTCGTGACCTGCGAGAGGATCTCGATCGCTGTCGCGTCGAGTGTCATCGGTGGCGGCGTCGTCATCGGGGTTGCGTCCTGTGTTGAAGAGGTCTCACTGGCGGTCCAGCTCGGCCAGGCGCCGCGCCTGCCGCGCCACCAGGCGGGTGATGTCGGCGACATCGGCCGCGGCCAGCTTGGGGCCGGGCTTGCGCACCGCGCTCGACGCGATCACGCCGCGCTCGGCCAGCAGGTGCTTGCGCACCGCCAGCCCGATGCCCGGCTGCTGTTCGTAACGCGCCAATGGCAGGTAGGCGTCAAAGAGGTCGTGGGCGCGTTCGACGTCGCCCGCGGCGTGCGCGCGGCAGACGCCGACCATCATCTCGGGGTAGGCGAAGCCGGTCATCGCGCCATCGGCGCCGCGTGTCAGCTCCTCGGGCAGGAACAGGCCGCCGCCATTGCCGGTGAGGATCGACACACGCCGCACCTCGCCGCGCTCGCTGGCGGCGCGCAGCGCGGACAGCTTGGCCAGGCCGGGGCAGTCTTCGTGCTTGAGCATGACGCAGCCCGGGCTGCTGCGCAGGATGCGCAGGATCACGCCGGTGCTCAGCTGCACGCCGGTGGCGACCGGGTGGTCCTGCAGCACCCACGGCACGGCCGCGCCCAGCGTCTCCTGCACCATCTCGAAGTAGGCGGCGATCTGGTCGTCGGTGCGCAGCGTCGGCGGCGGCGCCACCATCACGCCGGCGGCGCCCAGCGCCATCACGCTGTCGGTGAGCTCGCGCATCGGCGCAAAGCCTGGTGCAGAGGCACCCACCGCCACCGGCACGCGGCCGGCCACGCGTGCCAGCACACGCTCGACGAAGGTGCGCGACTCCTCGGCCGTGAGCTTGGTGGCTTCGCCCATGATGCCCAGCACCGTGAGGCCGGTGACGCCGCTGTCGAGGCAGAAGTCGACCATGCGGTCGGTGCTCGGCAGGTCGAGCGCGCCGCTGTCGGTGAACGGCGTCACCGTGATCAGGTAGACGCCGGTGGCGGATGCGTCGAGTCGGTTGATGGCGTTCTCCTCGCGTGACGGGGCTGCGCGGGCGGCCGGCGCTCAGGCCGGCAGCCGTTGGCGGCGGAAGTATTGCAGCGCCAGCACCGCGGCCACGAGCACGAAGCCGGTGATGTCCGCCACCGCGCCGGGGTAGACGAGCGCGAAACCGGCGGCGATGAACATGCCGCGCTCGACGGGCGTGGTGCGCTTGAGCGCCCAGCCCTGGAAGCCGGCCGCCAGCGCCGCCACCCCGACCGCGCAGGTGAACGTGACCTGGCCGATCGACCACCAGTCGGCGTTGGCCAGGGCCTTTGTCGAGCCCATCAGCAGCAGGCCCTGCCCGGCGGGGTCGAGCACGAACATGAACGGCACCAGGAACGCCGGCACGGTGTACTTCCAGCACTGCAGCGTCGTCTTGTACGGGTCGCCGCCGGTGATCGCCGCGGCCGCGAACGGCGACAGCGCCGTCGGCGGCGAGACCTCGGACAGCACGGCGTAGTAGAAGATGAACATGTGCGCCGCGAAGTCGGGCACGCCCAGCTTGATGAGCGCCGGCGCCGCGATCACCGCGCAGATGATGTACGACGCCGTCACCGGCACCGCCAGGCCGACGATCCACACCACCAGCGCGGTGAAGATCGCGGTCAGCAGCAGCGAGCCGCCGGCGTAGTCAATGACGATGCCGCTGAACTTGAGGCCCAGGCCGGTGAGCGTGACGACACCGACGATGATGCCGGCGCCGGCGCAGGTGGCCGCGACGTTGAGCATGCCCATCGACCCCGCTTCCATCGCCTTGACGAAGGGCGAGCGGAACACGTGTTCGACCAGCGAGCCCTTGCCCTGGAACAGGTCGTAGGAGAACAGCGCCGTGTCGCGGCGCAGGAAGCTCGTCACGAACGCCACCACGGTGGCCCAGAACACCGACAGCACCGGCGAGTAGCCCCACATCATGAAGGCCACGATGGAGACCAGCGACAGGAAGTGGAAGCCGTAGTGGCGCGTCAGGTTCCACACCGAGTCGACCTGCTCGAACACCGCGTTGCCCATGCCGTACTTGCGTGCATCGAGCTCCACCATCAGGAACAGCGCGAGGTAGAACATCAGCGTCGGGATGACGGCCATCAGCAGCACGTCGAGGTAAGAGATCTTCAGGAACTCGGCGATCAGGAACGCCGCCGCGCCCAGCACCGGCGGCGAGATGATGGCGCCCAGGCCACCGGCCGCGAGCAGGCCGCCGGCGGCATTCTTCTCGTAGCCGGCCTTGGCCAGCATCGGGTAGGCCACCGCACCCAGCGTCACCGTCGTCGCCACGCCCGAGCCCGACGGCCCGCCCAGCAGGAACGACGCCAGCACCACGGTGCGCCCGGCGCCGGTGGGTTTGCCGCCCATCGCCGAGAAAGAGAAGTCGATGTAGAACTTGCCCGCGCCCGAGTACTGCAGGAAGGCGCCGAAGATCGTGAACAGGATGATCAGCGACGACGACACGTCCACCGCCACGCCGTAGATGCCTTCCAGCGTCATGTACATCACGCCGACCAGACGGCCGATCTCGTAGCCCTTGTGCGTCCACGGTGCGGGCAGCCAGGGGCCGAGCAGCGCGTAGGCGATGAAGGCCGCGGTGATGACCGGCATGATCCAGCCGTTGGTGCGGCGCATGGCCTCGAGCACCAGCACGATGAGCGCCAGGCCGAAGGCGATGTCCCAGGCTTCGGGCGAGGTGTTGCGGTCGGTGAAGTCGTCGCCGCCCAGGATCAGGTACACCACGGTGGCGATCGACAGCGCCGCCGCGAGCCAGTCCCACCACATGATGCGGTGGCGAAAGCGCGAGGCCACCGGGAACACCAGGAAACACAGGAACAGCACGAAGCCGACGTGCACCGGGCGCAGCGTCTGCGTCGGCATGATGCCGTAGGCGGTGTAGAGGTGGAAGGCGGACATGCCGACCGCCACCGCGACGACGAAGACGTGGAGCCAGCCCTTGAGCTTGTTGGCTGCGCCTTCCTCGGCTTCGATGAACTCCTCGGCCTTGTGCAGCGCCTCGTCGCTGACGGTGAAGGCGGTGGAGCCGGGAGGGTCTGTTCGCTGCATGCCTGGGGTGCCGCCGTGGGTGCTGCCGGGTGGGGCCGCCGCATGGCGCGCCGATGAGAGCCCAAACGCGGACCGCCGCAGCGGCGCCGCGCCGGAGCGTGGCTCAGTTGACCTTCAGGCCCTTCTCGGCAAAGTACTTCAGCGCCCCTGGGTGGAACGGGATCGGCGTGGCGGCGGCCTTCTGGTTCTCGAGCTTGAAGTTGGCCGCCTCCTTGTGCACGGCGATCAGGTCGTCGCGCTTGTCGAAGATGGTCTTGACGATGGTGTAGGCCGTCTTCTCGTCCATGTTCTCGTGCGCGACCAGGATGTTCATCACCGTGGCCTGCTTGTTGTCGGCGTCCATGCCGCGGTAGGTGTCCTTGGGGATCACGTCCTCGACGTAGAGGTCGCCGTACTTCTTGTTCATCGCCGCCACCGCCTCGGCGTGGTCGACCATCTTGAGCTTGGTGCCCGGCGTGTTGGCCAGGTCGGTGACGCCCGCGGTGGGCAGACCGCCGACCCAGAAGAAGGCGTCGATCTTGCCGTCCTTGACGGCGTTGACCGACTCGGCCACGCCCAGGCGCTCGCGCTTGAGGTCCTTGTCCTTGTCCAGGCCGGCGGCGTCCAGCAAGCGAAAGGCCATGACCTCGGTCGCGCTGCCGGGCGAGCCGGTGGACACGCGCTTGCCCTTCAGGTCGGCCATCTTCGCGATGCCGCGGCCCTCGACGCTGACCACGTGCATGCGGTTGGGGTACAGGATCATCAGCGTGCGCAGCGGCACCTTGTTGCCCTTGAACTTGTCCTCGCCGCGGTAGGCGTCCTGGCCGGCATCGGTCATCGTGAAGCCGACATAGGGCTTGCCGCTGGCGATCAACTTGAGGTTGTCGACCGAGCCGCCGGTGACCTCGGCCGTGGCCTGCATGCCCGGCACGTGCTTGGACAGCACCGCGGCGATGCCGCCGCCCATCGGGTAGTAGACGCCGCCGGTGCCGCCGGTGGCGATGGAGATGTTCTGTGCCTGTGCGCTCAGCGACAGCACGGCGGCGCCGAGCAGGCAGCCGATTGCAGACCTGAAGTTCTTCATGGGGGCTCCGTTGAAGAGTGAGGTGCGCCGCTCGGGGCGAGAGACCGCTGTCTTGATTGTTCCATCCAGGGCTCGGCTGGGCGCTACTGACTTTCCATCACGCGGCAGCGCCGGAAGCCCGGGTGGGCCCTGATACGCTGCACCGTGGCACGCCTGCCCGAGGATCCCTTGATGAACGACGAACCCCCGACCCGAGACGACACGCCTGCGGGCATGCACAAGGGCCTCACGAGCTACGGCGATGCCGGCTTCTCGCTGTTCCTGCGCAAGGCCTTCATCAAGGGCGCGGGCTACACCGACGCCGCGCTCGAGCGGCCGGTGATCGGCATCACCAGCACCGGCAGCGCCTACAACCCCTGCCACGGCAATGCGCCGCAACTGATCGAGGCCGTCAAGCGCGGCGTCATGCTGGCCGGCGGGCTGCCGATGGACTTTCCGACGATGTCGCTGCACGAGAGCTTCTCGGCGCCGACCAGCATGTACCTGCGCAACCTGATGTCGATCGACACCGAGGAGCTGATCCGCGCGCAGCCGATGGACGCGGTGGTGCTCATCGGCGGCTGCGACAAGACGGTGCCGGCGCAGCTGATGGGCGCGGCCTCGGCCGGCCTGCCGGCGATCCAGCTCATCACCGGCTCGAT
The DNA here is from genome assembly GCA_043760065.1 of Rubrivivax sp. Classification (GTDB taxonomy): domain Bacteria; phylum Pseudomonadota; class Gammaproteobacteria; order Burkholderiales; family Burkholderiaceae_C; genus Rubrivivax. The sequence goes on from JAYUPN010000276.1 coordinate 21,241, forward strand.
GCTCACCGGCGCGCACCGCGGCGAGCGCGTCGGCGCCTGCACCGACTGCCGCCGCTACTGGGCGCGCTTTCGCGCGCAGGACATCGACGCCGACGAGATCGCGGCCGTCAACAACCAGCTCGTGGCCAGCGTCGGCACCTGCTCGGTGATGGGCACGGCCAGCACGATGGCCTGCATCGCCGAGGCGCTCGGGATGACGGTGCCAGGCGGCGCCAGCCCGCCGGCCGTCACCGCCGACCGCATGCGCGTTGCCGAGCGCACCGGCGCGCAGGCGGTGCAGATGGCGCGCAGCCGGCTGACCATCGACCTGGTGCTCACCGCCCATGCGTTCGAAAACGCGATGCGCGTGCTGCTCGCCATCGGCGGCTCGACGAACGCCGTCGTGCACCTGACTGCGATCGCCGGCCGGCTCGGCTTCGAGGTCGACCTGCAGGCGCTGGACCGCATGGGCCGCGAGACACCCGTGCTGCTCGACCTCAAGCCCAGCGGCGAGCACTACATGGAGGACTTCCACCACGCCGGCGGCATGGCCACGCTGCTGCGCGAATTGCGCCCGCTGCTGCACCTGGACGCGCTCACCGTCACCGGCCGCACGCTGGGCGAAGAGCTCGACGCGGCCGGGCCCGGCTTCGCGCAGACGGTGGTGCGGCCGCTGTCCGATCCGATCTATCCGCAGGGCGGCATCGCCGTGCTGCAGGGCAACCTGGCGCCGGGCGGCGCCATCATCAAGCAGTCGGCGGCGAGCCCGGCGCTGATGGAGCACGAAGGCCGCGCGGTGGTGTTCGAGGATGCGGCCGACCTCGCCGCACGCATCGACGACCCGGCGCTCGACGTCAGCGCCGACGACGTGCTGGTGCTCAAGCGCATCGGCCCCAAGGGCGCCCCCGGCATGCCCGAGGCGGGCTACCTGCCGATCCCGCTGAAGCTGGCGCGCGCCGGCGTCAAGGACATGGTGCGCATCAGCGACGGCCGCATGAGCGGCACCGCCTTCGGCACCATCGTTCTGCACGTCACGCCCGAGGCCGCGGTGGGCGGCCCGCTGGCCCACGTGCACAGTGGCGACCGCATCCGGCTGAGCGTGGCGCGGCGCGAGCTCACGCTGCTGGTCAGCGCGCAAGAGCTGGCCGACCGCGCCGCCGCGCACCCGGTGGTCGAGCCGACGGCCGAGCGCGGCTACCGCCGCCTCTTCCTGCAGTCGGTGACGCAGGCCGACCAGGGCGTCGACTTCGACTTCCTGATGCCGGCGCAGCGCACGAAGCGCATCCCCGGCAGCGGGTAGGCCCGGCGGCGGGCCGGTGCGTCCCTCGCCGCCGCGCGCCCCTGGCTAGACCTTCAGCACCTTCGGCACCGCGTTCGGCCGCAGCCGGAAGGCGTCGGGCATGCCCGAGCCCAGCAGCGGGCGCAGGTACAGGCGGAAGGCGTCGGTGATGTCGGTGCCGCTGGCGCTGATGAACCCGTCCTCCATCGTGCGCGTCTTGCCGGCCACCGCTGCCAGCGGCAGCAGTTCGTAGTCCACCGAGTAGAAGCCGGTGCGCTTGATCGCCACCGAGCCGTCGACGCCGCCCCACATCGCGTACTGCACGGCCTTCTCGCCGACCTCGCGCGCCTCGCGCTGGTCGACGTCGCTGACGCAGCCCACGAAGCTGCGCTGCAGGTAGCCGAAGGTGTCGCCGCGCACACGCTTGATCTTGAGCTTGGCCTTGATCTCCTCGCACAGCAAGTCGGCCAAAGCGCCGCTGCCCGAGAGCTGCACGTTGCCGTGTGCGTCGCGCTCCAGGTCCTTGGCCAGCAGGGCCAGGATCGGCTGGCCCTGGGCGTCGTGGATGCCTTCGCTGACGGCGATCACGCAGCGGCCGTGGCGCTCGTAGGTGGCCTTGACGTCGGCCAGGAAGCGATCGATCTCGAACACGCGCTCGGGCAGGTAGATCAGGTGCGGCCCGTCGTCGGGGAACTTCTTGCCCAGCGCGCTGGCCGCGGTCAGGAAGCCGGCGTGGCGGCCCATCACGACGCCGACGTAGACGCCCGGCAGCGCCGCGTTGTCCAGGTTGGCGCCGGCGAAGGCCAGCGCCACGAAGCGCGCCGCGCTCGGGAACCCCGGCGTGTGGTCGTTGAGCACGAGGTCGTTGTCGATCGTCTTGGGGATGTGGATGCAGCGCAGCGGATAACCCGCCTTGTGCGCTTCCTCGGCGACGATGCGCACGGTGTCCGACGAGTCGTTGCCGCCGATGTTGAAGAAGTGCTCGATGCGGTGCGCCTTGAGCACCTTGAACATCTCCTGGCAATAGGCCAGGTCGGGCTTGTCGCGCGTGCTGCCCAGCGCCGCGGCCGGGGTGTTGGCCACCAGCTCGAGGTTGTGGCTGGTCTCCTGCGTCAGGTCGACGAAGTCCTCGCCCACGATGCCGCGCACGCCGTGGCGCGCGCCGTAGACGCGCTGGATGCCCTGGTGGCGCCGCGCCTCCAGCACCACGCCGACCAGGCTCTGGTTGATGACCGCCGTCGGGCCGCCGCCCTGGGCGACGAGGATCTTGCCGGATGACATGCGCTTGCTCCTTGGATGCCTTGGGGTTCGACCCGAGCCGGTGTGCATCGTAGCGGGCCGGCCGTGACCCACAATCCGCCGGCGCCCGGCCTACCTCGGCCAACCTTGGCCCATCGCCCCGCATGCACCACACCATCTTCGACACCCCGGTGCTCAACACCGTCCTGCGTGGCTTCTCGCTGGCCTTTCTCAAGCTCAACGGCTGGAAGGTGCAAGGGCAGCTGCCGCCGCAGGCGCGCAAGAGCGTCTTCATCGCCGCGCCGCACACCAGCAACTGGGACCTGCCGTACACCTTGATGGTGGCCTTTGCGCTGCGCCTGAACATCTACTGGATGGGCAAGGCCGGCCTCTTCCGCTGGCCCTTCGGCCCGCTCATGCGCTGGCTGGGCGGCATCGCGGTGGACCGCGACAAGAGCAGCAACCTGGTGGCGGCCTCGGCGCAGGCGATCATCGACGCCGACGGCCCGCTGCAGCTGGTGGTGCCGCCCGAGGGTACGCGCGGCAGGACGCGGCACTGGAAGACCGGCTTCTACTACATCGCGCTGCAGGCCCGGGTGCCGATCGTGCTGGCGTTCATGGACTACGAGCGCAGGCTCAGCGGCCTGGGCCCGGTGTTCACGCCGACCGGCGACGTCGACGCCGACATGGCCGAGATCAAGCGCTTCTACGCGCCGATCAAGGGCCGGCGCGCCGACCACTTCACGGCCGAGCCGCACTGAGCGCGGACCGGCCGCGATCGCTCAGAAGTCGATCACCGCCACCTTCATGCCGCGCGACGCGAGCAGCGCGCGGGCCCGCTCGGCCTGCGCCAGTTCGGTGAAGGGCCAGACCACGACGCGCCAGTCCTCGCCCGAACGCAAGGCCTGCACCTGCAGCCCGGGCGGCCCGACGCCCGTGAGCAGCGCGCGCATCGCCTCGGCGAGCTGTTCGCTCTCGGAGCGCGTGCGCAGCAGCCGCGTCGACACCGCGAAGGCCGGGCCGACGACGGCCGGCGGTGGCACCGACTTCCGCGCCTGCTCGATCGCCGCACCGGCAGCCGCCGCCGACTTGGCCTCGGCCGCCGCGGCTGCGGCGCGGCGGCGCTCGTCGACGATCGGCCCGAGCGAGGGCAGCTCGACGCGCCCGAGCGTGGGCTCGACGTCGACCGGTGCGCTGGCGCTGGCCTGAGCGGCTGGCGCAGCATCGACCGGCGCACTCGCGGCGGCGGCCGCCGAGGCGC
>JAYUPN010000277.1:0-7995 GCA_043760065.1 Rubrivivax sp.
GCGCTTCTTGCGCGTGTAGCTCCAGCTGAAGGCCGGCTCGATGCCGTTGCTGGCGTTGTCGGCGAAGGCCAGGCTGATGGTGCCGGTGGGCGCGATCGACAGCAGGTGCGAGTTGCGCAGCCCTTGTGCGCGGATGCGCTCGCGCAGGTGCGGCGGCAGCCGCGACGCGAAGCTGCTGCCCGACAGCAGCAGGTCGGCATTGAAGAGTGCGAAGGGGCCGCGTTCGCGCGCCAGGTCGGACGAGGCCTCGTAGGCCGCGTCGCGCAGCACCTCGGCCACGCGCGCGGCCTGGGCGCGCGCCGGGTCCTCGTCGTAGCGCAGGTTGAGCATCACCAGCGCGTCGCCGAGGCCCGTGAAACCCAGGCCGATGCGGCGCTTGCGCCGTGCCTCATCCTGCTGCTGCGGCAGCGGCCAGACGGTGGTGTCGAGCACGTTGTCGAGCATGCGCACCGCCACCTGCGCCACCTGCACGAAGGCGGCCTCGTCGAAGGCCGCGTCGACCTCGAAGGGCCGGCGCACGAAGCGCGTCAGGTCGATGCTGCCCAGGCAGCAGCAGCCGTAGGGCGGCAGCGGCTGCTCGGCACAGGGGTTGGTGCTGGCGATGGTCTCGCAGTAGGCGAGGTTGTTGTCGCGGTTGATGGCGTCCAGGAACAGCACGCCGGGCTCGGCGTGGTCGTAGGTGGACCGCATGATCTGGTCCCACAGTTCGCGCGCCGGCAGCGTGCGATAGACCCACTCGCCGCTGCCGTCGGGCCGCGCGCGGCTGATCGCGCCCGCGGCCTTGTGCGCGGCGCTGGGCTCGGCGCGGTGCACCAGCTCGACGGGGGCGTCGGCGACCACGGCTTCCATGAAGGCATCGGTGACGCCGACCGAGATGTTGAAGTTCTTCAGGTCGCCGCGGTCCTTGGCGTGGATGAACTCCTCGATGTCCGGGTGGTCGCAGCGCAGCACGCCCATCTGCGCGCCGCGCCGCGCACCGGCGGACTCGACCGTCTCGCACGAGCGGTCGAAGACGCGCATGTAGCTGACCGGGCCGCTGGCGTTGCTCTGCGTGCTGCCGACCCAGGCGCCGCGCGGCCGGATGCGGCTGAAGTCGTAGCCGACGCCGCCGCCGCGGCGCATCGTCTCGGCGGCTTCGGCCAGCGCGGTGTAGATGCCGGGGTGGCCGTCCTCGATGCTGCTGATGCTGTCGCCCACCGGCTGCACGAAGCAGTTGATGAGCGTGGCCGACAGCGTCGTGCCCGCCGCCGACTGGATGCGCCCCGCCGGGATGAAGCCGCTGGCCAGCGTGTGCTCGAACCGGGCCTGCCAGTGCTCGCGCTGCTCCGGGGCTTCGGCAGCCGCGAGTGCACGCGCGACGCGGCGGTGCACGTCGGCGACGCTGCGCTCGTCGCCCTTGGCGTACTTCTCGGCCAGCACCTCGGCGCTGATCGGTTGTGCGGGCAGCGCGTGGGCCGGTGCGACAGCGCCATGGGCAGCCCGGGTCTTGATGGTCTTCGTCATGTGATTTCCTGGAAGGGGCCTGCGCAGCCCGCCGGCCATTCAGGCCATTGACGCCAATGGCGACGGAGTGGGCGTGAGCAGCCGCTCCATCAGATCACGCACGCTGCGGATCTGCTCGCCGAACGGCAAAGCCCCGACGCCGCGGAAGAAGAGACCCTTCTTCACGTCGCCGCGCAAGGCTGCTGCCAACTGGTTGTCGATGCAGAACTGGCCCCAGCCTTGCAAGCCGTCGCGCAGCCCGCACTGCGCCAGGCAGTCGAAGGCCTTGGTGCAGCGTTTTTTGGCGTGGGCCACGGCCTGCAGCTTGTCCTCGATGCGCAGGTAGTTGCGCAGCCAGGGTGTGCCGACGGCGCGCGCCGGCAGGCCGGCGACGCTGGTGAACTCGACCATGTCCTCGTCGCGCGCCTGCGCCAGCACGCGCTTGAACTCGTCGTGGGCGTCGGACTCCTCGGTCACCGCGAAAGGCGTGCCCAGCTGCACCGCGGCAGCGCCCAGCGCCTGCAGCCGCGCGATGTCCTCGAAGCTGCGGATGCCGCCGGCGGCGATGAGCGGGATCTCACGCTCGATGCCGGCAGAGCGCAGGAAGGCCAGCGACTGCGGGATCACGTTCTCGAAATCGAATCGCGCATCGCCCAGGTCGGCGATCTTCGCCGCGCCCAGGTGGCCGCCGGCCAGTCGCGGGTGCTCGATGACGATGGCGTCGGGCAGCCGCTTCTTGCGCTCCCACTTCTTGACGATCAGCTGCACGCCGCGCGCGTCGCTGAGGATCGGGATCAGCGCCGCGTGCGGGTGGTCCTGCGCCAGGTCCGGCAGGTCCAGCGGCAGTCCGGCGCCGACGACGACGGCGTCGATGCCGGCTTCGAGCGCGCAGCGCACCGAGTCGCCGTAGGCACTGACGGCGCGCATGACGTTGATGGCCAGCAGGCCGTGGCCGCCGGCGTCGGCGCGCGCGGCCTTGACCTCGCGCGCGATGGCCTCGAGGTTGGCGGCGTCGATCAGGCGCCGCGCATCGTCGGGACATGCCATGTCCAGGCCGCGCGTGCGCTCCATCAGGTCGGGGTGGTGGCGCCGCAGGTCGACGCTGCTGAGCGTGCCCACGCCGCCTTCGCGCGCCACGGCGCCAGCCAGGCGGTGCGCGGAAACACCCACGCCCATGCCGCCCTGCACCAGCGGCAGCAACTCGCGGCCCCGCAAGCGCAAGGCGCCGAGCCCGCTGCGGACCCGCATCTCCTGCAGGTCGGCCGGCACTGTTGCAGGCGCCACGGGCACGCCCTTCAATGCAGCACCAGCAGCGGCAACTTGCTGCGCGAGATGACGTTCTTGGTGTGCGATCCGAACAGCAACTCACCCAGCGCGCCACGGCCGTGCGTGACCATGACGATCATGTCGCAGCCGTACTTCTGCGCCGCGGCGACGATGGCGTCGTCGACCGCATCGCTGCGTCTGAAGTGGCCTTCGCAAGGCACACCCAGCTCGGTGGCGCGGGCCTGGAACTGATCCAGCACCCGGCGGGCGTGGGCTTCGGTGCGCGCCAGGTGCTCTTCGGTGTCGCGCCGGTAGAGCGTCACGTTGCTGCCCATGTGCGGCAGCGGCGGCTCGGCCTCGGCGACGAAGGCGGTGACGCGGGCGCCGAGCTTGCGCGCCAGTTCCAGGCTCGCCTGCGCGGCGCGCTCGGACAATTCGCTGCCGTCCAGCGGCACCAGCAGATGGGAATACATGGCCAGCCTTCACCCTGCCCGGGAGCAGCCCGGGCTCGTGCCGGCCACTCTACGCAGGGCGCCCTGCCGTGTCCTTGACCTCGGTCAAGACGCCAGGGCGCGCAGGTCGTCGGCGTCGAGTTCGAGCTTGATGAAAGCCTCGGTGTTGCTGGCGGGCGCCACGCGCCCCTGGCGCGAGCGCGTGGCGCCGACGTACAGGCGCGTGCCGGCGCTGTGGCGCCAGGCATAGGTGAGCGATTCGGTGCGCGACAGCCCCTGGTGGGCCAGCACGCGGGGCTCGGCGCGGCGGTCGAGCGCGCGTCGCTGGACGATGGCGCGCAGGTTGTGGCGGGCGTCGAAATGCCACACCGCCAGCCACTGCTGCGCCGTCTCGCGGTAGGTGCGCTGGCCGTCGCGGTCGAGCCAGGCCAGGTTCAGACGCGGCTCGAACTCCAGCGCGCGCAGCGGGCGCAGCCGGGCGCTCAGGTTCAGCCGGCCGCCGTTGCGGACTTCACCCGCGGCGGTGTCGGCCAGCCGGCCCAGTTCGGTCGACGCCTCGACAAGCGGGAACCAGGTCGCCGGCGTCATCACGAGGCCGCTGCTGATGAAGCGCTCCGACAGCAGCGGCTGATCTGCCGCGGTGCGCAGCTGCGACACCGCGAAGACCTCGAACCACCACTCCAGGTTGCGCGCCGCGTTCGACCACAGCCCCGGGCGCAGCACCTGCTGCACCACGGCGCCGCTGGCACGGTCGCGGATCTGGTAGGCGTTGACGTTGAGGAAGAACTCGTTGAAAGGCCCGAGGTTGCGCCAGCCGACGCTCTGGAAGGCCTCGAGCCTGCGCACCCCGGCCTGGTTGACGAAGCCGGTGTCGTGCCGGAAGTCGCGGCCGATGTCGTCGATGCCGAAGGAGGTCTGTCCTTCGCCGGTCTGGCGCACGACGTGCAGGCGCAGCCGGTCGCCGTCGCGCGCCGGCGCCAGCGCGAGGGACCCGCTGCTGCTGTCGCGCTGCGCCGTGGTCCGCGAGTGCAGCCACTGGCTGCGCAGCCGCCACTGATCGTTGATCTGCCAGCCCACGTCGGGGCCGAGCACGGTGTTGTCGCCGCGGCCGCCGTCGTAGCGGCGGGCGACGACGACGCCGCCCCAGGCCAGGCCCTGGCCGACGCGCCGCGCGCGCAGCGCCAGGCTGTCGGATGCAGGCTGCGGCGCGACGCCGGTGCCGTAGGCCTCGGGCAGCAACACGGAAGCACCGCCCTCGTCGCGGATGGCAAAGGCCGTGCTCGCCCACTCCAGGCCGCGCCAGGTGGCGCGCAGGCCGCCGCGCGGCTGCGTGAAGCTGCGCGTATACAGCGCCACGGTGGGCATGCGCAGCAGGTCGGCCGACTCGAAGAAGAAGGGCCGCTTCTCGGCCAGCGAGAGCGCAAAGCGCGTATTGCCGGCCAGCTGCGGCACGTCCAGCGCCACCTGCGAGAAGTCGGGGTTGAGCGTGGCGTCGATGACCAGTTCGGCGCGCGGCCGCCACTTCAGGTCCAGGCTCGGCTCGGTGTCGGTCTTGCGCTGCCCGTCCTTGCGCGACTGGCGCACGGTCAGGCCCGGTCGCAGGCTCAGGAAGTTGTGGCGGTCGGGCGGTTGCACGCCGGCCAGCGGCTGCAGCGTGGCGATGAAGCTGGCCGCGTCGCGCGGGATCAGCACCGATGTGAAGAGGTGGAACTGCTCGCGCGGCAAACGCCGCGCGACCATGATGCGCCAGTCCTGCCGGCCCTCGGCAAAGCGCAGCGATGCAAAAGGCAGCCTGAACACCGCCGTCCAGCCCTGCGCCGTGCGCGCGCTGGCGCCGTCCCAGTCGAAGTCGGGCGCGAAGTCCTCGCTGTCGTCGCTGGCGGTGTGCATGCCGTCGGCGGTGCTGCCGGCGGCGTTGATGCGGAACCACTGCGCCGAACTGCGTGCACCGATGGCATCGACGTAGACGACGATGAAGTCCTGCGTGCGGTTCACGCCGTCGTGGCGCACGACGAGGTCGCGGATGTCGGCGGCGCGCGTGTCCAGCGCGGTGACGCCGACGTAGATCGCGCGCTGGTCGAACAGCACCTGCACGCGCGTGGCCTGCACCGGCGCCGCGCCGGTGTCGGGGAACTTCTCGACGAAGCGGTGAAACACCGGCGCCCGCTGCCAGGCCGGGTGCGACAGCGTGCCGTCGAGCGCGATCGTCTCGCCCGGCTGCAGCCGTGCGGCGCTGATCGTCGGGTCCGGCGGCGACTGTGCGCGGGCCGTGCCCAGCGCAAGAGCGGTCACCGCGCACAACAGGGTCAGCAGGCTTCGCAAGGTCATCGGTCCGCGTGAAATCGCAGCCGCGGATTGTGCCCGCCGAAGAAGCCGTCGACGCGGCAAGCGCGCGGCCTCAGCTCTGTCCGACGGCCGATGCCGAAAGGCCTGGACGCGGCGGCGGCCGCGTGCTGCGCCACAACAGCCAGGCCGCGATGGCACCGTTGAGCAGGTTCCAGGCGATGCCGTTGACGAAGGCCGCCTGGTAGCTGCCGGTGAGGTCGAACACCTTGCCCGACATCCAGCCGCCCAGCGCCATCCCGAGCAGCGTGCACATCAGCACCGTGCCCACGCGCGCGCCGGCTTCGGCGGGCGGGAAGTGCTCGCGCACGATGATCGCGTAGCTGGGCACGATGCCGCCCTGGAAGAGGCCGAACAGCGCCGAGATCAGGTACAGCGACGCGAGGCCGTCGAAGGGCAGGAACAGCAGCAGCGCGGTGCCCTGCAGCACCGAGCCCAGCAGCAGCGTGCGGATGCCGCCGATGCGGTCGCAGATGGCGCCGCTGACGAGCCGGCTGACGATGCCGCAGGCCAGCATCAGGCTCAGCATCTCGGCGCCGCGCGCCACGCCGTAGCCGAGGTCGCCGCAGTAGGCCACGATGTGCACCTGCGGCATCGCCATCGCCACGCAGCAGGCCACCGCGGCCACGCACAGCGCACCCTGCGCCTGCGCCAGGCTCAGTCCGAAAGGACGGTTGGACGGCACCGCTGCGGCGCGGCCCGGCCCGGCCTTGGGCGGGGCGGCCACCGCCGCCGGCGGCCGCGGCCGCATCAACAGCGCCAGGCCCGCCATCACGACGCCGCTGAAGAGGCCCAGGCCGATGCAGGTGGCGCGCCAGCCGTAGGCGGCCACGAAGTGCTGCACGACGGGCGGCCAGATCGCACCGGCGACGTAGTTGCCGCTGGCGCACACCGCGACCGCGATGCCGCGGCGCTTGACGAACCACAGCGAAGTGTCGGCCACCAGCGGCGCGAAGCTCGCGCTACTGCCCAGCAGGCCGATGAAGAGGCCCTGCGCCAGCGCAAAGCTGCCGATGCCGGTGGCGAAACCACTGGCCACGAAACCGGTGCACAGGCTGGCCGCTCCGATGAGCAGGGGCACCATCACGCCATGGCGGTCGGCCAGCCGCCCCATCACGATGCCGCCGATGCCGAAGCCGATCATCAGCGCGGTGTAGGGCAGCGAGGCGTCGGCGCGCGCGACGCCGAACTCGGCCTGCACCGCCGGCAGCATCACCGCCACGACGTACATGCCGGCGCTGCCGACCGTCATCAGCGCCAGCGTGACGAGCAGCCGCAGCGTGGCGTAGCGGGAATCGGCGGCGTGGACCTTGGGCGCTGGATCGGACATGGGCGAAGCGATGTCGCGGGCACGGGCCCGAAGCCGCGCAGCATAGCCGGCACCCGGGAAAGCTCGCGTTGCAGCCGGCTGCCGCGGCGCCGGATCATCCGCCGACACACAACGGGAGGGAACCCATGCAAGCAACGCGTCGCTGGATCGTCGGCCTGGCACTGGCAGCCACGGGCCTGTTGGCCGTGGTCGCGCAGGCCACCAACTACAGCCTGTGGATCAACGGCCGCACCGGCGGCGGCCAGGTCGGCAACCACGCCGACTTCACGTACTGGGGCCCGGCCACGACGGCCGCCGGCGTGAACAAGAGGGCAGTCAACTGGGACGGCTACAACCGCATCAGCACCACCAACGGCAACATCCGCGACGCGCTGGACTGCTACTGCACCGGCGCCAACTGGTGCTACGTGGCGGCGCACTCGGCGGGCAACCTGCAGATCGGCTACGCGCTCAGCCTGTACGGCACCAGCAGCCGCCTGAAGAAGAACGCCACGCCCAACAGCGCGGGCCAGTGCGGCAACAGCGACGGCAGCACGCAAGTGGGCTGGAACATCAAGTGGGTCGACATCGCCGGCGGCGCCGGCGGCGGCAGCGAACTCGCCGACAGCGGCGACTGGGCGCTGAGCGAGCCGCTGGTGTCCGACCTGAAGACCAGCACCGCACGCGCGATGTACAACCACAACAGCACCAGCGGCAAGTGGTTCTACATGTTCGCCGGCGCCAAGGGCACGCTGTACAGCTTCCTGCTGCCGGGCCAGGACGACGAGGCCATCGCCTACCACTCCAGCGGCGGCGTCTCGGGCAGCAGCGGCGCGGGTTTCTGCAACCCCTCGGACTGGTTCTGCAACGACCTCACGCTGGGCACCGCGGCCAACCAGGGCGGCAGGCTGAAGTGGAGCTACCACGCGGTGCAGTTCCGTGACGATGCCGAGTCGGTCAACCACTACACGGGCGGCAACTGGGGCGGCATCGTCGGCAAGGTGCGCGCGGACATGGCGGCCAACGCGCAATGATCGCCACCGGCCGGCATGCCGGCCGGGGCTCGGGCGTGCGGCGCCAACGCGGCCGCGCAGGCTGGGGCTGGGGTCTGGCGCTGGCCGCAGTGGGCGTGCTCGTCGGCGC
>JAYUPN010000278.1:0-7961 GCA_043760065.1 Rubrivivax sp.
CGCTGCGTCGCGCGGCCCTTGCAGGCGGCGCAGCACGGCGCGCACGCGCGCCAGCAGCTCGCGCAGTTCGTAGGGCTTGCTGACGTAGTCGTCGGCACCCAGCTCGAGGCCGACGATGCGGTCGACCGCCTCGCTGGCGGTGGTGAGCATGACGATGGCCACCTGGGGCTGCGACTCGCGCAGCCAGCGGGCCAGCGACAGGCCGTTCTCGCCGGGCATGTTGATGTCGAGCACCGCCAGGTCGGGCCGCGCGACGGCGATCAGCTCGCGCGCCTGGGCGGCGTCGCTGGCCACGCGGACCTGGAAACCGTGGCGACCGAAGTACTCGGCGAGCAGGCCGCGCAATTCGGGCTCGTCGTCGACCACCAGCAGCGTGGGCGCCGGTGCGGTCATGGCCATCGGGGGATCAGGTACGGCAAGGTCATCGGGAAGCTGTCGAGCGGCCACCGGCCAGCTCGGTGCGGGAAAGAAGACTGCGGCCATCCCCCAATGGTGGGAAGCCGAGGTATCGGCAGCGCATCAGACTGGGCCCTGCTGCGTTGCAAATGTTGCCGCCCCGGCCCGCTGGAGCCAACAAAGCAAACATCCGCAGAGCGCATCGGAAACCGCCGCGAAACCTGCGCCGGGCACAGTCTGGACCATACCGCAGCACAGCCGAACCCTCAACCAAGGTCTGAAGCCATGAACAGCATTGCACCCCAGAGTGTCTGGCGCAGCGAAGCCTTCGCCGAGGATCTGGCCCAGGAATCCAGCTTCGTGCCGCCCCCGCGGCGACGGCTGCCGGCGCTGAGCAGCACGCTGCTGTGCGCCGTGCCGGTGGTGGTGGCCCTGCTGGGCGGCGTGGTGGCGTTTTTCCACACCGTCGGCTGAGTGGGGACGTGAGGGTCCGGAAGGACCTGAACGCTGCACGAAGGCCAGACCGCGATTTCACGCGGGCTGGCTGAGCAACGAGGCAGAAGTTTTCGAAGGAGAAGGAGACGCCGTCAAGGCGCGGGCACCTGCTCAGGGAAGTGATGGGAGTCGCCGGGAGTCCCGCCCAACGGGCGGGCCGCAAGAGCCGCCGTCACTGCCCCCCCTCTCTTCGGCACTGTTGCGCCGTTGTGCATCAGCGGTTCACCAGCACCCGGCCGTACATCGGCGGCACCTCGAAGCTCAAGCCCTGCGACGTGGCCTGCACCGGCGCGCCGCCCAGCACGTCGTGCAGTTCCCCAGGCACCAGACCCGCGGGCAGCGGCACCGACACCCGGCGCGCCGTGGCGGCATTGTTGGTGGCGGTCAGCGCCCAGATGTCGCCGAGCCTGCGCGCCAGCACCACCACGTGCTCGTCGATGAAGAGGGGCGCCTCGATGCTGCCGCGGCGCAACACCGCGTGTTCGCGGCGCATGCGGATGAGCTGCTTGAAGTCGGCCAGCAGCGCCGTGTCGGGCTGGCCGCCGAGGTCGGCCCAGGGATAGGTGGCGCGGTTGTAGGGGTCGTCGCCGCCGGTCACGCCGACCTCGTCGCCGTAGTACACGCTCGGGGCGCCGGGGAAGATCATCTGGAACAGCACCGCCAGCTTCAGCCGCTGCTTTGCGCGCTGGATGAGCGCCGCGTCGCGCGTGTCGTCGTGCCAGCCGAAGACGTGCAGCGCACGCGCCTGGTCGTGCGAGGACAGCAGGTTCATCAGCGCGTAGAAGGCCTGCGGCGGGTAGGCCTCGCGCATCAACTCGATCTGCCGGTAGATCTGGTCGGCCTTGCCGCCGGCCGCGTAGTCCTGCACGGCGTTGCGGAAGATGTAGTTCATGGTGCTGTCGAACATGTCGCCCAGCAGGTACTTGCTGCTGTCGAACCAGGTCTCGGCGATGGTCAGCGCGTCGCTGCGGTGGGCCTTGATGGCGGCGCGCCACTCGCGCCAGAAGTCGTCGCCGACCCAGGGCGCGACATCCATGCGCCAGCCGCTGGCGCCGCGGTCGAGCCACAGCTTCATCACCGAGTCGCGGTCGCGGTAGGCGAAATTGCGCCAGCCGGGGCTGGCCTTGTCGAGTTCGGGCAGGTCGCTCACGCCGACCCAGCCCTTGAAGCGCTTGTCCGGGTCTTGTTGCGCCGCGTCGAGCGTGTACCAGCTGGCGTACGGTGAGTCCGGCCGCACCGTGCTGAGCTCGAAGGCGCCGCCGGACTTGAAGTTGCCGAAGCGGTCGAAGTAGATCGAGTCGGTGCCGGTGTGGTTGAGGCTCGTGTCGGGGATGACGCGGATGCCGCGCCGCGCCGCTTCACGCGTCAGGCGCTCGAAGTCGGCATTGCTGCCGAAGGCCGGGTCGACGTTGCGGTAGTCGGCGGTGTCGTACTTGTGGTTGCTGGCGGCGCGGAACACCGGCGTCATGTAGATCGTGTTGGCGCCAAGGTCGCGGATGTAGTCGAGCTTGTCGATGATGCCGGCCAGGTCGCCGCCGAAGAAGTCGTTGTTGTAGACGGCGTCGCTGCCGTCGCCACTGCCCGGCCGGTAGGGCTTGTCGAGCCAGTCGGCGTGGAACTCGACGCCGTGGTTCTGGTACTTGTCGCGGCCGGGTCGCGGGTCGTTGGCCTTGTCGCCATTGCGAAAGCGATCGGGGAAGATGGTGTAGTAGATGGCGTCGGCGGCCCAGTCGGGCACCTTGAAGTCCGGTGCATGCACGGTCTGGCGGAAGCGCCGGATCGTGCCCAGGGCCTGCGGCCGCTCGGCCACCGCACCGACGCCGCCGCTGCCTTTCTCGCGCGTCCAGTGCACCGCGTCGGCGTTGTTCTGGAAGGCGTAGGACTTGCCGGCGATCTGCGCTTCGAACCAGTAGCCGTGCACGGCGACGTCGGTGAAGCGGTGGCTTGCGGTCCAGCGCTCGCCAGCACCGTCGGCCAGCCGGGCCATCGGCACGCGGGCGATCTCGCGGTACTCGAGCACCTCCTGGTTGCCTTCGAGCCGGCGCTTCTCGACCACCAGCGTCAGCCGCTCGACACCTGGCATTGCGCCGACCGTGAACTCGATGGCGGTGCCGGCGGGCACGGCGCCGAAGGGCTGCTTGTGCGCAGCAGCACGCGAGTCGAAGCGCAGGCTCAGCGCAACCGCATCGGTGACCGGCACCGCGCGCGGGTCGGCGAAGGTCTTCGGCCCGATGTCGAGCCGGGGCCGGCCGCCGGCCCAGGCCAGGCGCAGCGTGTGCCCGCCGCTGAAGGTGTGCGCGAAGTTGGCGCCGCCAAAACCTTCGGCGCCGATCGTGCTGCCGTCCTGCCACGATGCGTCGGCGATTCTGAACTCGTGGCGGCCGCTGATTTCGACGTTGAGGTAGTAGGCGTCGCAGCTGTACTGGAAGGCGTAGCCGTCGAGCGCCGCCCAGTTGTTGGGCGTGCCGCGCAGGTAGAGCGTGGTGGTGCCCAGCGGCGGGCCGCCTTGCGCCGCGGCATCGGTCTGGGGGCAGGTGTCGACCTGCAGTTGCGGCGTGTTGTCGTTCATGTGGATCGTGATGCGGTGGGCGCCACCGAAGCGGCGCCGGATCTCGGGGCCTCGCGGCACCAGACGCCGGCCATCGATCGAGCCGAAGTCGGCGTCGGCGCTCCAGCCTTCATCGCCGATCTTGAAGTTGAACTCGCCACTGAGCTGCGTCACCAGCTCCCAGCGCCTGCAGGCCCAGGTGAAGCGCTGCGTGTCGGCGGCGGCCCAGCCGTTCCAGTTGCCGCGCAGGTACAGGCTGCGGCCCCCCAGGGGGTCGGCGGTGCAGGCGCCCGGTGCGGCGGCAGCCGACGCGGCCGCCAGCAGCAGCGCCGCTGCCCAGGCCGCCCTCATTGCACGCGCTTGTACTGGCTGTAGCCACCGGGCGACGTCAACTGCGGCCTGAGCACCCA
This sequence comes from Rubrivivax sp., assembly GCA_043760065.1. Lineage (GTDB taxonomy): Bacteria > Pseudomonadota > Gammaproteobacteria > Burkholderiales > Burkholderiaceae_C > Rubrivivax. The sequence continues at coordinate 3,850 of JAYUPN010000278.1, forward strand.
GGCGGTCTGCGCCGGCATGCGCACCTGCACCATCGAAGCCTGCAGCTGCACCACCTTGCCGCCGAGCTGGTCGATCAGGTTCTCGCCATCCATCAGCTTGGAGTTGGCCACCAGCACCGTCGTGTCGACCTCGGACTGCGCCGGGTTGATCATCACCAGCACGGTGTCGCCGGCGCGGTCGGTGTGGCGCTCGTAGGCAATGACACCGGCGCTGGCCTCGGCGCTGCGGAAGTCACCCACACGCAGGGCGCGGCTCTGCTTGCGCAGGGCCACCAGCTGTTGGGTCCACACCAGCTCCGGGTGATTGGCCTGCACGCGGTCCCAGCGCATCGGGCCGCGCATCTCGGGGTCGTCGCCACCTTCCATCGCCACCTCGGTGCCGTAGTACAGGTTCACGGCGCCGGGCAGCGTGAACTGCAGCACCTGCGCCAGCCGGCGGGCCTTGGGGTCGGGCACGGTGGTGGCGAGGCGGAAGGTGTCGTGGTTGTCCAGGTAGACCCAGCTCTTGAGCAGATGTTCGTAGTCGGCATCCTGCACCAGGCGAGCCACCATGCGCGTGAAGCTGGCGCCGTCGAGCTGGCGGTTGGCGGCGCTGATCATCAGCTTGCGCAGGCCGAAATGCATCACGCCGTCGACCGACGGGAACCACTCCCGCGGGTAGTTGGGGATCTCGCCCACGACCAGCGCGCCGGGTTTCTCGGCCTGCGCAGCGCGCGTCAGCTCGCCGAGGAACTTGGGTCCGATGTCGAACGCGACATCCAGCCGCCAGCCGTCGACGCCATCGCGCAGGTAGCTGCGCACGACCGAGTCGGGGGCGCCGAAGACGTGGTCGCGCACGGCGGGGTTTTCCAGGTTCAGCTCGGGCAGGTTCTCCGCGTTCCACCAGGTGCGGGCGCCGCCCTTGAACTGCGGCCCGAAGACGAACCAGTTGCGGTACGCGCTGCGGGGGTCGGACTCGGCCTGCCGGAAGATGGGCGCGTTGCGGCCCATGTGGTTGAAGACACCGTCCAGCACCAGCTTCATGTGGCGCCGCTTGAGCTCGGCGGCGAGCTTCTTCACGTCTTCGCGGGTGCCGAATTCGGGCGAGACCACCTGGTAGTCCAGCGAGTCGTACTTGTGGTTCGTCCAGCCCAGGTGGACGGGGTTGAGGTACAGCACGTCGGCGCCCAGGCCTTGCACATGGTCGAGCCGGGCCATCGTGCTGGCCAGGTCGCCGCCCCAGAAGTCGATCTCGTGGCTCCACACACGCGCGCCGTCCAGGTAGGTGCCGCGCCGGGGCTCTTCGTCCCAGCCGCGCAGCTTCTTCGGCGCCGGGTACAGCGCCCGTTTGGCGTCGAGCGTGGCGCTGGGTGCAAATCGATCCACCAGCACCTGGTAGACGATGGGGCCGTTGCGCCAGTCGGCCTCGCGCTGCTCGTAGCGGCCTGCGACTTGTTGGTCAAAACGATTGGCGTAGGACATGCTCGTTTGTGCGCCTGCGGCGCTGCAGATGACCGCGGTGGCGGCCAGGTTCACCAGTTGCTTCATGACGCTATCCCTTCACACCGCCCGCAGTCAGCCCCGAGACGATCCACTTCTGCGCCAGCAGGAACACCAGCGTGATCGGCAGTCCCGACAACACGGCCGCAGCCGCGAAGTCGCCCCACAGGTACTTCTGCTCGTAGAGGTAGAACTTGCTGCCCACGGCGAGCGTGAGGTTGGGCTCCTCGCGCAGCAGGATCGACGCCACCGGGTACTCGATGATGGTGCCGATGAAGGCCAGCACAAACACGACCATCAGGATCGGCAGCGCCATCGGCAGCAGCACGAAGCGGAAGGCCTGCCAGTGCGTGGCACCGTCGACCTTGGCGTTTTCCTCGATCTCCTGCGGGATGGTCTCGAAGTAGCCCTTGATGGTCCAGATGTGCATCGCCACGCCGCCCAGGTAGGCGACGATGAGGCCGGCGTGGGTCTCGATGCCCAGCCAAGGCAGCCGCGTGCCGATGCCTTCGAAGATGGCGTAGATGGCCACCAGCGCCACCGCCACCGGGAACATCTGCAGCAGCAGCATGCTGTTGAGGATGAGCTGCTTGCGCGCGAACTTCAGCCGCGCAAACGCATAGGCCGCGGTGGTGCTGATGGCCACGATGAGCAGCGCCGAGATCGTCGCGATCTTGATGCTGTTCCACAGCCACAGCAGCACCGGGAACGGCGGCTGCACCACGCTGCCGTCGGCCTGCGTGACCGGGATGCCGAGCGCCAGCTGCCAGTGCTCGAAGCTGAGGGTGGACGGGATCAGCGAACCGGTGGCGTAGTTGCCCGGACGCAGGCTGATGCTGAGCACGGCCAAGAGCGGGAACAGCGTCAGCGCCAGCAGCAGCCACAGGCCGGCGTGGGCGGCCCAGACGCGCCAGCGCTGGCTTTTGCCGGTGACGATCATCGGCGAGACTCCGCGGACTGGGTGATTCTGAGTTGCACCAGCGCCATGATCGCCACCATGACGAAGATCAGCGTGCTGATGGCCGCGGCGAGGCCGAAGTTCTGGCCGCTGTCGGTGAAGGCGATGCGGTAGGTGTAGCTGACCAGGATGTCGGTCGTGCCGGCCGGCAGCTTGGTGTTGAGGAAGTCGGGCCGGCCGTCGGTCAACAACGAGATGAGCACGAAGTTGTTGAAGTTGAAGGCGAAGGCGCTGATCAGCAGCGGCGTCAGCGGTTTGGCGATCAATGGCGCGGTGATCTTGAAGAAATTGGTCAGCGGCTTGGCGCCGGCGATCGCGCTGGCCTCGTACAGGTCGGCCGGGATGGCCTTGATGAGCCCCGAGCACAGGATCATGATGTACGGGTAGCCGAGCCAGGTGTTGACAACGAGGATCATCACCTTGGCCAGCAGCGGGTCGGCAAACCACGCCGGGCGGATGCCCAGCAGCGCGTCCAGGATGGCGTTGATCTCGCCGAAGTTCTGGTTGAACAGGCCCTTGAAGACCAGGATGCTGATGAAGCCCGGCACCGCGTAGGGCAGGAACAGCAGCGTGCGGTACAGCGTGCGGTGGCTCAGGGCCTGCCACTCCAGCAGCACGGCCAGCGTCATGCCCAGCGCGGTGGAAAACAGCACCGTCAGCCCAGCGAACAGCACGGTCCAGACGAAGATGCTGACGAAGGGGCCGCGGAAGTCGGCGTCGAGCAGCATGCGCGTGTAGTTGGCCAAACCAATGCCGACCTTGAAGCCGGGCTGGATGCGTTCGCCCTGCGCGCTCTCGAAGAAGCCGCTCGTGCGGTTGGGCTTGAAGACGGTGCCGGTCGTGACCTGGGTGATCGAGCCGTCGGCGAGCGCGGTCCACAGCGGCTCGACGGGGCCGAATTCGCGCAGGCCGGCATAACGGATGAGTGTGCCGCCTTCGTCGGTCGGCAGTTGCAGCTGCATCGACAACAGTGATTCGCGCAGGCGGACCAGCGCACGCAGGTCCAGCGGCGACGCGGGCACCGCCGCGCCCAGGGGCTGCATCGGCACCGGCGACTTCGGCGCGCCGGCGGCCAGGTCCAGCGGCGGCGATACCAGCACAGGGCCGTTGCTGCCGTCTTCGGGCATCAGCTGCAGGCGCAGCAGGGGCCCTTCGGCGTGCAGCGTGAAGGGCCGCGCGTGGGTCTCGTCGGCCACCGACTGCTCCAGCAGGTAGCGGCGCGCACGTTCTTCTTCCAGCAGGTTGCTCGACGAGTAGTTGGTGAAGCCGATCTGCACCGTGTACACGAGCGGGAAGGCGACGAACACGAGCATGCCGACGATGCCCGGGAACAGGTACTTCCAGGCCACCGATTGCGCCGTGCCGTAGACGACGACGGCGCTGCCGCCCAGCGCCAGCACCGCCACCGCCAGCAACGGCTGGCCGGCCAGCCACAGGCTGAACACCAGCCACAGCAGCGCCAAGGCGGCCAAGGCGGCGACGGACCTTTGCAGCCAGGGGTGGGGTCGCGTGGCAGGGCGCACCATTTCAGTTCCGCCCGGCCGTTCCGAAGGTACTGAGCGCCCCCTTGGGGGGCAGCGAACAAAGTGAGCTTGGGGGTTTCATTTCAGCACCGCCCGGCCGTTCCGAAGGTGCTGTGCGCCCCCCTGGGGGGCAGCGAACGGAGTGAGCTTGG
>JAYUPN010000279.1:0-3090 GCA_043760065.1 Rubrivivax sp.
ACGCCAAACGCCTTGAATGCCATTGGGATCGAGGCCGTCGTGCGCACATCGAGTGCGCACTGGTAGGCCGCACGCAGGTAGGAGCGCAGCTTATTTGCAGTACGCCCCTTTTCGGCTTCGATCAGTCTGCGCAACATGTCGAGCACTTGATCGGGCGTCAGGTCGACAGCGGGCGCGTCGGCCACTCGCGGCCACGCCTCGAAGACATGTCGCTGGAAGATCTGCTGCGCGTCGACGTGGCTGCTGCGATGCTGCGTCTCCAGGTGCTGCGTGTACGTCTCGAGCATCTTGCGCAACGTGCGCAGCGCCTTGTCCTCGTCGGCCGCCTTCTTGGCGCTGAAGGCCTTGCGACGTTCGGCCTTGACCTCGCGCAGACCACCGGTGTCAGCGCGCTCGGCGTGAACACCGGCGAGCTGTCTGCACTTTTCGAGTGCCGCTGCGACGCCATAGCCGCGCCCCGTCGGTTCGAGCTTCTTCGGCGGCGCCGACGGATCGTAGACACCGATCGGTTCGCGACTGGTCTTGCCGCCGAGCGTGTAGCGCCAGTAGAACTGAACCACGCCGTTGGCGAGCTTGCGCGCCTGCAGTGCACCGCCCCGGTCGAGGCGACTGTGCAGCGTCACGAAGGCCTTGCCGTCGAGTGAATGGAGGGCCGCTGAGGTCGCGGAAATCTGATCGCGTGCCATAGTCCGTAGCTGGTTTGGTGCCAGTCTGGTGCCAGTTTCGGTTGAGATGGTCCGAGACGGCTGAAGAGGACTATGGACTTAAGTACTTGATTTGAAAAGGTTCTTGGAAACCCAGAAAGGCCGCGAACGTCCCGGAAAATCCGATCCCCAGGGACTGTTAATCCGTAGGCGAACGCGAGCCTGCACGGAACCGCGGCGACGAACCCGAACGGCGCGGCGCGACAATCGCCTTTTCCCACTTTTTCCCCACCGATAACGAAAGCGGCGCCCGAAAGCGCCGTAAGTCGTTGATTCTGCTGGTGGGCGGTGCAGGGTTCGAACCTGCGACCCCTGCCGTGTGAAGGCAGTGCTCTACCGCTGAGCTAACCGCCCGAACGTCAACACAAATTATGCCACGCGACGCCACACGGTCTTGCCGCCGCTGGCCATGTCGAGGTCGGCGAGCACGGCCTCGTGCGCGCTGCGCTCTTCGTCGCTCACCGGCACGATGTGCAGCGTGAAGGCGCTGAGTGAAGCCAATGGTTCGTTGGCCGCGCTGCCGCCTGCGGACGAGGCACCGCCGGCATCGATGACCAGCGAGTCCTGTCCGCGCGTCAGGCGGATGTAGACCTCGGCCAGCAGGCCGGCGTCGAGCAGCGCGCCGTGCAAGGTGCGGTTGGAGTTGTCCACTTCGAGTCGCCGGCACAGCGCGTCGAGCGAGTTCGACTTGCCGGGGAACATCTCGCGCGCCATCAGCAGCGAGTCGGTGACCTTGGCGACGTGGTGGCGAAAGCCCTCGCGCGCGGCGCGCTTCAACTCGGCATCGAGAAATCCGACGTCGAAGCCGGCGTTGTGGATGATGACCTCGGCGCCGGCGACGTAGGCGATCAGTTCTTCCACAACCTCGGCAAAACGCGGCTTGTCGGCCAGAAACTCGTCGGTGATGCCGTGCACCTTGATCGCCTCTTCGCTGCTCGGCCGCTCGGGGTTGACGTACAAGTGCAGGCTCTTGCCGGTCAAGCGCCGGTTGACCATCTCCAGGCAGCCGATCTCGATCAGGCGGTCGCCGTTGTCGGGCGACAGGCCGGTGGTTTCGGTGTCGAGAAAAATCTGTCGCATCACTTCGCTCCCAGCCGCGCACCGCGCAGCCAGAGCCAGACGCCGGCCGCCACCATCGGCACGCACAACCACTGCCCCATGGTCATGCCCAACGAGAGGAAGCCGAGGAAGCTGTCAGGCTGGCGGAAGAACTCGGCGACGAACCGCAGCACGCCGTAGCCGATGAGGAAAGCACCCGACACTTGACCCAACCCGCGCGGCTTTCTGGCGTACAGCCACAGCACGACGAACAACAGCAACCCTTCGAGCAGGAACTGGTAGATCTGCGACGGATGGCGCGCCACCAGGCTGCCGCTCTGCGGGAAGGCCATCGCCCAAGGCAACGACGGGTCGGCAGCGCGGCCCCACAGTTCGCCATTGATGAAGTTGCCCACCCGCCCCGCCGCCAGCCCGGTCGGCACGCAAGGCGCCACCACGTCCATCACCTGCAGGAAGCTGCGCTTGCGCGAACGCGCAAACAGCACCATGGCCCCGATCACGCCCAGCAGCCCGCCGTGGAAGGACATGCCGCCCTTCCAGACCATCAGGATCTCCATCGGGTTGCTCAAGTACTGGCCCGGCTTGTAGAACACCGCATAACCGATGCGGCCGCCGACCACCACGCCCAGCACGCCGTAGAACAGCAGATCTTCCACATCCCGGCGCTGCCAGCCCGCGGCAGCGAAGTGCGGCAACGCCACCCGGCGCGCGCCCAGCCACAGGAAGAGACCGAAGGCGGCCAGGTAGGTCAGGCCGTACCAGTGGATCTGGACGGGCCCCAGGGCCAGGGCCACGGGGTCGAACTGCGGATGCACGAGCATCGGGAACTCCGGTTGGAACGCCGCTCATTGTCCACGTGCCGCGACGCGGCCCCGCGCGGGCTCGATAAACTCCCGGCTTCCCCAACGCCAAGACCCGCCGATGAGCTCCAACCGCCGCTCCAAGAACATCACCGAAGGCGTGGCCCGCGCGCCCAACCGCTCGATGTACTACGCCATGGGCTACACCGAGGGCGACTTCGGCAAGCCGATGATTGGCGTGGCCAACGGCCACAGCACGATCACGCCTTGCAATTCCGGTCTGCAGAAATTGGCCGACGCGGCGGTGGACGAGCTCAAAGCCGCAGGCGCCAACCCGCAGATATTCGGCACGCCGACGATCAGCGACGGCATGGCGATGGGCACCGAAGGCATGAAGTACAGCCTGGTGTCGCGCGAGGTCATAGCCGACTGCGTGGAGACCTGCGTCGGCGGCCAGTGGATGGACGGCGTGCTGGTCATCGGCGGCTGCGACAAGAACATGCCCGGCGGCATGATGGGCATCTTGC
>JAYUPN010000280.1:0-3082 GCA_043760065.1 Rubrivivax sp.
GCTTCCAGGATCTCGGGCCGCACCTGCACCGCGGCCTTGAAGGTGTCCATCACGTCGTGCACCGTGCGGTCGAGCAGGATCTCGACGAACACCAGCAGCCCGGCGCCCAGCTTGGCCGGGTTCAGCCGCGCCTCGTAGCCCAGGATGTAGCCCTCGCGGTGCAGCCGCTTGACGCGCTCGAGCACCGCGGTCGGCGACAGGTGCACTTCTTCGGCCAGCTTCAAGTTGCTGATGCGGCCGTCGGCCTGCAGCGCGCGCAGGATGCGCAGGTCGATCTTGTCGAGGCCGCGTTCGTTGCGCTGGGCGTGGGTTTCGGGCGTGCTCATCGCGAATCATTCTCCGTCAGGGCCTTGGATTTCCGAATCCGGTGCGGCCCTGAGCGGCATAAGCTGCGCATCCTGCAAGCCCCAAGGACCCGACATGACCGCCGCCGTGACCGCCATCGCCCCGCCCGAGCGCGCCCGCCTGCCGTTCCCGTACCGGCCCGAAGCCGAGGTCATCGCGGCCGCCATGGCGGCGCTGCAGGGCCAGCTCGACTGGCCGGCGGTGATCGAGAGTGCGCGGCCGTGGGTGCTGGGCGCGCGCGCCACGCCGGCGCCGTTCTGGGCCATGGAGTCGCTGCTGCGCGAGTACCCGATCTCCACCGCCGAGGGCCTGGCGCTGATGCGGCTGGCCGAAGCGCTGCTGCGCGTGCCCGACGCCGAGACCGCGATCGCGCTCACCGCCGACCAACTCGGCCGCGCCGACTTCGACGCCAGCGCCGCTGACGGTCCGCACAAGATGTTGTCGCAGCTGTCGGCCAGCGCGATCGCGCTGTCCAAGAAGTTCCTGCCCGACTCCAGCGATCCGGGTGCCGGCGCGCCGGGGCTGCTGCAGCGCCTGGGCTCAAAGACCGTGGTCGCCGCCACCGTGCGCGCGATCCAGCTGCTGGGCCGGCAGTTCGTCTACGCGCGCACCATCACCGAGGCCATCGGCGAGGCGGGCGGCCAGCGCCGCCAGCAGCCGGGCCTGCGCTTCAGCTTCGACATGCTCGGCGAAGGCGCGCGCACCGAAGCCGCGGCGGCCGACTACCTGGCGGCCTACCAGCGCGCCATCCAGGCCATCGCCAACGGCCGCGGTGCTGCCGACGGCGACACGCCAGCGGGGCCGCAGGGCCGCGATGAGATATCGGTCAAGCTCAGCGCACTGTTCTCGCGCTACGAGGACGCGCAGCGCGAACGTGTCTTCGCCGAGCTGCTGCCGCGCGTGTGGAGCCTGGTCGAGCTGGCAGCGCGCGCCGACATCAACCTGGCCATCGACGCCGAAGAGACCGATCGCCTCGAAATCTCGCTCGACCTGCTCGACGCGCTGGCCGCACGCGTGGCGCGCCAGCACCCGCAATGGGGCGGTCTTGGGCTGGCGGTGCAGGCCTACCAGACACGCGGCCTGGCGACCGTGGACGAAGTGGCAGCCATCGCGCGCCGCCACGGCGTGAAGTTCGTCGTGCGCCTGGTCAAGGGCGCGTACTGGGACGGCGAGATCAAGCGCGCCCAGGAAGCCGGTCTGCCGAGCTACCCGGTGTTCACGCACAAGCACCACACCGACATCAACTACCTGGCCTGCGCGGCGCGCCTGATCGGCCACCACGAGGTGCTGTACCCGCAGTTCGCGACCCACAACGCGGGCACCATGGCCGCCATCCTGCAGATGGCGCGGAAAACAGGCGCCCGCTTCGAGCTGCAGCGCCTGCACGGCATGGGCGAGGGCATCCACCGCGAGGTGCTGAAGGACCGCTCGATCGCCTGCCGCATCTATGCCCCGGTGGGCGAGCACCGCGACCTGCTGGCCTATCTCGTGCGGCGGCTGCTGGAAAACGGCGCCAACTCCTCGTTTGTGCACCAGCTGGCCGACGAGGCGGTGAGCCCCGAGTCGCTGCTGGCGTCGCCGCTGACGCCTGCCGCGGCGCCGGCGCTGGCGCTGCCGCCGGCGCTGTACGGCCGCGAGCGCGCCAACTCCACCGGCGCCGACCTGGCCTGCCTGGCGATGCGCGCGCCGCTGCAGGCGGCGATCGACGCCACCCGCGTCGAAGCGCTGGCGATGTCCGGCAGCGACGAGGTCCAGGCCACGATGGCGCGCCTGCACGCCGGCTTCGACGCCTGGTCCACGCGAGCGCTGGCCGAACGCGCCGCGCTGCTGCGCAAGGCCGCGGACCTGCTCGACGCCCGCCTGCCCGAATACTGCGGCTTGCTGGTCAGGGAAGCGCACAAGACACTGGGTGACTGCATCGCCGAGGTGCGCGAGGCGGTCGATTTCTGCCGCTACTACGCCGACCAGGCCGAGGCGCGGCTGGCCGACCAGACGCTGCCCGGCCCCACCGGCGAAAGCAACCTGCTGCGCCTGCACGGCCGCGGCGTCTTCGTCTGCATCAGCCCGTGGAACTTCCCGCTCGCCATCTTCGCCGGCCAGGTCGTGGCGGCGCTGGTGGCGGGCAACACGGTGGCGGCCAAGCCGGCCGAGCAGACGCCGGTGGTAGCGCGCCGCTTCGTCGCGCTGCTGCACGAGGTGGGCGTGCCCGCCGACGCCGTGGCGCTGCTGCACGGCCTGGGCGAGACCGTGGGCGCGGCGCTGGTCGTGCACCCGCACACCGCCGGCGTGTGCTTCACCGGCAGCACGCAGGTGGCGCGCCTCATCAACCGCACGCTTGCTGCCAAGGACGGCCCGATCGTGCCGCTGATCGCCGAGACCGGCGGCTTGAACGCGATGGTCGTCGACAGCACCGCGCTGCCCGAGCAGGTCATCGACGCCGTCGTGCAAAGCGCCTTCCGCAGCGCCGGCCAGCGCTGCAGCGCGCTGCGCCTGCTGTGCGTGCACGCGGCGGAGCCTTTCGTTCGGATGTTCTTCAGCCCGATGGATAGCCCATTTGCCGCGCCGGCGGACAGCCCGGCAAGGTCCCGTTTACCGGCGGCCGATACATTTTGCCTTCCCGCGCGGCCATCGTCCGGCGCATCGACGCTGCCTCAGGAGTAACCTGACGTGAGTGCCTGGAAGACCGCGACCCTGCCGATCTGCCTGCTGCTCGCGGCCTGCGCCGGCGGCAAGCTTC
>JAYUPN010000281.1:0-24705 GCA_043760065.1 Rubrivivax sp.
AGTTGCTGCTTGCCGTTGCCGATCAAGTCGGCACGGCCCATCGCCTTCAGCGCCTCGCGCAGCAGCGGCCAGTTGTTGGCGTCGTGGTAGCGCAGGAAAGCCTTGTGCAGCCGGCGCCGACGCTCGCCGCGCACGGTGTCCACGCGCTCGGCCTTGCCCGGAATGCGGCTGATGCCCTTGAGCGGGTTCAAGTCGGTGTGGTACATCGCCGTGGCGGTGGCCATCGGGCTCGGGTAGAAGGTCTGCACCTGGTCGGCCTTGAAGCCGTTGCGCTTGAGCCAGATCGCCAGGTTCATCATGTCCTCGTCGCTGGTGCCGGGGTGCGCCGCGATGAAGTAGGGAATGAGGTACTGCTTCTTGCCGGCCTCGGCGCTGTACTGCTCGAACATCTGCTTGAGGCGGTCGTAGCTGCCGATGCCGGGCTTCATCATCTTGGACAGCGGGCCGCCTTCGGTGTGCTCGGGCGCGATCTTGAGGTAACCGCCGACGTGGTGGGTCACGAGCTCCTTGACGTACTCGGGGCTCTGCACCGCCAGGTCGTAGCGCAGGCCGCTGCTGACGAGGATCTTCTTCACGCCGCGCAGCTGCCGCGCACGGCGGTAGAGCCTGATCAGCGGCGCATGGTCGGTGTTCAGGTTGGGGCAGATGCCGGGGTAGACGCAGCTCGGCTTGCGGCACGCGGCTTCGATGGCGGTGCTCTTGCAGCCGATGCGCCACATGTTGGCCGTCGGCCCGCCAAGGTCGCTGACGACGCCGGTGAAGCCCTTGACCTTGTCGCGGATGTCCTCGATCTCCTTGATCACCGAGTCTTCACTGCGGCTCTGGATGATGCGGCCTTCGTGCTCGGTGATGCTGCAGAAGGTGCAGCCGCCGAAGCAGCCGCGCATGATGTTGACGCTGAAGCGGATCATCTCCCAGGCCGGGATCTTGGTGGCGGCATCAAAGCTGCCGTTGGCATCGGCGTAGATCGGGTGCGGGCTGCGCGCGTACTCGAGGTCGAAGACGTGGTCCATCTCGGCCGTCGTCAGCGGGATCGGCGGCGGGTTGATCCACAGGTCGCGGTCGCTTCCTTGAAAGTGATAGGCCTGCACCAGTGCACGCGCGTTGCCGGGGTTGGTCTCGAGGTGCAGCACGCGGTTGGCGTGGGCGTAGAGCACGGCGTCGCTCTTGACCTGCTCGTAACTCGGCAGGCGGATCACGGTGCGCTCGCGCGGCGGCAGCGCCACGGCGCCGCTCTTGCGCGCTGGGTTGCGGCTGACGGGCATTGCGATCACTGCCGGCGCCGCCAGCGGCGTCGGCGTCTCGCCGCCTTCCTTGGCGCAGCTCTCGCCCACCGACGCCGCGGCTTCGCTGGTCGTCAGGTACGGGTTGATGTGGCTGTCGATGCGCCCGGGGCGGTCGACCTCGGTGCTGTCGAGCTGGAACCAGTCGGCGAAGGCGGCGTTGCCGGCCTCGTCGGTGCGGCGCATGAAGGCTGTGCCGCGCACGTCGGTGATGCGCCAAACAGGCTCGCGCCGGGCGATGCGGTGGGCGACTTCGATGATCGCGCGCTCGGCGTTGCCGTACAGCAGCAGGTCGGCCTTGCTGTCGACGAGGATGCTGCGGCGCACCTTGTCCTGCCAGTAGTCGTAGTGCGCGATGCGGCGCAGGCTGGCCTCGATGCCGCCGATGACCACCGGCACCTCGCTCCAGGCTTCCTTGCAGCGCTGCGTGTAGACGAGCGTCGCGCGGTCGGGCCGCCGGCCGCCCTGCCCGCCCGGCGTGTAGGCGTCGTCGCTGCGGATCTTGCGATCGGCGGTGTAGCGGTTGATCATCGAATCCATGTTGCCGGCGGCGACGCCGAAGAACAGGTTCGGTTTGCCGAGTGCCCTGAAGGCATCCGCGCTCTGCCAATCGGGCTGCGCGATGATGCCGACGCGAAAGCCCTGCGCCTCGAGCACGCGGCCGATCACGGCCATGCCGAAGCTCGGATGGTCGACGTAGGCGTCGCCGGTGACGATGACCACGTCGCAGCTGTCCCAGCCCAGCTGCTCCATCTCGGCCCGGCTCATCGGCAGGAAAGGCGCGCGCCCCAGCCGCTTGGCCCAGAAGGGCTTGTAGCGATCGATCGCGGGCGCGGTGGGGACCAGGGTGGCGTGCATGGCAGGGCTGGATTGTGGCGCCTGGGCTCGAAAGCCGCCTCAGGCGCGCGGGCAAACCCTGTAGCGAAACTGGACAGTGGCGCGCGCGAGAGCACGGGCCTATGTTCGCCGTCCGGCCGCCACGGCCGCAACCCGTTCAAGCAGGGGACGACGATGGACTTGAAACACAGCGCAGACCGGTTGTTTCGCGGTGCCGTGGCCAGCGGTGCGGTGCCCGGCGTGGTGGCCATGGCCACCAACCGCGAAGGCACCCTGTACGAAGGCGCCTTCGGCGAGCGCAGCCTGGGCAGCGGCGTCGCCATGAGCACCGACACGGTGGGCTGGATCGCCTCGATGACCAAGGCCATCACTTCGGTGGCCGCGGTGCAACTGGTGGAGCGCGGCCAGCTCGAGCTGGACGCACCGGCGTGGCGCGTGCTGCCCGCACTGGCCGACGTGCAGGTGCTCACCGGCTTCGACGACTCCGGCGGCCCGCGGCTGCGCGCGCCCAAGCGCGACATCACGCTGCGCCACCTGCTCACGCACAGCGCCGGCTTCAGCTACGAGATCTGGAACACCGACATCCAGAAGGTGCAGGCCGCCTTCGGCATCCCCGGCATCACCGAGTGCAGGAACAAGTCTTTGACGACGCCGCTGCTGTTCGACCCCGGCGAGCGCTGGGAGTACGGCATCAACATCGACTGGGCCGGCAAGATGATCGAGGCCGCCAGCGGCCAGAAGCTGGGCCGCTACCTGCAGGACCACCTGCTCGGCCCGCTGGGCATGACGAGCACGGCCTTCCGCATCTCGCCCGACATGCGCGCCCGTCTGGCCGGCGTGCACCTGCGCGGCGCCGACGGCCGACTCGCGCCCTTCGAGTTCGAGATCCCGCAGGAGCCCGAGTTCGAGATGGGCGGCGGCGGCCTGTACGGCACCATGGGCGACTATCTGAAGTTCGTGCGCATGATCCTGAGCGGCGGCCAACTCGGTGGCGAGCGCGTGCTCAGGCCCGAGACGGTGGCCTCGCTGTCGCTCAACCACATGGGCAACAACCGCGTCGTCAACCTGAAGGCCGCGATCGCGCTGAGCAATGACGCCGAGTTCTTCCCCGGCGTCGCCAAGAGCTGGAGCCTGGCGTTCCAGATCAACCACGAAGCGGTCGACACCGGCCGCCCTGCCGGCGCGCTGATGTGGGCGGGGCTGGCCAATTCCTATTACTGGATCGACCCGGCCAGCGGCGTCGGCGGCGTCTACATGACGCAGATCTTCCCCTTCGCCGACAGCGAGGCGCTGCCGCTGTACTACGCCTTCGAAACCGCTGTCTACGACAGCCTGCGCTGAGGAGCTGCCGTGAGCACACCGACCCAAGACATCCAGGACTGGCTGGCCCGCTTCGGCGCCGCCTGCAGCGCCGGCCGCCACGCCGAAGCGGCGGCGATGTTCGGCGACGACGGCTACTGGCGCGACCTCGTCGCCTTCACCTGGAACATCAAGACCGCCGAAGGGCCGGCGCAGATCCAGGCCATGCTCGAAGCCACCGTGCCCGCGGCCCAGCCCTCGGACTGGAAGATCCAGGGCGAAGGCAGCGAGGCCGGCGGCGTCACCGAAGGCTGGTTCACTTTCGAGACCGCGGTGGCACGCGGCCGCGGCCACCTGCGGCTGATCGGCGGCAAGGCCTGGACGCTGCTGACCACGATGCAAGAGCTGAAGGGCTTCGAGGAGAAGAAACACGGCACCCGGCCCAAGGGCACCGAACACGGCGTCGTGCGTGGCCGCCGCACCTGGGCCGAACAGCGGGCGGACGAAGAGCGCACGCTCGGCTTCGACACGCAACCGTACGTGCTCGTCATCGGCGGCGGCCAGGGCGGCATCGCGCTGGGCGCGCGGCTGAAGAAGCTGGGCGTGCCGACGATCATCGTCGAGAAGAACCAGCGAGCCGGCGACAGCTGGCGCAAGCGCTACAAGAGCCTGTGCCTGCACGACCCGGTGTGGTACGACCACCTGCCCTACCTGCCCTTCCCGGCCGACTGGCCGGTGTTCAGCCCCAAGGACAAGATCGGCGACTGGCTCGAGATGTACACCAAGGTGATGGAGCTCAACTACTGGGCCAGCACCGAGTGCAAACACGCACGTTGGGACGAGGCGCAGCAGCAGTGGCACGTCACCGTCGTGCACAAGGGCGAGACGGTGGAGCTGCGGCCCAAGCAGCTGGTCTTCGCCACCGGCTTGTCGGCGGTGCCCAACCTGCCCGACTACCCGGGCATGGACAGCTTCCGGGGCACCCAGCACCACTCCAGCAATCACCCCGGTGGCGAGGGCTGGGAAGGCAAGCGCTGCGTGATCGTCGGCTCCAACAACTCGGCGCACGACATCTGCGCCGACCTGTGGGAGCACGGCGCCGACGTGACGATGGTGCAGCGCTCGTCGACCCACATCGCGCGCAGCGACACGCTGATGGATCTGGCGCTGGGCGGCCTGTACTCCGAGGCGGCGCTGAAGAACGGCATCGACACCGACACCGCGGATCTGATCTTCGCGTCGTTGCCGTACAAGGCGCTGCCGCCGCTGCAGGTGCCGGTGTATCAGCAGATGAAGGAGCGCGACGCCGACCTGTATGCGCGGCTGGAGAAGGCCGGTTTCATGCTCGACTTCGGCGAGGACGGCTCGGGCCTGTTCATGAAGTACCTGCGCCGCGGCTCGGGCTACTACATCGACGTCGGCGCCAGCGAGCTCGTCGCCGACGGCAAGGTCAAGCTCAAGACCGGCGCCGTCGAGCGCATCACCGAGACCGGCGTCAGGATGACTGACGGCACCGAACTGCCGGCCGACCTGATCGTCTACGCCACCGGCTACGGCTCGATGAACGGCTGGGTGGCTCAACTCGTGAGCCAGGACATGGCCGACAAGGTGGGCAAGTGCTGGGGCCTGGGATCGGGCACGCGCAAGGACCCAGGGCCGTGGGAGGGCGAACTGCGCAACATGTGGAAGCCGACGCAGCAGCCCGGGCTGTGGTTCCACGGCGGCAACCTGCACCAGAGCCGGCACTATTCGCTGAGCCTGGCGCTGCAGCTCAAGGCGCGCATGGAAGGCATCCCGACGCCGGTGTACGCGCTGGCGCCGGTGCACCACAAGAGTTGACGCCGGGTGAAGCGCAGCGCGCCCGGGCGGCCTCAAGCCAGGGCGCGCACTGCCGATAGCCCCGGGATGCAAAGCTTTTTCGTCACCCTGGGATACGGCACGCTCGCATTGCTCGGCGTGGCCGTGCTCGTGGCCTGGTGGGAACACTGGAGCCGCGCGCACCGCGTCAATCCTTTCGCCGAGCCGATGTCGCCCGCACCTGGGCCGGTGCGGGTGGATGTCGACCTGGCGACCCTGGACGCCGCGCCGTCGAGCGAGCAGCAGCAGCGGCAACAGGCCGTCGACGCCACGATGGCGCGCGCTGCCCGTCCCCTGGGCGCGGCAGAAAGCGCGCGCGCCTGGACCGAGACGCGGCCGATGGTCGGGCCGGGGCCGGCCGTCGAGCCCAAGCCGCAAGCCGTCGCCGCGTCCGGCGGCGGCTGATCCCACACCACCGCCGCTGGGCCGGGGCCCGCCGCCTTCAGTCAGCAGCCAGCGGCTGCGCCTGCGGCGGTTGCGGCGGCCGTGCCGCTTCTTCCTCGTCCAGATCCTCGCCCAGGAAACCGCCGCTCTGGTGCGCCCACAGCCGGGCGTAGATGCCGCCGGCGGCGAGCAGGCTCTTGTGGTCGCCGACCTCGACGATGCGGCCGCGTTCCATCACCACCAGCCGGTCCATCGCCGCGATCGTCGACAGCCGGTGCGCGATGGCCACCACGGTTTTGCCTTCCATCAGCTTGTACAGGCTGTGCTGGATGGCGGTCTCGACCTCGCTGTCGAGCGCGCTGGTGGCTTCGTCCAGCAGCAGGATCGGCGCGTCCTTGAGCATGACGCGGGCGATGGCGATGCGCTGGCGCTGGCCGCCGCTTAACTTGACGCCGCGTTCGCCGACGTGGGCGTCGTAGGCCTTGCGGCCCTTGGGGTCGGACAGGCCCTGCACGAAGTCGTGCGCTTCGGCGCGTTCGGCGGCGCGCAGCATCTCGGCGTCGCTCGCGTCGGGGCGGCCGTAGACGATGTTGTCGCGCACCGAGCGGTGCAGCAGCGAGGTGTCCTGCGTCACCATGCCGACCTGCCGGCGCAGGCTCTCCTGCGTCACGCCGGCGATGTCCTGGCCGTCGACGAGGATGCGGCCGCCCTCCAGGTCGTACAGCCGCAGCAGCAGGTTGACGAGCGTGCTCTTGCCGGCGCCCGAGCGGCCGACGAGGCCGATCTTCTCGCCCGGCCGGATGTGCAGGTCCAGGCCGTCGACGACCTTGCGCGCGCCGCCGTAGGCGAAGGTGACGTTCTCGAAGCGCACCTCGCCGCGCTGAACCACCAGTGGCTTGGCGCCCGGCCGGTCGAGCACGGTGCGCGCGCGCGACAGCGTGGCCATGCCGTCCTGCACGGTGCCGATGTGCTCGAACAGCGTCGCCATCTCCCACATCACCCAGTGCGATATGCCGTTGAGGCGGAACGCCATCGCGGTGGCCGCGGCGACCGCGCCCACGCCCACCGCCGCGTCGGCCCACAGCAGCAGGCTGGTGACGGTGATGCTGGCGATCAGCAACACGCTGAGCATCTGGTTGACGGTCTCGAAGGCCGTCACGAACCGCATCTGGCTGTAGGCGGTGGTCATGAACTCCTGCATCGCGCTGCGCGCGAAGTGGGCCTCGCGGTTGGCGTGCGAGAACAGCTTGACGGTGGCGATGTTGGTGTAGGCGTCGGTGATGCGCCCGGTCATCAGCGAGCGCGCGTCGGCCTGCGCCTTGGCCACGCTCGCCAGCCGCGGCACGAAGTACGACAGCGTCAGCACGTACAGCACGAGCCAGCCCAGGAAAGGCACCATCAGCCAGGCATCGAAAGCGCCGACGACGGCGACCATGGTGCCGAAGTAGATGAGCACGTAGACCAGGATGTCGGTGAAGATCAGCCAGGTGTCGCGCACCGCCAGCGAGGTCTGCATGACCTTGGTGGCGATGCGGCCGGCGAACTCGTCCTGGTAGAAGGCCATGCTCTGGTCGAGCATCAGGCGGTGGAAGTTCCAGCGCAGCCGCATCGGGAAGTTGCCGAAGATGCCCTGGTACTTGAAGAGGGCCTGCAGCGCGGCGAAGGCCACGCTGAGCAGCAGGATGCCGCCCAGCACCGCCAGCAGCCGGCCGTGCTGCCGCCACAGCGCCTCCGGCCGCACCGTGGCCAGCAGGTCGACGACGTGGGCCATCATGCTGAACAGCAACGCCTCGAAGGCGCCGATGGCGGCCGTGAACAGCGTCACCAGCGCCAGATAAGGTCGCACGCCGCGCGAACATTCCCACAGGAAGGCGAAGAAGCTCCTCGGCGGGGCCGATGGCAGTGCGTCCGGGTACGGATGCACGAGTCGTTCAAAGCGCTGGAACAAGCGGGTCCCCGGGTTGTCAGCGGCGGATTATCGGAGCCGCGCTGGTGGCCGGACAGACCGGGAGGGTCTATGTCCGATGGCCATGCCTGAAGGCTGCCCTGAAGCCTTGCGCGGCGAAAGCAAGGGCCCCAAAGCGAAACCCCTCCGAACCGTTGCCGGCCGGAGGGGCGGGCAGCCTAGGCTGCCAGTGGAGCTCCAGAGGAATGAGGTCCGGGGCCCCTGACGCGCAGTGACTGCGCCGTCGGTATTGCCTGCGTGCAGGCAGCGCCAGCGTACGCCTGTGCGTGCTTCCGCGCAAGCTGGTTTTACATTCTTTCGCGGCCCGCGCCGACTGGCCGCGGCGCGCTTCAGCGCGGCTGCAGCAATTCATCCACCATCGACTGCACGCGCTGCTCCACCGCCGCGTCCATGCGGATCGTGCGCCCCCATTCGCGGCTGGTTTCGCCCGGCCACTTGTGGGTCGCGTCGAGTCCCATCTTGCCGCCCAGGCCACTGACCGGCGACGCGAAGTCCAGGTAGTCGATCGGCGTGTGCTCGACCAGCGTCGTGTCGCGCACCGGGTCCATGCGCGTGGTGATGGCCCACACCACTTCCTTCCAGTCGCGGATGTCGACGTCGTCGTCGGTGACGACGATGAACTTGGTGTACATGAACTGGCGCAGGAAGCTCCACAGGCCGAACATCACGCGCTTGGCGTGGCCGGGGTAGGCCTTCTTGATCGAGATCACCGCCAGCCGGTAGCTGCAGCCCTCGGGCGGCAGGTAGAAGTCGGTGATCTCGGGAAACTGCTTGCGCAGTATCGGCACGAAGACCTCGTTCAGCGCCATGCCCAGCACCGCGGGTTCGTCGGGGGGCTTGCCGGTGTAGGTCGAGTGGTAGATCGGGTCGCGGCGGTGCGTCAGCCGCGACAGCTCGAACACCGGGAACCAGTCCTGCTCGTTGTAGTAGCCGGTGTGGTCGCCGAAGGGGCCTTCCAGGGCGTGCAGGTAGCCGTCCTTTTCTTTGAGCTTGACGCCGTGCCCGGACTCGCCGACGAAACCGGCCGCGGCCGGCGGGATGTGGCCTTCGAGCACGATCTCGGCGCTGGCCGGCACCTGCAGCATGAGCCCTCCTTCGCCGACGCCGCTGGCCACGACCTCGGTGCGGCTGCCGCGCAGCAGGCCGGCGAACTGGTACTCCGACAGGCTGTCGGGCACCGGCGTCACGGCGCCCAGGATGGTCGCCGGGTCGGCGCCCAGCGCCACGGCCATCGGAAAGGGCTGTCCCGGGTTGGCGCTTGAGAAGTCGCGGAAATCCAGCGCCCCGCCGCGGTGGGCCAGCCAACGCATGATCACCTGGCGGCGCCCGATCACCTGCTGGCGGTAGATGCCCAGGTTCTGCCGCAGCCGCGGCCGGGCCACCGACTGCGGACCGCGCGTGATCACGAGTCCCCAGGTGATCAGCGGGCCGGCGTCGCCCGGCCAGCAGGTCTGCACCGGCAGCCGGGCGAGGTCGATCTCGTCCCCCGTCAGCACCTCGGCCTGGCACGCTGCCTTGCCGCGCACGGCGGGTTTCATGTCCCACAGCGCCTTGGCCATCTGCAGCAGTTTGCCGGCGTCCTTCAGCCCCTTGGGCGGCTCGGGCTCCTTGAGATTGGCCAGCAGCTCGCCCACCTGGCGCAGCTCGCCGACCTCTTGCGCACCCATGCCGAGGGCGACGCGGCGGGGGGTGCCGAAGAGGTTGACGAGGCAGGGAATTTTGTAACCCTGGGGATTCGTACAGAGGACCGCCGGCCCCGCCGATCGCAGCAACTTGTCGCCCAGGGCCGTCATTTCCAACCGTGGAGACACCGGCTGGCTGAGCTTTCTAAGCTCCCCCAACGATTCAAGCTGCTGGATGAAGTCCCGCAGGTCGTCGTATTTCATTGCTTTTTTGTATTAGAGCGCGACTTTATATTCTTGACCGTGTATTAAGCGCTTCCTAGAATCGCGTCAGACCTGAAAATTCAGGGTTTACCCGGGATCCCGTTCTGCGCACTCGCAGCCCTCCCGGAGCCACACGAGGCAGCGCGCGCCCAAGGCGCCCAAGCTGCCGTCGATTATCACTGCCACCCTGCGGCGCCCGATGCGGCCCGCAGACTCTGGCAGCCACTTGGAGAAGACTCGATGCGAGCCAGCTTTCTGCTGCACCGGGCCCGTGATGCGACCGCCCGGTCGGTTTCCGTTTTTGTGCGTGACGTCGGCCGCGGCATGCTGGAAGTCAGCCACAACACGCTGGCCCTGGTCGGCCTGGCGGCCCTGGCGGTGGCGTTGTTCGCAGCCAGCCGGGCCGACTTTCGGCACCAGGTCGAACTGGTGACCTTGGAGTGGCTGCAGACCCGCCACGAGGCCCGCGAGCAGAGCAACGCCACGCTGCTGACGAGCGTGGCCGAACCCGACGCCGTGTCGCGCGCCACCGCCACCGATATCAAGTCCCTGACCCGCCAGCAGGCCCATGTCGCGCAGTGGATTGCGCGCCGCTACAAGGTGGCGCCGGAGCCGATGGCGGCGCTGGTCCAGGAAGCCTGGGCCATCGGACAACGCGCCGGCCTGGACCCGACGCTGATCCTGGCCATCATGGCCGTCGAGTCCAGCTTCAACCCCTTCGCCCAGAGCCCGGTCGGGGCCCAAGGGCTGATGCAGGTCATGACGCGTGTGCACGACGACAAGTACGAGGCCTTCGGCGGCACGCGCGCCGCCTTCGACCCGATCAGCAACCTGCGCGTCGGCGTGCTCGTGCTCAAGGAGTGCATCGCGCGCGCCGGCAGCGTCCAGGAAGGCCTGCGCTACTACGTCGGCGCGGCGCTGCTCGAACACGACGGCGGCTACGCGGCACGGGTGATGATGGAGCAGGCGCACCTGCGCAACGTCGCCGACGGCCGCTCGGTGCCGGTGGGCGTCAGCAACACGCCGCCCGCGGCCCCGGCGCGCCCGGCCCAGGCCGTCGAAGTCCGGGACCTGGCGCCCGCGGCGCCCGCCTCGTCGCCTTCGGCAGCACCCGAACAGGTCGCCCTGCTGCGCTGAGCGGCCGCCACGCCGGCAGTACACTGCGGGCCTGCGCGACTGGCGATAGGGGGACTCCCCCCGAGGTGGACGACCACCAGGAAGCGCGGGCCGCGCGAGCCCGGCTGGCGCGGCTTCAGCCGTTCGCCTGGGCAGCCCTCGACCGCGCTCTGCCGGCCCCCTTGCCGCCTGGCAAGCAGGCGCCGCGGCCGGCTCTCGAAGGCCCTTCATCCGAAGAGGACTGCCATGTTCGACCGTTCCACGTCCACCCTTGCGCTGACCGACCCCGACATCTGGGCCGCCATTCAGGCCGAGAACAGGCGCCAGGAAGAGCACATCGAGCTCATCGCCAGCGAGAACTACACCTCGCCGGCCGTGATGGCCGCCCAGGGCTCGCAGCTGACCAACAAGTACGCCGAAGGCTACCCGGGCAAGCGCTACTACGGCGGCTGCGAACACGTCGACGTCGTCGAGCAGCTGGCCATCGACCGCTGCAAGCAGCTCTTCGGCGCCCAGCACGCCAACGTGCAGGCCAACTCGGGCAGCCAGGCCAACCAGGCGGTGTTCTTCGGCCTGCTGCAGCCCGGCGACACGATCATGGGCATGAGCCTGGCCGAAGGCGGGCACCTGACACACGGCATGCCGCTGAACATGAGCGGCAAGTGGTTCAAGGTCGTGAGCTACGGACTGGATGCGACAGAGGCCATCGACTACGACGCCATGGAGCGGCTGGCGCACGAACACAAGCCCAAGCTCATCATCGCCGGCGCCTCGGCCTACAGCCTGCGCATCGACTTCGAGCGCTTTGCCAAGGTCGCCAAGGCCATCGGTGCGATCTTCATGGTCGACATGGCGCACTACGCCGGCCTCATCGCCGCCGGCGTCTACCCGAACCCGGTGCCTCACGCCGACGTCGTCACCAGCACCACGCACAAGAGCCTGCGCGGGCCGCGCGGCGGCATCATCCTGATGAACGACGAGTTGATCGCCAAGAAGATCAACAGCGCCATCTTCCCCGGCATCCAGGGCGGGCCGCTGATGCACGTCATCGCCGGCAAGGCGGTGGCCTTCCACGAGGCGCTGGCGCCGGCCTTCAAGGTCTACCAGCAGCAGGTAGCGGACAACGCCCGCGTGCTGGCCGAGACGCTGATCGCGCGCGGCCTGCGCATCGTCAGCGGCCGCACCGAGAGCCACGTCATGCTCGTCGACCTGCGCCCGAAAGGCCTGACCGGCAAGGAAGCCGAGGCCATCCTGGGCGACGCCCACAGGACCTGCAACAAAAACGGCATCCCCAACGACCCGCAGAAGCCGATGGTCACCAGCGGCATCCGCCTGGGTACGCCGGCGATGACCACGCGCGGCTTCCTGGAAGAGCAGGCGCGCCAGACCGCGCACCTGATCGCCGACGTGCTGGACCAGCCGCGCGACGCCGCGAACATCGCCGCAGTACGCGCCAAGGTGGCGGCGTTGACGCGCGACTTCCCGGTCTACCGCTGAGCCGCGCCAGCAACGCGCATGCGCTGCCCTTTCTGCAGCCACGAAGAAACGCAGGTCGTCGAGACGCGTGAATCCGACGAGGGCGACGTCGTGCGCCGGCGCCGGCGCTGCCTGCACTGCGAGAAGCGCTTCACGACCTACGAGCGCACCGAAATCGCGATGCCGATGGTGGTCAAGAAAGACGGCTCGCGGGTCGAGTTCGACCCTTCCAAACTGCGGGCATCGATGACGCTGGCGCTGCGCAAGCGCACCGTCAGCGTCGAGCAGATCGACGCCGCTCTGGACCGCATCCAGGACAAGCTGCTGGCCAGCGGCGCCAAGGAACTGCCCAGCGCACGGCTGGGTGAACTGGTGATGCGCGAGCTCAAGCGCATCGACAAGGTGGCCTACGTGCGCTTTGCGTCGGTCTACCGCGAGTTCGAGGATGTCGACGCTTTCCGGCAACTGATCCGGGACATCTAGCGAAGGGGGCCCCCGACCGGGGGACCCGGGTGGGGGAGCGCCGGGGTCCCTCCCCAGTGCCGTGCTCCGAGCACCCGCCATGGGGACGCGCCACGGCAGTCGCTTTTCTACAGTGATCGACATCCGAACCACTGCAGGAGAAGCCCATGCATCGCAGCACCCAGAGCCCCCGCCGCCCGTCGCAACGCGGCCTGACCCTGGTCGAGAGCCTGATCTCTCTGGCCGTGGTGGCCGTGAGCCTGGGCGCTGCGGCGCCCGGTTTCCAGCAGATGCTGGAGCGCAGACAGCTCGAGGGTGCCGCCGCACAACTGGCCACCGACCTGCGTCACGCGCGCAGCCTGGCGGTGGCGCGGCGGGCGCCGGTCCGGCTGAGCGTGCAGATCGTCGAAGGGTCGAGCTGCTACGTCGTCCACACCGGCAGCGCCGGCGACTGCCGCTGCAGCGGTGAGGGCACGGCGGTGTGCACGGCAGGCGCGCAAGCGCTGCGCACGGTGGGTTTCGAAGCAGGGCGCT
The DNA here is from genome assembly GCA_043760065.1 of Rubrivivax sp. Taxonomy (GTDB): domain Bacteria; phylum Pseudomonadota; class Gammaproteobacteria; order Burkholderiales; family Burkholderiaceae_C; genus Rubrivivax. The sequence goes on from JAYUPN010000281.1 coordinate 13,101, forward strand.
CGTTGCGGCTGAGTTCCACCTCGGCCAGCATGCTCTTCGACCCCGACCGCGGAACCGTCACCCCCACCGGCACGCTGCACCTGCAGTCCAGCAGCGGCGAATCCATCCGCCAGGTGGTCAACATCATGGGACGCGTGCGGGCGTGTTCGCCGAGCGGCTCGATGCCGGGCTATCCCGCCTGCTGAAGCGCCCCCCAAGGTTGAGGGTGAAGGCGACCAACGGCTGGCCACGGCTGACCAACGGCAGGCCGGCGCCTGGAGTGTCCGGGTCGATGCGGTCAGAATCGGGCCGCCATGAGTCAGCACACCGTCAACACTTCACGCCACCGCAGCTGCGGATTCACGCTCATCGAATTGATGATCGCCGTCGTCATCGTGGCCATCCTGCTGGCGGTTGCGTTCCCCAGCTTCATGGACTCGATCCGCAAGGGCCGCCGCTCGGAAGCGTTCACGGCCCTCGCGGCGATGCAGCAGGCGCAGGAACGTTACCGGGGCAACAATCCTAGCTACGCGTCGGGCAGCGAACTGGCAACGGCCAGCCCCAGTGCGGTGGTCAGCCCGACCCGGCCGGGCGGCTACTACACGCTCAGCGTCGCTGCTCCCAGCACCACCGGCTACATCGTCACAGCCGATGGTTCGGGTTCTTCCCAGGCCGCCGATGGCAACTGCGCCAAGCTGAGCGTCGAGATCAACGGCGGCCGCATCCAGTACGGCAGCTGCAGGTCCTGTACGACCTTCACCTACGCTGCGCGCGACGCTTGCTGGAAGTGAAGATGCGCACCCTTCGTTCCAGGATCGCAGCCTTTACGCTGGTCGAACTGATGATCGTGCTGGCCCTGCTGGCCATCATCATCACGCTGGCCGCGCCTTCGCTGCGCGAGATGATCCTCATGCAGCGACTGCGCAGCGTGCACGCGCAGGTGATTGCCGACCTGGCCTGGGCGCGCAGCGAAGCCATCAGTCGCGGCACCTTCATGCAACTGCGCTACCAGTCGTCGAGTGGCGCGGGCGGCATGTCGTGCTACATCATCTACGCGCGCCAGAACGTGGCCGACTCGCCGCTGTGCGACTGCATGGCCGCCGAAGGCTCGCGCTGCACGGGGGCGACGTCCGAGGTCCGCACCGTGCAGGTGCCCAACAGCGAGTCGATCCGCATCGACCCGCCAGTCGGTGGCTTGCTGCACTTCACCTTCGACCCCCGCACCGGCGGCATCGCCTTGCCCCCCAGCGACCTGGAGCAGACGCCGCGCGACCAGTTCCGCGTCGAAACCTACATCGACGCCGCGCGCAACTACCGCGCCGTCGTCGGTCTGTCCGGCCGCACGACGGTGTGCATCCCGCCGTTTTCTCGCATGTCGGGCACCGCATGTTGAAGCATCGCCAGCCGTCGCTGCGCCGGCGCCAGGCCGGCCTGTCGATCGTCGAGCTGATGGTCGGCGTGGCCATCGGCCTGGTCATCGTGGCTGCCGCGGCGCTGCTCATGACCACCCAACTGGTCGAGAACCGGAGCCTGCTGGTCGAGACACAGTTGCAGCAGGACCTGCGCGGTGCCGCCGACATCATCACGCGGGAGCTGCGGCGTGCGGGTGCGCTGCAGGAAACCGATTCGCTGAGTACTGTCTGGTATCCGGGCACCGGGGAAGTGCGCAACAACTTGATGGCCTCTTCACTGTCCATCAGCTCCAGTCAGATCAACTTCAACTACGGCTCGGACGGTGCCCTCGGTCCGTACGGTTTCAGGCTGACCGGCGACATCATCCAGACGCGTCTGGGAGCGGCTGGCTGGCAGGACCTGACCGATGGCAATGTCATGCGGGTGCGGAGCTTCGTGCCCGAGCTGACGCTGGTCAGCGCGGCGCCAATCAAGCTGCCGTGCCCGAAACTGTGCGCCGACGGCACCAGCGACTGCTGGCCCCGGTTCCAGGTCCGGGAGCTGACCATCAGCATCACCGCAGAAGCCAAGTCGGACCCGGCGGTCAAGCGGTCGATCGAGAGCCGGACGCGGGTGCGCAACGACTACGTGCTCTTCTCGGACCCGCTGACCAACCGCATGTGCCCCGTATGAGGCGCGCTGCCGTGCTCGGCCTGAAACGGCGTCAGTCAGGTGCCGCGACCCTGGTGGTCGTGATGGTGCTGTTCTTCATCATCTCGCTGGTGGCGGCGTACACCAGCCGCAACCTGATTTTTGAGCAGCGCACCTCCACCAACCAGTACCGCTCGACGCAGGCGCTTGAGGCCGCCGACGCGGCGATGGAGTGGGCGCTGTCGATGCTGAATCATGGCCGCATCACCGACGCCTGCACCACGAGCACCAGCAGCGCCGACCTCAGCTTCCGCCAGCGCTACCTCAACGTCGACGTCGTCACCGGAAAGATCACCCCCGTGCTCAGCGCGGCGGGCGGGCCCCTGCAACCCAGCTGCGTGCACACGCCGACAGGTTGGTCGTGCTCCTGTCCGACGACGGGTCTGCCCACCTTGACGCCCCCCACCGCCGCGGGCGTATGGCCGGCCTTTCGGGTGCGCTTCCGCTCGGTGGCGAGTGACTCGAGCTCATCTACATTGCCGAAGCAACCGGGCGTGATCAAGCTTGAGGTGGTCGGTTGCACGCGGGTGGACCCGGTGGGCGGCGAACAGTGCCTAAGCTTCGATGGCCGCGGTGCGCTCAACGAAGGCCGGGTCCTGGCTTCGTCGCTGGCGGCCCTGACAGGCAATCCTTCAGGGCCGCCCTATGCCGCGCTCACCGCACTGGGCGCCGTGAACGTCGGCGGAGCCGCCTTGTCCGCCTACAACACCGCACCAACGGGGCTGGGCATCACGGTTCACAGCGGTGGCCCCATCATCACGTCCGGGCTGGTGCTGCGCAGCGCGCCAGGCACGCCCGAAGCGGCATCGATCATCCCCAGCGATCCCGCGTTCGTCCTGCCGACGACGGGAACTTTCACGACCTCGGACCGCATGTTCGCGACGGTCTTCAACATGCGCCCGACGACGTTCCAGACCCAGCAGGCTGCAATCACGCTGAACTGTCCGATCTCGGGTTGCTCTGCTTCCCTGGTGCGCGACGCACTCCTCATGAACCCCAGCCGTCCGCTCTGGCTCACCGGTTCATTGATCGTCGACTCGGCCGGCGACATCGGGGCCGTCGGCAATCCCGCCCTGATCGTCGTCAATGGCGATCTTCAGTTCACGACCGCCGGCGTGAACATCTACGGCCTCGTATTCATCCGCCTGGCCGTCGGCTCGACCACTTGGACAACTTCGGGTGCCGGCCAGATCAATGGCGCCGTCGTGGCCGAGGGTGGCGTCGGCGGCACGGGCACACCCACCATCGTGTACGACGAGGCCGTGCTGCGCCACCTGCGCTTCAACAACGGCTCGTTCGTGCGCGTGCCCAGTTCCTGGAAAGACTATCGATGAACCGCCTCCGCCCGTCCCGCGGAGTCTCGCTGATCGAGGCTCTGGTCGCACTGGCCGTCATGGCCTTCGGGCTGCTGGGCGTCGTCGGCATGCAGGCCACCTTGCGCTACAACGCCGACATCTCCAAGCAGCGATCCGAGGCGGTGCGCATGGCGCAGCGACAGGTCGAAAACCTGCGCGGTTTCGGCACCCTGGCGGACACGCCCGAGTGGGACTACGCCGACATCAGCCGTGTGGACACCGCTGAAGTGCCCACCACCGTCGGCTACGCGAACACCGCCTTCTACATCACGACGACCGTGTCCGACCCGGCCTCGACCGACCCGCAGTTCAAGACCGTTTCGGTCACCGTCGACTGGCTCGATCGTCAAACCGCTGCCGGCGGCGCAGCGCAGAGCGTCAAGCTCACGACCGCGATTGCGGCGGTGGCACCCGAGCTGGGCGCCACGCTGGGCCTGGCCGGCGACCGCGCCGCTCCACAGCGCCCCCGCGGCCGCCACCCGACGGTTCCGCCTGCGGCCGTCGACCTCGGCGGCGGGACCAGCAGCTTCACCCCGCCCGGCGCCCCCACGGGCACGTCATGGACCTTCGTCAATTCGACGGGTCAGATCACGCAGATCTGCACCCCGACTTGCACGCCGGTCAAGGCCTGGCTGCTCAGCGGCTACATCGTCTTTGCCACCGATTCGGCGCCGACACCGGCTGAGGCCGAAACGCCGGGCGACGGCCGTCCGCTGACCCACGACATCAGCGTGCAGGTCCTTGCCACGACCTCGCCAGTTCCGGCCACCTCGCCGGTGTGTTTCGGGTCGGCGGCGACGACGTTGATCAACTACTTCTGCCTGGTGCCGACCAACGTTTCGCCGACGACGTGGTCGGGCCGCTCGGTGCTCAACATCGTCGACAGCGAGACCAGTTCCTCCGCAGTCTCGGGCCTGCTCAGCGACAACGCGGCTTCGAACTTCAAGGTCTGCCGGTACACGCCCGAGCTCACGCACACGCCCACGGGCGGCAATGCAGCCCACCCGCTGGACTACAGCAATGTCGGGACGTCGTTGATCAACCAGAACTTCCTGGTCATCACCGCCGGCAGCGGCACTTCGGCCTTTGTTTGCCCCACTGACGACACGGGCACGCCGCTGGTGAATGGCAATACCTTTGCCCACCAGCCGATCTCCTGATCGGCCGAGCCCCGCCCGCGCATGCCATTGACGCCGCTGGACCGCCAGCGCCTGCAAGAGGCGTTGCTGCTGGCCGAAGGCTCGTTCGGCCTGTGCGAACCCAATCCACGCGTCGGGTGCATCCTGGGCCACGCGGACGGACGGGTGCTTGGCCGCGGAGCGACGCAGGCCGCTGGCGGGCCGCATGCCGAGGCCATGGCACTGCGCGACGCCCGTTCGCAGGGGCATGACCTGCGCGGCGCCACGGCCTGGGTGACGCTGGAACCCTGCGCCCATCACGGCCGTACCCCGCCCTGCTGCGACGCACTCGTCGAAGCCGGACTCCAGCGCGTCGTGGTGGCGCTGGCCGATCCTTATCCGGCCGTGAACGGCCAGGGGATCGCTCGCCTGCGCGCCGCCGGCATCGAAGTGGCGCTGGCCGACGCGGACCTGGCGGCTGACGCGGCGTACATCAACATCGGCTTCCTCTCGCGCGTCTTGCGGGGCCGCCCCTGGGTGCGTTTGAAAGTGGCGGCGTCACTCGACGGCAAGACCGCCTTGCTCAACGGGCGCAGCCAGTGGATCACCGGCGAAGCCTCGCGTCGCGACGGTCATGCCTGGCGTCACCGGGCTGCCGCGGTGCTCACGGGCATCGGCACGGCCAGGGCCGACGATCCGCGGCTGGACGTGCGCGGCGTCGATTCCGCAACGCAGCCGTTGCGCGTCGTCGTCGATTCCAGGTTCAGCCTGCCGGGCAGCGCCCGGCTGCTCGCACCCCCAGGGGCGGTGCTGGTGGCGGGGGCGGTGGACACCACGGCAGCCGGCGCAGCACTGGCGGCGTCCGGCGCCGAGCTGATCAGCCTGCCCGGCCCCCGAGGCCGCGTCGACCTCGGTGCGCTGCTTGCGGAGTTGGGCGCACGCGGGGTGAACGAGCTGCACGTGGAGGCTGGCGCAGTGCTCAACGGTGCCTTGCTGCGTGACAAGTGGGTCGACGAGGTCCTGCTCTACCTGGCACCCCGACTGCTCGGACCTGGCCGGTCCATGCTGGAGTTGCCTGAGTTGCAGGTCCTCGAGGACAGTCTGGATCTGGCGGTGCAGCGCCTGGCGATGTGCGGGCCCGACATCGTCATCCGGGCGCAAACCGCGGCTGGGGTGCTGCTTCGAAACCGCGTCCTGGGCTAGGGATTGAAGTGGCAGACGATCCAAACGACCTGTCGACAGGGCTTACATGCCCGCAGTTCGGGGATCGACTCAGAACCTGCTCAGAGGCAGACTATGGCTTATGAATCAACGCCTTGAGATCGACCGCCCAGCCTTCGGCACGAAATTTGCATCGACCTCGACATTCAAGGCCCTTAGGGCTTTGTAAGAGCACGCCTCTCCATCGGAGCTACAGAATGAAAAGTGTCTTGAAATCATTGACCGTCGCAGCACTGGGGCTGGCCGCTGCCGGCACCTCCAGCGCCTACGTCACCAGTTTTGCCGAGGATCTGCAGAACTCGTCGGTCGAGCCCAAGCTGGTGCTGACGAACACCACGGCCGCTGAATCGAGGTTCCTGGGCGGCATCAGCGGTGAACGCGTGGAAACCTTCGAGGGTCAGGACGCCTGCGGAGCCCCCGCGGTCTGTTCGCCGCGGACGGTCGAACTCAGCTTCACGGGGTCTGGCGGAGCCGACTTGAAAGCCACGCTCTCGGGCGGCGGCGGCTATGTCCGCACCGTGCCTGCCGGCACTTCGGAACTCGGCCGCTACAGCGTTCCTTCGGCCACCAGCACCAAGTTCTGGCGCGCTGAAGCGGGCACCGCAGCCTCCGCCGATCCTTTCAAGATCCTCTTCGACACCGACATCGCCGCCTTCGGCTTTTACGGCGTGGACATCGGCGACTTCGGCGGCCGGGTCACGCTGGAACTTCTGGACGGCTCCGGCGCGATGATCCGCTCGCTGACCGTGCCCAACACCGACGGCACGATCGACGCGGATGGCGACGGCAACCCCGACACGCCCAGCGACGGCTCGGTGCTGTACTACAGCCTCCGTGCCGAAAGCGCGTCGGAGGTCTTCCGCGGCATCCGCTTCCGCACCAGTGCCACGGCGACCGACGTGTTTGCTTTCGACAACTTCACCATCGTCGACTCGTGCCAGGCCGGCTTGTGCGGCGGCGGCGGCGTGCCCGAACCCGGCAGCCTGGCGCTGGCGGGCCTGGCCCTGCTGGGCCTGGGTGCCCTGCGCCGCCGCGCCTGAGCGACGCGCGCCTTCGTCCACCAAGGGCGGCCTGCGGGCCGCCCTTTTGCTGAGCCCCCGCAGCCGATCAGGCAGTCGCCCAACCGCTGCGAGCGCGTGGCCGCCGCCTACAATCTCCCGATGCCCATTTCCCCCATTCCCGAGCTGGTGGCCGAGCTCGCGGCAGGCCGCATGGTGATCCTGGTCGACGAAGAAGACCGCGAGAACGAAGGCGACCTGGTCCTGGCCGCCGAGCACGTGACGCCCGAAGCCATCAATTTCATGGCCCGCCACGCCCGCGGCCTGATCTGCCTGACGCTCACCCGCGAGCGCTGCGAACGCCTGCACCTGCCGCCGATGGCCAGCCGCAACGGCACCCAGCACGGCACCGCCTTCACGGTGTCGATCGAGGCCGCCCGCGGCGTCACCACCGGCATCAGCGCGGCCGACCGCGCGCGCACGGTGCAGGCCGCGGTGGCGCGCGACGCGATGCCGTCCGACCTCGTCCAGCCGGGCCACATCTTCCCCTTGCAGGCGCAGGACGGCGGCGTGCTCATGCGTGCCGGCCACACCGAGGCCGGCTGCGACCTCGCCGGCATGGCCGGGCTGCTGCCTGCCGCCGTGATCTGCGAGGTGATGAAGGACGACGGCACGATGGCCCGCTTGCCGGACCTGGAGATCTTCGGCCGCGAACACGGCCTGAAGATCGGCACCATCGCCGACCTCATCGGCTACCGCAGCCGCAACGAATCGCTGATCGTGCGCATCGGCGAGCGCTCCCTGCACACACCGCAGGGTGTCTTCCAGTGCGTCAGTTTCCGCGACAAGAGCGGTGGCGTGCACCTGGCCCTGACCCATGGCAGCTGGACCGCTGGCGACGAGGTGCCGGTGCGTGTGCACGAGCCCTTCACCGCGCTCGACCTGCTCGACGCCCACGGTGCCGGTCACTCCTGGCCGCTGGCGACCGCTCTCGCCACGCTACAGGCCGGCCGTCACGGCGTGGCCGTGCTGCTCAACTGCAGCCAGGGCTCGGTCGACTGGTTGCCTGGCCTGGGCGGCGGCGACGCCGCGCCCGCACAGCGCGCGCAGATGGACCTGCGCACCTATGGCGTGGGCGCGCAGATCCTGATCGAGCTGGGCGTGCACCGCATGCGACTGCTGGGCAGCCCACGCCGCATGCCCAGCATGACCGGCTTCGGACTCGAGATCACCGGCTTCACCGCGGCCCCGGCCTGAAGCGCCGGCCGTTCCATGCACCTCACCGAAAGCAGCTCACATGCAAGGCGCTGACCAAGGAAGTTCCGGCGAACTGATGGGCGAAGGGCTGCGCGTGGGCATCGTGCGCGCGCGCTTCAACGAGGCCATCACCGGCAAGCTCGTGCAGGCCTGCCTGGCCGAGCTCGAGCGGCTCGACGTCGAGGACGACGACATCCGCCACGTCACGGTACCGGGCGCGCTGGAGATCCCGATCGCGCTGAAGGCGATGGCCGAGTCGGGCGACTTCGACGCCCTGGTGGCGCTCGGCTGCATCATCCGCGGCGAGACCTACCACTTCGAGCTCGTCGCCAACGAGAGCGGCGCCGGCGTCACTCGGGTGGCGCTGGACCACGGCGTGCCGATCGCCAACGCCATCCTGACGGTGGAAGACGAAGCCCAGGCCTGGGCGCGCGCCGAGGACAAGGGCCGCGACGCGGCGCGCGTGGCGGTGGAGATGGCCAACCTGATGGAAGACCTCTCGTGAGCGAACAACAGGCGGCGCCGCCCGGCGGCCCCGCCCCGGCCAAGACAGCCCCGAAGCGCGCTGCACCGAAGTCGGCGCGCCGACGCTCGCGCGAGTTTGCGCTGCAGGGCCTGTACCAGTGGCTGCTGTCGGGCGAGAGCGCCGAAGGCATCGTCGCGCACGTCGCCGAGCTCGATGACTTTGCCAAGTGCGACCGCGCGCACTTCGACGCCTTGCTGCACGGTGGCATCGAGCAGGCGGCCGCGCTCGACACGGTGCTGGCGCGGCACGTCGACCGCAAGACCTCGATGCTGTCGCCGGTGGAGCACGCGGCGCTGCTGATCGGCTGCTACGAATTGATGAACTGCCTGGACGTGCCCTACCGCGTCGTCATCAACGAGTCGGTCGAGCTGGCCAAGTCCTTCGGCGGCACCGACGGCCACAAGTACGTCAACGGCGTGCTCGACCGCTGCGCCGCCGAGCTGCGTCCCGACGAAGCGCGTCCGGCGGCCCGGCCGGTGCGCGGCTGAACGCCGGTGATCCGCACCGCCAGCCGGCTCGAGCACATCGAGCCTTTCTACGTCATGGAGCTGGCCAAGGTGGCCTCGGAGATCGCGCAAAGCGCGGCCTGCGACCCCGCGCAAGGTGGCGAGCCGATGGTCTTCCTCAACATCGGCGAGCCCGACTTCACGGCCGCGCCGGCGGTGTTGCAGGCCGCCGAAGACTGCCTGCACCAGGGCCGCACGAACTACACCCACGCCACCGGCATGGCCGAGTTGCGACAGCGCATCGCCGCCTGGTACGCCAGCCGCTTCGGCCTCGCGGTCGACCCCGGCCGCATCGTCATCACTGCCGGCGCATCCGGTGCGCTGCAGCTGGCCTGCCTGGCCTTGTTCGAGCCCGGCGACGACGTGTTGATGCCCGACCCGAGCTACCCCTGCAACCGCCATTTCGTCGCGGCAGTGGGGGCGCAGGCGCGGCTGCTGGCGACGCAAGCGGCGACGCGCTTCCAGCCCGACGCGGCGGCGGTGCGCGAACACTGGGGGCCGCACACCCGCGGCGTGCTGCTGGCGTCACCGAGCAATCCCACCGGAACGTCGATCAGCCGCCGCGAGATGGCCGCCATCGTGCAGGCGGTGCGCGAACGCGGCGGCGTCACGCTCGTCGACGAGATCTACCTCGGCCTGAGCTACGACGAAGCCTACGGCCACAGCGCGCTCGAGCTGGGCGAGGACGTGATCAGCATCAACAGCTTCAGCAAGTACTTCGGCATGACCGGCTGGCGGCTGGGCTGGCTGGTGCTGCCGCCGCAGCTCGTCGGCGCGGTCGAGCGGCTGGCACAGAACCTGTACATCTGCGCCAGCACCGTGGCGCAGCAGGCTGCGCTGGCCTGCTTCGAGCCCGGCTCCCTGGCCGAATACGAACGCCGCCGCCAGGAATTCCAGCGTCGGCGCGACTTCATCGTCGCCGAGCTGCAGGACATGGGCCTGCCGGTGCCGGTGATGCCCGACGGCGCTTTCTATGCCTGGTTCGACTGCTCGCGCTACAGCAGCAGCTGGGACTTCTGCCAGCGCATGACGGCGCACGCCCACGTGGCGCTGACGCCCGGGCGCGACTTCGGGCCGCTGATGGCCGAACGCTTCGTGCGCCTGTCCTTCGCCAGCAGCATGGCGCAATTGCGCGTGGCCGTGCAGCGGCTGCGGCGCGAACTCGGCCGCTGGCCGCAGCCGGCGACGGCCGGCGTCGCGAAACAGCCGTGACCAGCCGTTAACCCGGCGTGGCCGCAGCGCGAATCCAGCCTAAAAGAGGCGCTTTTTGCGACGCTGCGCCACGGCGCAGCGCTTAAGCTGCGCTCCCGTGGCCTACAACCCATTCCAGCGGCGCGATCCGTCCGACGCCGAAGCGAGCGACTTTGCCGCCACCGTGGCCTCGATGCCGCCCGGCCTGGGCACGGGTGTGCCTGCGGGGTGGCCAGCAGATTCACAGCCTGCGGCGCTGGACTCGGGCCTGCTGGACAGCCAGCCGGCAGCCTCCAACACCACGGTCGAGCACAGCCCGACACTGGCGCACATCGGCCGCTACGCGCTGAAGCGGCCGCTGGGCCAGGGCGGCCTGGGACAGGTGCACGAAGCGTGGGACCCGCTGCTGTCGCGCACCGTGGCCGTCAAGACGCTGCAGTTCAACGTCGAGATGACACAACGCGTCTCGCTCGACGGGCTCTTTCTCAACGAAGCCCGCGCCGCGGCGGGCCTGAGCCACCCGCACATCGTGACGGTGCACGACGCCGGCCTGTCGGCGAACGGCGTCTACATCGCGATGGAGCGCCTGCACGGGCGCGACCTGCAACAGGCCTTGGCGGCCGGCTGGCAGCCGACGCCGCTGCAGGCGGCGCAGCTGGTGCGCCGCGTCGCCGACGCGCTGGCCTACGCGCACGCACGCGGCGTCGTGCACTGCGACATCAAGCCGGCCAACATCTTCCTGTGCCGGCGCGACAAGCCCAAGGTGCTGGACTTCGGCATCGCGCGTGTCGCGCACAGCTCGGCGCTGTCGCTGCTCGACGGTCTCGTCGCCGGTTCGCCGCACTACCTGGCGCCCGAGCAGCTCGAAGGCGAGACGGTCGACGCGCGCACCGACATCCACGCCCTGGGCGTCGTGTTCTACGAGTTGCTGGCCGGGCGCAAGGCCTACACCGGCGACACCGTGGGCCAGATCAGCATGGCCGTGCTGACCAACCACCCGGCCCCGGCGCACGAGTTGCGCTCGGGCGTGCCGCCGCTGCTGTCGGCGATTGCCGCCAAGGCCATGGCGCGCAACCCCGACCAGCGCTTCAGCAGCGCCGCGGCGATGGCCTCCGAACTGCGACGCTGGGCCGACAAGCAAGGCACCGTCGAGGCGCCTGCAGCGCTGCCGGCCGCCGAGGCGCCCGCGCTCGAACTGCCGCCGACGCGGCCGCCGGGCGGCGTGCGCAAGGCAGCCCCGTGGGGCTGGAAGATCGCGGCCTGGATCGGCTCGGCCGCGGTCGGCGCGCTGCTGCTGTGGCAGCTCGGCAGCCCGGACGCCGAGCCCCCGCCGGTGCAGCCCGTGGCCGCT
>JAYUPN010000282.1:0-7890 GCA_043760065.1 Rubrivivax sp.
GCGGCCGGGCGCTGACCGGCCTGGCGGCGCGCCTCGCCGCGTTCGGCGTAGGCGACGGCGAGGTCGCGGCGCCAGCGGCTGTCGGGCGCGGCGCGCTCGACCAGCGGCGACATCAGCGCGATGGCCTTGCCGTAGGCCGACTCGACCTCCGCCAGCGGCGCCGCGGCGGCTTTCTGCGCCAGACCCATGCGCATCCACAGCACCGCGAGGTCGCGCGTGGCCACGACGTCGGCCGGCTGCGCGGCCAGCGCCTGCTGCCGCAGCTGCAGGGCCTCGCCAAAGGCGGTGCGCGCCGCTGCGTGACGGCCCTGCTGCGACTGGACGTCGGCGACGCGCTCCAGCGCCACCGACAGGTCGCGCCGCCACTCGGCGTTGTTGCGGTCGCGCGCCACCAGTTCGCGCCGCAGCGCCAGGCAGGCGCCGAAGGCCTCGCTGGCGCCTTCCAGATCGGCGGCCTGCAAGAAGGCGTCGCCGGCGCGTTCGAGCGCCAGCGACAGGTCGCGTTTGAAGTCGGTGCGGGCGCCGTCTTCGGTCAGCAGCTCGCCCAGCAGCGACCGCGCCTGCAGGTAGTCGGCGCGCGCCTGCGCCAGATCGCGCTGCGCCGCCAGCCGCATGTCGCCGCGGCGCGCCAGCGCGACGGCCAACGCGCGCCGGCCCTCGGGCGACGGCGCCGCCACGCGCTGCAGCACCTCGACGACCGCGACCTGCTCGGCCAGCGCTTCTGCATGGCGGCCGAGTTCGAGCAGCATCTCGGCCTGCTCCGAACGGATGCGCGCCAGTTCGGAGGCCTCAACGCCGACGGCACCGACTGACCCTGCCGGCTGCAGGACCTGCAGCGCCTGGCGCAGTTGCAGCAGCGCAGCCTCCAGGTCGCCGGCTTCGTAGAAGAGCCGCGCCCGCTGCACACGCGCCTGCGCGGCCAGCGCCCGTGCGGACGGCTCGTCGGCACGCGCCAGCAGGGCGTCGGCTTCTCGTGCCATGCCTTGCAGCGCCGCCGCCGCGCCGGTCGTGTCGCCGTGCGCGGCCATCGCCTGCGCCTGCGTCGCCAGCGACAGCAGGCGTTCGGTCTCGACCTGCTCTGCCGCAGGCAGCCGCGCCAGCCAGGTGCCTGGAGCGCGCCATTGCCGCGTCGTCGGCACGCGCGCCAGCGCGTGCAGCGCCCGCTCGGCCATCGCCCGGTGCTGCGCGCCATCGCCCGCGGCTTCGTACAAGCGCGCGAACAGGCGGTCCAGGCGTGCCCGCTGCAGCGCCAGCGTCGGCGTCGAAGGCGCGTCGGCGGTGAGCTCGTCGAAGTCCTTGCGCGCGCCGTCGAGCAGCTCTTGGATGACGCTGCTGGGCACACCGTAGCGGTCCTGGAAGGCCGCGGCATCGTCGACGCGTCGAGCCGCCATCTCGACCGCATTCTCGAGCCGCTCGCGCGCACGGTTGCTGGCGCGCCACGAGCCCCAGGCGCCCAGGCTAGCGCCCACGGCCAGCACCGCCATCACGGCGGCGATCCAGCGCGCGGCGTTGCGCTCGCGGCGTTCGGCATCGGCCTGGCGCTGCGTCAGCGTGGTCAGCGGCACGGCCGTCAGCGCGGCGACCAGTTTCAGCACCGTGAAGCGCAGGCCATCGCCTTCGCTGCGGGCGTCGGGCGCGAGCGGCTCGCGCGGGTCGGGCTGCCACTGCTGCTGCACCGCGTCCCACTGCTCGAAGAGCGCGGGATGGAAAGCGCCTTCGGGCTCCCGCTGGGCATCGAAGCGTTCGGGCAGGCCCTGAATCAGCACCGGCAGGATGCGTGCGTCGCGGCCGCTGCGCTTGAATTCGCGGATCTCCTCGCCGACCCACTGCGAGCGCGCCGAGGCCGGACTGCACAGCACGATCAGCGCGTCCGAGGCCAGCAGCGCGGCGCGCAGCGTGGCGCCCAGGTCGGTGCTGGCGTCGGCGTCCCAGCGGTCGCGAAAGACCGGTGCGATGCGCGTGGGCACCGGCCCGCGGCCGAAGTCCTGACCGCGCAGCGGCGCCGGCACGACGTAGCTTTCCAGTGCCTTCTGGAGCTGTTCGCCGATGCGGCGGTCGGCGCTGGAGTAGGAGATGAATGCCGCGTAGCGCATCAGCAGCGGCGGGCCGGGTCAGAAGCGCCAGCGGGCCTGCAGCGCCACCTGCGTCGAGTCGAAGCGGTCGTCGGCCAGCAGGCGCGAGACTTCGACGTCGGCTGCGAACTGCGCGCCGCGCTGCAGCGACAGGCCGACGGCCACGGTGCCCTTGTTCTTGTCGGCCGCGTCGGTGGTGAAGGAAAAGCGCGTCGGGCTGGCGCGCCGGTCCTGCGCCATGCGGACGCCCACCCGTTCGCGCTCGCCCTTAAATTCGTGCTGCCAGGACACCGACACGCGCGGCACCAGGGTGCCGAAGCCGGCTTCGTGGCGGTAGGCGCCGAGCAGCTGCAGCTCGGACAGCAGCGAGGTGCGCCGCTGCTCGTCGAAGGCGAGTTCGAGGCCGGTCGGGTCGCCCGCCGCGCGCGTGGTCGACAGGATGGCAGGGTTGTTGGACTCCACCGTGTGCGTCACGCTCGTGCGGCCCGACTCGGTGTAGCCGCCGATGTTCGTGCGCTGGTAGGTCAGCGACAGCCGCGGGCCCCATTGCCACGGCCCCGCGCCGCCGTCGAAGCCGACGCGGCCCGACAGGCTCCACTCGGAGACGCGGGCCTTGCCCGAGATCGTGCCGCCGTAGATGTCGTCGATCGGGATGCCGTCGCTGGCGAACCCGGAGACGCTGGTGGGCGTGATCGGGACCGCCACGATCGCGCCGCTGCTGGCCTCGATCGCGCAGACGTTGCGCTGGTAGCTGTAGTCACGCCGGCTGAACTGCACGCCGACGTCGGCGAAGGCGGCACCGAAGCGCTGCGCGACGAAGCCGCCCACCAGCGTGCCCTTGTCGTCGAAGCCCCCGCCCGCGCCGACCTTGCAGACATCGGCCTGCGTGACACCGGTGAGGCTGCTGCCGAATCCGGCGTCGGCGCCGCCGATCAGCAGCTTGACGCCGCGGTAGTCGGCGTCGGTGCTGCGGTAGCCGAGCCACGCTCCGGCGACCAGACCGTCGCGCGTGGCGTAGTCCAGGCCGACCATGGCTTCGCTGACGCCGGCCTTGTAGCCGGCTTCCAATGCCGTGGTCGTGCGCTCGCGCCGTTCGTGCGAGAACTGCGTGAAGAGGCCGGGGCCGGCCTCGGCCGCTGCGTCGCCCGGCGCCGGCCCGCTGCCCGACAGCGGCGTGCCGGCGCCGAGCTGCGCCAGCAGCACGGGCCGCTCGAGGTCGGCGCGCTTGCCTCGCGCATCCAGGCGGCTGTCGACGCGGGCGCGGGCGAGACGGAACTGCGACACCGTCTTGGTGGTCTGCGGCGATCCCAGGCTGCCGCCCAGCGCCGCCGCCGATGCCACGGCGCTGCTGCCGCAGACGGCCGCCAGCTCCTTGCCCAGCCGGCCCGCATCACGTTCTGTCGCGAGGTAGGTGTCCAGGCGGAGCTGCGGGTCGGCTTCCGAGCTGAAGTCCGGCACACCGAATGCAGGGCCACAGCCCGCGGCTCTGCCCAGCGCCAGGGTGTCCACCAGCGCCTGATCCAGGCCGCGCGGCGGCGGCTCGGCCAGCGCACCCACGCAGCAGCCCAGGAGCGCAGCGCCCGCGACAAGGAACGTTTTCATTGGTGGGTCTCCCATGCCAGCCGCGGGAGATCGGCGTTGTGCTCACTGCGATCGGCAGCAGGACCAGCCGCCGATCGGTGCGGCGCCATTGCCCAGGCCCCGCGCAGCCTGCACAACAACGATCGGTACCGTAGGGCCCTGGCCGGGGCGCGTCAATGGCTGTTGCGTGGCCGCGGCACAACCGCAGCGCCCTCAGCTGCGCGGCGTTGCCGTCACTTGGTGCGTCCGCTCAGCATGAGCACCACGCTGGCGGTGACGAGTGCAGCCGCCAGCCACTCGCTGGCGTGCAGCGTCTCACCCCCTAATGTGACGCCGAGTCCGAGACCGATCAGCGGGTTGACGTAGGCGTAGCTCGAAGACACCGCAGTCGGCGTGCGCTGCAGCAGCACCATAAAGGCCGAAAAGGCGACCAGCGAACCGGCCAGCACGAGGTAGATCCAGCTCGCCAGTGCCAAGGGGTCGACCGGCCAGCCGGGCCTTTCACCGGCCAGCGCCGACGCCACCATCAGCACCGCGCCGCCGGCCAGCATCTGGCTGGCGAAGCCCATCGCACCGGGCGCCAGTTCCAGGCTGCGGCCGCCCAGCGCGCGAGGCAGGCCACGCACGCTCCACACGCTGCCCAGCTTCCACGCCACCGACGCCACCAGCACCGAGGCCAGCCCCAGCGGCGAGGCCGAGAAGCCGTGGCCCGCGGCCAGGCCCATCACGCCGAGCAGGCCGAGCGCGATGCCGGCCGCCTCGCGCCGCGTCGGCCGCACGCCATAGGGCAGCTCCATCGCCGCCTGCAGCGCGGGGCCGATGGCGATGAAGGCCACCACCAGGCCCGAACTCACGGTCTGTTCGGCCACCGCCGTCAGGCCGTAGGCAACACCCAGCATCAGGGTGCCCAGCAGCGTGGCGTTGATCCACTCGCGCCGGTCGGGCCAGCGCGTGCGGCGCCAGCGCAGCCAGGCCGCCAGCAGCGCGCCGGCGACCAGGAAGCGGGTGCCCATTTGGTAGAACGGCGGAAAGCTCACCAGCGCCCACTTGATGGCCAGGTAGGTCGAGCCCCAGATGACCCAGGTCGCGGCCAGGCAGGCCAGGATCAGCGTCGGCAGGCGCCGGCTCGCCAGCGCAACGGGCAGTACAGGGGTGGCAGACATGCACAACATGCTATGCAGCACGGTTGCACATCTCCATAAGCCAATGAAGCTTCAGCGGGGTTTGGACATTGCAATCCACGGATTTGCAGGGCAGAGTCCTTGCAATGACAAAACCTCAGTCGCTCGATGCTCACGACACGCGGATCCTGGCCGAATTGCAGGCCGACGCCCGCATCACGATCGCCGAACTCGGTCGCCGCGTCCACCTCAGCCAGCCGGCGGTGTCCGAGCGGCTGCGCAAGCTCGAGGCGAGCGGCGTCATCACGGGCTACCGCGCCACCGTCAACCTGGCGGCGCTGGGCTACGGCATCCGCGCCCTGGTGCGCGCCGGCCGCGCCGACTACCAGCGCATGACGCACTTCATCAACCAGACGCCCGAGGTCGTGAACGCCTGGAACATCACGGGCGAGGACAGCTGGCTGTTCGAGATCGCCGTCGCCGACGTCGCGCACCTCGACGTGGTGGTGTCACAGTTGAGCCTGCTGACCGAAACTTCCACTTCCATCATCCTGAAGTCGGTGCGCGAGCACCAGGTGATGCTGCCTTGCACCCCGGAGCCGCTTGCATGAGCCTCGACTTCTCGACCTGTGACCTGTGCGACCTGCACCAGGACGACGCCACTTTGCGCGTGCTGCCGCCGGTGTTCCGCGACTTCGGCGGGCGATCGCGCTTTGCCGGAGCGGTGGCCACCGTGAGGTGCCACGAGGACAACTCGCTGGTCAAGGCGGCGGTCGATGCGCCCGGCCAGGGCCGCGTGCTGGTGGTCGACGGCGGCGGCAGCCTGCGCAAGGCGCTGCTGGGCGGCAACCTCGGCGCTGCAGCGGCCCGCAACGGCTGGGCCGGCGTGGTCATCGACGGCGCGGTGCGCGACGTCGCCGAGTTGGCGGCCAGCGACGTCGGCATCAAGGCGCTGGCTGCGGTGCCGATGCCGACCGTCAAGCGCAACGCCGGTGAAGCCGGCGTCGCCGTGCAGCTGCAAGGCGTGTGGATCCGCCCGGGCGACTGGCTGTATGCCGACGCCGACGGCGTGCTGGTATCGGGCCGGCCGCTGACCTGAGCCGAACCTGCGCTGTCCGCTTCGACCCCCCGGCTACAATGGCTGCTTCGGGGTGTAGCGCAGCCTGGTAGCGCATCTGGTTTGGGACCAGAGGGTCGAAGGTTCGAATCCTTTCACCCCGACCATCAAGGCCCGCAGACTGCTGGCGCTGCGTCCGGCTAGGCCGCGCCCCGCAGCGGTGCCGTCGCCGCCGCCACGCGGCGAGCCAGCCCAGGATCGTGCGGCTCCACCGTCGACTTGCTCAGTGCTTCGCGCCGCACCCCCGGCACGCTGTCGTCCATTTCAGCGGCCAGCTTCACAGCCAGCGCCTGCGCCGTGGCGATCAGCCAGGAGCCCGTGTCCTGGTCTTCGCGCGAGTCCTGGTCGAGAAAGTGGTCCGCCGCCTTGGCCGCCGCGTGCAGCTGGTGTGCCCGCACCCGCAGCGGCGACAGCCGCGCCAGCAAGGCGGGATCGGCCTGACGCTCCTTGACCGTGCGCGCCAGCGCGTCGAGGTCGGCCGCCAGCTCGGCGGCGAGGCCGACGCTGCTGGACATCAACCAGGACCCGGTGTCGCGGTCGGCCGGCTGGTCCTGCGCGTTGTAGTGGTCGGCCGCGCGCGTGGTGGCGCGCAGCTGGTGGGCGCGCGCGCCGAGCTGGCGCAAGGTGTGCGCCGCATCGGCGGCTTCGGTGCTGATGGGAGCGGTGCGCGGTTCAGGCATGGTGACCTCGGCTGGCAGTGCGGGGCAGGGGATCAGCCGCCATTCTGCCCAGGTTCATCGCACACCGGGGCCGTGCAGGGCGCCCAACCCCCACGCATCGATGCCGCCAGGTCGAGCAGCGCTTCGACCGGCGCGTCGGGCGTTGCCGGATCGGCCTCGGTCCGCGAAGACAGCTGCTCGAAGTGAGGCAGCACCTCCGGCGGGATGAACCGCGAGCGCAGCGCGTAGAGATGACGGCCGCCCAGCGCACGCTGCTGCGTGACGTGAAAGCGCTGCGGCATCCACAGGCTGAGCTCGTCGCGGGCGCGCGTCATGCCGACATAGAGCAAGCGGCGTTCCTCCTCGATCTCGGCCGCGCTGCCGGTGGCCATGTCGGCCGGCATGCAGCCGTCGACGACGTTCAGGATGTGCACTGCGTTCCACTCCTGGCCCTTGGCCGAGTGCAGCGTCGACAGGATCAGGTAGTCCTCGTCGCGGTGCGGCACACCAGACTCGTCGCTGCTGGCCTCGGGCGGGTCGAGCGTGAGCTCGGTGACGAAGCGTTCGCGGCTGCGGTAGCCTGCCGCCTCCTGGCGCAGTTGCTCCAGGTCCGCCAGCCGCACGCGGGCGTCGTCGTGCAGCCGTTCCAGGTGCGGCTGGTACCAGTCGATGACGCGCTGCAGGTCCTCGGGCCACGCCGCGGCGGCGCTGCGCAACTGCGTCATCAGTGCCAGCAGCGCACGCCAGGGCAGCGCGGCGGCCGGCGGCGGCTTGAATTCTTCCAGCGCTGCGGCGTGGTCGAGCAGGCGCCGGACGCTGGCCGGCCCGAGGCCCGGCACCAGGCGCGCAGTGCGCATCGCGGGCAGCCGGGCGCTCGGGTTGTCGGCCCAGCGCAGCACCGACAGCACGTCCTTGACGTGGGCTGCCTCCATGAACTTCAGGCCACCGTACTTGACGAAGGGGATGCCGCGCCGCGTGAGTTCCAGTTCCAGCGGCGCGCTGTGCGTGCCGGTGCGGAACAGCACCGCCTGTCGTTTGAGCGCCAGGCCCGCTTCGCGCTGCGCGAGCACGGCGTCGGCGACGCCGCGGGCTTGCGCGGCTTCGTCCTCCACCGTCACCAGACGCGGTGTGCAGCCGGCGGCGCGCGTGCTCCACAACCGCTTGGGGTAGCGCTCGGCGGCGCGTTCGATGACGGCGTTGCTGGCAGCCAGGATCTGCGGCGTGCTGCGGTAGTTCCGGCTCAGCGTGACCACACGCGCCGGGGGATCGAAGCGCTGCGGGAAGACCAGGATGTGCTGCACGTCGGCGCCGCGGAAGGCGTAGATGCTCTGCGCGTCGTC
>JAYUPN010000283.1:0-7872 GCA_043760065.1 Rubrivivax sp.
GCCCAGGCGGCGCGCGCGTCCTCGGCGATCAGCGTCTCCGAAGGCATGGCCGCGCTGCTGCGGCCGAAGCCGCGGTAGTCGATGCCCAGCACCGAAAAGCCCAGCCGGTGCAACAGCCGCATGCGCGGTGCACTCGCGCGCACGTCCCAGTGCACGCCGTGCAGGAACAGCACCACCGGCGCGCCGGCCGCGTCCTGCGGCAGCCACAGGCCGTGCAGCCGCACCGGCTCGCCCGGCTGCTCGGGGTGGGCGGAGACGAAGTCGATCCAGACGTCCTGCATGCCCTCGGCCGCTGCCAGCCCCGGCGCCCAGCTGCGCTGGCCGGGCATGAAGATCCAGCGCCGCTGCTCGTGGTCGACGACGGCGCAGCCGCCGGCCGCCAGCGCCAAGGCCAGCACGGCCGGCGCGAGGAGGGCGGCACTGCGCATGGCTGCCATGTTCACACACCTCGCAGCGGGCCGCCGCGCCGCGCGCGCTTCCAGTCCTCAAGCCGTCCCGAACTGCCCCGCCAGTGACTGCCGCAGTTCGCGCTTGAGCAGCTTGCCGCTCGGGTTCTTGGGCAGCGACACGACAAACACCACGGCCTTCGGCACCTTGAACGATGCCATCGCGGCGTTGCAGTGGGCGAGCACCTGGCCTTCGTTCAGTGCCTGACCGGCCTTGACGACGACCACGGCCACCACCGCCTCCACCCACTTCGGATGCGGCACGCCGATGACCGCCACTTCGGACACCTGCGGCAGGCGGTAGATCGTCTCTTCGACCTCGCGGCTGGCGACGTTTTCGCCCCCGGTCTTGATCATGTCCTTCTTGCGGTCGACGACGGTGAGGTAGCCCTCGTCGTCGATGGTGGCCAGGTCGCCGGAGTGGAACCAGCCGCCTTCGAAAGCCGCCGTGGTGCGCGCCTCGTCGCGGTAGTAGCCCAGCATCAGATGCGGCGAGCGGTGCACGATCTCGCCCACGGCGCCCGGGGCCACGTCCTGCATCGCCTCGTCGACGACGCGCGTCTCGACGTTGAGCACCGCACGACCGCACGACCCGGGTTTGCGCAGCTGGTCCTCGGGGCCCAGCATCGTGGCCAGCGGCGCGATCTCGGTCTGGCCGTACAGGTTCCACAGCCGTACCTTCGGCAGCCGCCGCGCCATCTCGCGCAGCACCTCCACCGGCATGATCGAAGCACCGTAGTAGCCCTTGGCCAGGCTCGACAGGTCGGTGGACTCGAACAGCGGCGAGCGCAGCAGCGAGATCCAGACCGTGGGCGGCGCGAAGAACGACGTGATGCGGTGGCGCTCGATCAGCGGCAGCAGCCGCTCGGGCAGCGGCCGCGCGGTGATGATGTTGGTGGCACCGATGTAGACCGCGGGGCCGAAGAAGACGTCGAGCTGCGCGCAGTGGTACAGCGGCAGCGCGTGCAGCATCAGGTCGGCGGCGGCGATGCCGGCGTCGACGATGCAGCTCACGTACTGCGACAGCACGGCGTCGTGCGTCAGCATCGCGCCCTTGGGTGCCGACTCGGTGCCGCTGGTGTAGACGATCTGCGCCAGGTCGGTGCTGGCCAGGTCGACGTCGGGCGGTGCGGCGTCGGTGGCGGCCAGGCGGTGGAAGTCGGCCATGTCGGGCTCGGGCGGGCCGTCGTCCTCGCTGGGCAGCCACAGCAGTTCGCGCACGGCAGTGTCCAGCGCCGCGGCCGCGCGCGCGAGCGGCGCCAGTTCGGTGTCGGTGGCCAGCAGCGCGGCGCCGGCATGGCGCAGGATGTACGCCACCTCGTCGGCCTTGAGCATGAAGTTGATCGGCACCAGCACCGCGCCCAGCCGCGCCAGCGCAAAGCGCATCGCCGCGAAGGCATGCGAGTTGCGCGCCAGCACCGCCACCGCCGATCCCTTGCCGATGCCGCGGCCGGCGAGGCCGGCCGCCAGCCGGTCGCACAGCCGGTCGAACTGCAGGTAGCTCCAGCTCACGCTGCCGCACACCACCGCGGGCTTGTGCGGCGTGCGTGCGGCGCTGCGGTGCAGCAGGTCACCCAGGGTCTGGCGTCGGGTCAGGGTATGCGTCAGGGTATGCGTCAGGGTATGCATGCGGCGCTTCCAGCGACAAGGTTGTGTATTCTGCATACAGAGTCACCCATGCCAAGCGTCCTGGCCCAACTCAGCACCACACCCGATCTCGTCGACCGGGTTTATGGCGCCCTGCTCGAAGCCATCAGCACCGGTGCCCTGGCGCCCGGGCAGCGCATCAAGCAGGAAGAGGTGGCGTCGCAGCTGGCGGTGTCGCGCCAGCCGGTGCTGCAGGCGATCCGCCAGCTCAAGAAGGACGGCTTGCTGGATGACGCGCCGGGCCGCGGCGTGCAGGTCGCGCCGCTGGACGTGGGCTGGATGGTCAAGGTCTACCAGGTGCGCGGTGCACTCGACGGCCTGGCGGCACGGCTGGCGGCCGAGAACAAGGCGCGGCTCGATCCCCGTCTGGTCGCGCTCGGGCGCAAGGCCGCGCGCGGCCGCAATGTCGAAGCCATGATCGAGGCCGACATGAGCTTCCACCAGGCCATCTACGACGCCTCTGGCAACCCGCTGATCGGCCAGATCGCGATGCAGAACTGGCGCCACCTGCACCGCATGATGGGCGCGGTGCTGCAGTCGTCGGACCAGCGCGTGGCGGTGTGGGACGAGCACGAGCACATTGCCGCGGCCATCGCCGCCGGCCAGGCCCGCAACGCGGCGGCGCTGGTGGTCGGTCACTGCGACCGGGCCAGCGACTACCTGACGACCCGCATGACCGAGGCCCTGGCGCGCACGCCGGCGGCGAACCCGTCTTGAACCCCGTCCCGTCTTCAGCCGCGGCAGTCGCCACGCCACTGAGGCCTTGTCCCCACCCGAACCCGAAGGATTGCCGCACCATGAATCACCCATCCTCTTCGCGTCGCACGCCGCTGTTTGCCGGCTGCCTGCTGGGTGCCGCCGCCGCGCTGTCTGCCGCGCCGGCTGCAGCCCAGGGCACGTTCAAGATCGGCGTCGTCACCTTCCTGTCGGGGCCGGCCGCAGAAAGCTTCGGCGTGCCCGCCGCCAACGGCGCCAAGCTGATGATCGAGCAGTTCAACAAGGGCGCCGCACCCGCGCCCTACAACAAGGTCGGCTTCGGCGGCATGAAGATCGAAATGATCCTCGTCGACGAGGCCGGCGGCGCCGCCAAGCAGGTGCAGGAGATGCGCAACCTGTACCAGCGCGAAGAGGTCGACGCCGTGATCGGCTACATCGGCTCGGGCGACTGCCTGGCCGTGGCGCCGGCAGCCGAGGAGCTGAAGAAGTTCCTCGTGCTGATGGACTGCGGCACGCCGCGCATCTTCGAGGAAGCCAGCCCCAAGTACGTCTTTCGCACCGCGTCGCACGCGGCGATGGACAACGTGTCGCTGACGCGCTACCTCAAGGCCAAGGGCATCAAGGCCGACACCTTCAACCTCATCAACCAGGACTACGCCTGGGGCCAGGACTCGCGCGCCGACTTCCTGGCGGCGATGGCGCACCTGCTGCCGGCCGCCAAGCCGGGTGTCGACCTGCTGCCGAAGTTCGGTGCCGGCCAGTACGGCACCGAGGTCTCGGCGCTGGCCGCCAAGCCGGCGACGCTGACCTACTCGAGCCTGTGGGGCGGCGACCTGCAGGCCTTCATCCTGCAAGCCGGCGGCCGCGATCTCTTCAAGGACACCACGCTCGTGCTGAGCGCCGGCGACCACGTGCTGCCGGGCCTGCTGGACAAGGTGCCCAACGGCACCGTGCTGGGCGCGCGCGGCGCCTACGGCATCCTGTCGGCGAAGAGCCCGCTCAACGACTGGTTCCAGGCCGAGTACCAGAAGATGCACGGCGTGCAACCGGTGCAGGCGGGTTACCGCATCACGCAGTCGTTCCTGGGCGTCAAGCTCGCGGTCGAGCGTGCGATGGCCAAGAGCGGCGGCAAGAAGCCGAGCGCCGAAGAGATGGCCGAAGCCTTGCGCGGCTCGAGCTGGGACTCGCCCGCCGGCACCATCCGCATGGCGCTTGGCGGTGGCCAGCAGGCCGTCCAGGGCACGGCCATCGGCCGCACGCGCTACGACGCCGCAGCCAAGCGCGTCGTGGCCACCGACATCATGACCTTCAAGGCCGAGTGCGTGAACCCGCCGGCGGGCGTGAAGAGCCTGGACTGGATCAAGGCCGGCATGCCGGGCGCCGTTTGCGATTGACGCGCAACGGGCTTCCGAGGCGTCCGCGGCCGATACCCGAGCGCGCGCGATGAACCAGGCCGCGATCATCCTCGTCGACGCCGTCACCTACGCGTCGTGGCTGTTCATCGTCTCGCTCGGGCTGACGCTGGTGTTCGGGGTGCTGAAGATCCTGAACATCGCGCACGGCAGCGTCTACGCACTCGGCGCCTATGCAGCGGCCAGCGCGGTGGCGCTGACGGTCTCCATCGGCCTGGCGCCGGGTTTCGCGCTGGTGGCAATGCTCTTTGCCGCCGCCGGCGTGGCCGTGGTCGTGGGGCCGCTGCTCGAGCGCGGGCTGCTGTCGCGCTTCTACGGCCGCGACGAGGTGCTGCTGCTGCTGGTGACCTACGCGCTCTTCCTGATGCTCGAGGACATCACCAAGCTCATCTGGGGCGTCAACCCGTACTTCGTGTCCGGGCCCTACAAGCTCTTCGGCAACGTGCTGCTGCCCGGCGGCATGCGTGTCGCGGGTTATGACCTGATGCTGGTCGTGCTGGCGGTGGTCTGCGGCGTCGTGACCTGGTTCGGCCTCAACCGCACGCGCGGCGGCAAGATCGTGCTGGCGGTGATCCACAACCCCGAGATGAGCGCCAGCATGGGCGTCAACGTGCAGCGCGTGTACGCCATCGCGTTCACGATCGGCGTCTTCCTGGGCGCCATCGGCGGCGCCTTCACGGCGCCGATGATCTCGGTGCAGCCGGGGCTGTCGGTCAGCGTCATCGTCGTCAGCTTCGCCGTCATCATCATCGGCGGCCTGGGCAGCATCGAAGGCGCGGCCATCGGCGCGCTGGTGGTGGGGCTGGCGCGTTCGGCGTCGGTGCACCTGATGCCGCAGATCGAACTCTTCAGCATCTACCTGGTGATGGCCGCGGTGCTGATCTTCAAGCCCGAGGGGCTGTTCCAGAGCACGAAGGCCAGGTTGATCTGATGCGCCGTTCCTTGACCTGGGCCGTCTGCATGGCCGCGCTGCTGATCGCCGCGGGCGCCTTCGCGCCCAAGTGGCTGCTGTTCCTGGCCACCATGGCCACCTCCAACGGTCTTGCAGTGCTGGGCATCTTCGTGCTCATGCGCGGCGGCGGCGCCAGCTTCGGCCAGGGCATGTTCTTCGCCATCGGCGCCTACGTGGCGGCGATCGCGCCGCAGGCCCTGGGCCTCACCGACGCGCTGCTGCGCATCGCGCTGGGCACGCTGGCATCGGCCGTCGTGGCAGGCCTCATCGCGCCGCTGCTGGCGCGCTACCGCGGCATCTTCTTTGCGATGCTGACGCTGGCGCTGTCGATGGTGCTGTTCGGCCTGCTGTCCAAGTCGGGGGCGCTGGGCGGCAGCGACGGCATCACGGTGGCCAAGCCCACGCTGTTCGGCGCTGCGCTGCCGGCAGCGCGCAGCGACTTCGTGCTGTACACGCTGACCGTGGTGCTGGGCAGCGCCGCGGCCTGGGGCGTCACGGTCTACAACCGCTCCGCCGCCGGGCTGGTGGCGCAAGCCGTGCGCGCCAATGCGCTGCGCGTGGAGTACCTGGGCGCGTCGGCGCGTACCTCGCTGGCGCTGAGCTTCACGCTGTGCAGCCTGCTCGGCGGCCTGGGCGGGTCGATCACCGCGCTGGTGCTGGGCCACGTCGAGCCCAACTTCTCCAACTGGACGACCTCGGGCGAGTTCGTCTTCGTCGCCGTGCTCGCCGGCCACACCAGCGTGGCGGCGGTGTTCGTGGCCTCGCTGCTGCTGGAGATCGTGCGCTCGTTCTCCAACCTGTACTTCCCCAACACCTGGCAACTGGCGCTGGGCGCCTTCCTGCTGCTGGTGATCCTGTTCAGGCCCGACGGCATCGGTTCGCTGTGGACCACCCGCGCGCGCAAGGCACGGCAGCCGGACGCGGTGGCGCCGGTGGCCGAAGAAGGCGTGCGGCCGTGACTGCAACCGCCCCGCTGCTGCGCGCCAGCGACCTGAACAAGCGCTTCGGCGCTGTGGTGGCAGCCGACGCGCTGAACATCGACGTGCCCGCGGGCCAGCGCCTGTCGGTCATCGGCAGCAACGGCGCCGGCAAGACGACCTTCGTCAACATGGTCACCGGCTACCTCAAGCCCGACGGCGGCCGCATCGAGCTGGCGGGGCAGGACATCACGCAACTCGACCACCGGCAGATCGCGCGCCTGGGCATTTGCCGTTCGTTCCAGATTCCGCAGCTGTGCCTGGAGCTCAGCGTGCACCAGAACCTGCTGGTGGCGGTGGCCGCTGCCGGCCCCGCGCCTTCGCTGTGGCGCGACGCCGACGCGGCCCGGCCACGCCAGCGCGCGCAAGAACTGCTGCAGCGCTTCGGCCTGGCTGACGACGCCGATCGTCCGGTGAGCGAACTCGCCGGCGGCGTGCGCAAGGTGCTCGACATCGCGCTGGCGATGGCGCGCAAGCCCAAGCTGCTGCTGCTGGACGAGCCGACCTCGGGCGTCAGCGCCGACGAGAAGTTCCCCGCCATGCGCCGCGTCATGGAAGCGCTGGTGGGCGAAGCGGCCACCGTCGTCTTCATCGAGCACGACATGGACATCGTGGCCGAGTTCTCCGAACGCGTGATCGCCTTCTACAGCGGCCGCGTCATCGCCGACGGCACACCCGCCGAGGTCCTGGCCGACGCTGACGTGCAGCGTTACGTGACCGGCACGGCGACTGGGGGTACGCGGTGAGCCGGCTGCTCGAAGTCAAGCACCTGGGAGCCTCCATCCAGGCCATGCCCGCGCTGCGCGACGTCTCGCTGCACGTCGACGAAGGCGAGATGGTCAGCCTGATCGGCCGCAACGGCGCCGGCAAGACGAGTTTCATGCGCGCCGTGATGGGCCACCTGTCTGCCGCCGCCGGCGAGCTGCGCTTTGCCGGCGAGCTGCTGACGCCGTTGCCGCGGCACGCGCGCGCGCGGCTCGGCATCGGCTACATGCCCGAGGACCGCGGCCTCGTGCCGGCGCTGACGGTGGAAGAGAACATCTCGCTGCCGCTGTGGGTCAGCGGCGGGCGGCTCATCAAGGCCGAACGTTTGGCGCTGGCATACCGTTTGTTGCCCGAGGTGCAAGAGATGAAAGACCGCCGTGCGCTGCTGCTGTCGGGCGGCCAGCAGAAGCTGGTGGCGCTGGCGCGAGCGCTGGTGGTGGGCACACGTTTGCTGCTGCTGGACGAGCCTTTTGAGGGCGTGGCGCCGGCGCTGGCGCAGCGCCTGGCCGACGTCATCCATGCGCTGCAAGGCAGCCAGCAAGCGGTGCTGATTGCGCAGTCTGACGTGCACCATGGCGCTGCGCTTTTTAACCGCCTATACGTGATCGACCGCGGTGCCAATGCGGCGGTGCCCAAGGCCGGCGGCAGCAGCAGCAGCAGCGGCGGCTGAACGCTTTTTAACCCGCGCCTGCACCGTCGGCCCGGCGGCGGGTGCGTGCAGTTGCCGCCACCGGGCCAGTGTTCACCCGTCAAATCAAGAATGGAGCGATCAACATGAATGCCAGGAGATGTTTTGCCACTGTGGTCACTGCGGTGCTGGCCGCGTCCGCGACCAGCGCCTGGGCCCAGGCCTACGAAAGTTGCCACCGTTCGAAGTGGGGCGCCGAAGACCAGGCCGGCGCGCTGAACCAGATCACCAGCGCCAACACGCTGGCGGCCGCGCGTTTGATCAAACG
>JAYUPN010000284.1:0-7847 GCA_043760065.1 Rubrivivax sp.
TAGACGTCGCTCTTGAACGGGCTCTGGAACAGCTTGTCCCAGTTCTTCAGGTAGGTCAGCACCGGCAGCGTCTGCGTCGTCAGCTTGTGCATGCCGGGGCCGAAGACGTCGGCCACCTTGCCTTCGTTGACGAACACCGCGACCTGGCTCTCGCGCACCGTCAGGCTGCCGCCATACTGGATCTCGTTGCCGGCCATCGGGTAGCGCCAGGCCAGCGTGCCGTCGCCGGACTCGGTCCACTCCAGGATGTCGATGAACTGTTTCTTGATGAAGTCCATCAGGGCCATGTTGACGCTCCTTGCTCGACGCCCCGCGTGGTGGGGCGCGGCGGAATAATAAGCTTCACTCTCTACAAGGACATCGGTGGCAAGGACGGCTTGGCAGATCGCGGTGGTGGGCGCCGGGCCGGTGGGGCTGGCGCTGGCGCTGCACGCCGCGCGGCTGCTGCCGCACGCGCAGGTGACGGTGTTCGACGCGCGTCCAGCCGACCGCGACGTCTCGGCCGACCCGCGCACGCTGGCGCTGTCGCTGGGCAGCGTGCAGTTCCTGCAGCAGCTGCAGGCCTGGCCGGCGGCGGCGGCGGAGCCGATCCTGCAGGTCCACGTCTCGCAGGCGCCGCCTTCGCTGGACACCGCCTTCGGCCCGGCGGAGGTGCGGCTGTCGGCGCACGAGCTCGGCGTGCCGATGCTCGGCGCCGTGCTGGCCTACGGCACGCTGCTGGCGCCGCTGCAGCGCGCCTGGGAAGCGGCGGTGGCGGCGCAGCCGCAGCGCCTGCACAGCCGCTTCGGCACGCCGGTGGCCAGCCTCAAGCCGCTCGACGGTGGCGTCGAGGTCGACGCCGGCATCGCCGAACGTTTCGACCTCGCGGTGGTCGCCGAGGGCGGCGTCTTTGCCGAGCAGGCGCGCAAGGCGCTGGTCGCCGACTACCACCAGACGGCCTGGGTCGGCACCGTGACGCTGCAAGACGCGTCGCGCGGCTGCGCTGTCGAACGCTTCACGCGCCACGGCCCGGCTGCGCTGCTGCCGCTGCCGGCCGCTGCCGACGGCCAGGCCCGCGCCGCGTTGGTCTGGTGCGTGCCCAGCGACGACGACCCGGTGCGCGACCTGGACGAGGCGCAGCGCCTGGCCGTGCTGCGCACGCTGCTGCCGCCCGCCGCCGGCCAGCTGCAGGGCCTGTCGCCGCTGAAGTCCTTCGCGCTCGGCTTGAACGCCGAACGCACGCTGGTCGACGGCCGCACCGTGCGCATCGGCAACGCCGCGCAGACGCTGCACCCGGTCGCCGGCCAGGGCCTGAACCTGGGGCTGCGCGACGCGCACGAGCTGGTGGCGGTGCTGCGCTGGGCCGAGGACATCGACGCGGCGTTGAAGCGCGCCGAGTGGGCGCGCGCCAGCGACCGCTGGACGATGATCGCCGCCACCGACTTCCTGGCCCGCAGCTTCACCTGGAAGCTGCCTGGTGCCGCCACCGCGCGCGGCCTGGGGCTGGCCGCGCTGCAGGCGCTGCCGCCGCTCAAGGGCTGGCTGGCGCGGCGCATGATGTTCGGCAGCCGGTAAGCGTGCTGCCGCTGCGCCGCCGCGCCGCAGCGGCAGCAGCACCTCCAGCCATTCAGCGGCGGCTACAGCCGCCGGTGGCGCAACGCCGGCAGTTGCTGGCGCACCTGCACGATGCGCTCGAGGTCGACCTCGGCGATGACGAAACCTTCACCTTCGGGCAGCACGTCGATGACCTCGCCCCAGGGCCCGACGATCATGCTGTGGCCCCAGGTGCGGCGGCCGTTGGGGTGCGTGCCGCCCTGCGCCGCGGCGAGCACGTAGCACTGGTTCTCGACCGCCCGCGCGCGCAGCAGCAGCTCCCAGTGCGCATGGCCCGTGGTGTGGGTGAAGGCGGCCGGCACGCACAGCAGATCGCACGGCGGCGACATCAGCGCGCGGTACAGCTCCGGGAAGCGCAGGTCGTAGCAGATCGACAGCCCCACGCGCAGCGGCCCGGCCTGCAGCGCCACGGGCTCGCTGCCGGCGATCAGCGTGCGCCCTTCGTTGTAGCTCTCGCGCCCGTTGTCGAAGGCGAAGAGATGGACCTTGTCGTAGTGCGCCACCTGCGCGCCTTCGGGGTCGAAGACACAGCAGCGGTTGAGCACCTGGCCGTCGCTGTCGGTCGCCACCGGCAAGGTGCCGCCCACCAGCCACAGGCCGTGCTCGCGCGCGGCGGCGGCCAGGAAGGCCTGGATCGGGCCGGCGTGGCCCGGCGGTTCGGCCAGCGCCAGCTTGTCGGTGTCGCGCCGACCCATGGTGCAGAAGTACTCGGGCAGCAGCACGAGGCCGGCACCTGCGACTGCGGCTTCGGCGATGAGCCGCATCGCGGTGTCGCGGTTGCGGGGCCAGTCGGGCGCAGAGACCATCTGCAGGGCGGCGATCTTCATGCCCCATGGTACGACCGCGCGGCTTCGATATCCCCCCGCCCCAGTAGGCCATGCAAACGCGACTACCCTCGCACGACAGGGCTGCCCCAGTGGGCCGACGCTGAGAAAGCAGCCCACCATGATGAGGACGAGGGGTTTGCCGATGCTGTTCACTCATGGCCGCGCCAGCGCGGCCTTGCCGCGCGTGGCCGCCTGAGACCCGCGACGCCCGCCACCCGCATGGCCGCCACCGAGCCCGCCCTGGCCACCGCGCCCGCCATCGCTTGCGCACTCGGCGCCCTCGCGGCGCACAGCCGCTACGTGCAGCGCGTCCGCCGCCGCTATGCCGCCGAGCTGCCGCTGCTGCCGCCGGGCGTGCCCGGACTCGAATGCATCGAGGCGCTGGTGCGCCAACTGCACGGCCAGGGCCGCGAGCTGCCGGCCGCCCTGCGCGTGGCGCGGCAGCTGGTGCTGGAGCGGCTGGCGACGCTGGACGTCGAACAGGGCGCCAGCCTGGATGCCGTCACCGGCTGCATGACGCACCTGGCCGAAGCCACACTCGAGATCGCCCTCGCCCAGGCGCAGCTCGAAGCCGATGCCCGCCACGGCCCGCCGCTGGACGCCGCCGGGCAGCGCGTCGAGTTCTGGATCGTCGGCATGGGCAAGCTCGGCGCGCGCGAGCTCAATGTCTCTTCCGACATCGACCTGATCTACGTCTACGAGGACGACGGCCAGACCACCGGCGCGCAAGCTGGCGGCGACGGGGGCGGCGCAGCCGGCAGCCGCGCCACCAGCTTTCACGAGTACTTCTCGTTCGTGGCCAAGCGGCTGTACACGCTGATCGGCGACAACACCGAAGACGGCTTCGTCTTCCGCGTCGACCTGGCGCTGCGGCCCAACGGCAACTCGGGCCCGCCGGTGGTGAGCCTGGCGATGCTGGAAGAGTACCTGCAGGTGCAGGGCCGCGAGTGGGAGCGCTTTGCCTGGCTCAAGAGCCGCATCGTCGCGCCGCGCGCGGCCGTGACCAGCGGTCGTGCGCTGGCGCTGCGATCGCTGGTCACGCCCTTCGTCTACCGCCGCTACCTCGACTACGGCGTCTTCGAGGGCCTGCGCCAGCTGCACCACAAGATCCGCGAGGAAGCGCAGCGCCGCGCCGCCGGCCGCCCCGAGCGCGCCAACGACGTCAAGCTGTCGCGCGGCGGCATCCGCGAGATCGAGTTCATCGTGCAGCTGATGCTCGTCGTGCGCGGCGGGCAGTTCCCCGAGATCCGCACCCGCAGCACGCTGCGCGGCCTGCAGCGGCTGGTCGGGCGCGGCCTGATGAAGGCCGACACCGCCGACCGGCTGGCCGCCGGCTACGTCTTCCTGCGCCAGGTGGAGCACCGCATCCAGTACCTGGACGACCAGCAGACGCACCTGCTGCCCGGCAACGACGAAGACCTGCGCTGGATCGCGCTGAGCCTGGGCCTGGCCTGCAAGGCCGAAGCCTGCGCGCTGCTCGAGCGCCTGGGTGAGGTGCGTGAACTCGTGGCGGCCGAGTTCGACGCACTGCTCAGCGAAGGCCAGGGCGCCGACGGCAGCCGTGGCAACTGCAAGGGGTGCGTGGCGCCCGCGCAGCCGGTGGACAGCGAAGCGATGCTCGAACGGCTGCCACCGGCGCTGGCCGAACGGCTGCGCAGCTGGGTGCAACAGCCGCGCGTGCAGGCGCTGCGCGACGAAAGCCGCAACCGGCTCGGCCGGCTGATGCAGCGCGCCGGGCAGGCGCTGCAGGACGGCCACTGCAACGAGGCCGGCGCGCTGCGCTTCGTCGACTGGGTCGAGCCGCTGCTGCGGCGCGAGAACTACCTGGCGCTGCTGGTCGAGCGGCCCGAGGTGCACCGCCGGCTGCTGCGTCTCTTGGGCATGGCGCGCTGGCCGATGCAGTACCTGATGCGCCACCCCGGCGTCATCGACGAACTGGCCGACGAGCGGCTGCTGCACCAGCGCTTCGATGCCGCGGCCTACACGCTGGAACTCGACGCGCGCGTCGCTGCGTGGCAGCGCAGCGGCGAGGACGACGAGGAGAAGCTGCTCGACACGCTGCGCCACGCGCACCACGCGGAGGTCTTCAGAACACTGGTGCGCGACGTCGAGGACAGCCTGACGGTCGAGCAGGTTGCCGACGACCTGAGCGCGCTGGCCGACGCGACGCTGGCGCTGACCATCCGCTGGGCCTGGGCGCGGCTGAAGCAGCGGCACCGGAGCGAGCCCGGCCTGGCCGTCATCGCCTACGGCAAGCTCGGCGGCAAGGAACTCGGCTACGGCAGCGACCTCGACGTCGTCTTTCTCTACGACGAAGGCGCCGACACCAGCGACGACGACAAGCAGCGCGCGCAGGAGATCTACGGCGCCTTCGTGCGCAAGCTCATCACCTGGCTGACGCTGCGCACCTCGGCCGGCGAGCTCTTCGACATCGACACGGCGCTGCGGCCCAACGGCAATTCGGGCCTGCTCGTGACCTCGGTCGAGGCCTATCACCGCTACCAGGTCGGACGCGGCAGCAACACGGCGTGGACCTGGGAACACCAGGCGCTGACGCGCGCGCGCTGCGTCGCCGGCACGCCGGCCGTGGCAGCGCGCTTCGAGGCCACGCGCCGCGCCGTGCTGACGGCGCCGCGCGACCACGCGGCGCTGCGCGAGGAGATCCGCGCCATGCGCGAGAAGGTGCGCCAGGCGCGCCCGGTGCCGGCGCACAAGTTCGACGTCAAGCACAGCCCCGGCGGCATGATGGACGTCGAGTTCGCGGTCCAGTACCTGGTGCTGGCGCACGGCGCGACACAGCCCACGCTGCTGGACAACGCCGGCAACATCGCACTGCTGCAGCGCGCCGAGTCCGCCGGGCTGCTCGGCCCTGGCGTGGGCCAGGGCGCCGCCGACGCCTACCGCGAACTGCGCCGCGCCCAGCACCACGCGCGGCTGGACGAAAAGCCGACGCAGTTCGATCCGGCGCTGCTGCAGCCGCACCAGCAGGCGGTGCTGGCACTGTGGCAGGCGGTGTTCGGTTGACGCAGGCAACGGCGCCGCACGGCGACCGGGCCTGGCTGACCGTGACCGCGCTCTTGATGGCGGGCGCCGTGCTGGCGTGGTGGCTGCCGTCGGCCGGGCTCGACTGGCAGCCCGAGCGGGCCGCCGCCGAACCCTGGCGCGCCGTCAGCGCGGCCTGGGTGCACTGGAGCCCGCTGCACCTGGGCGCCAACCTGATGGCAGCGGCGGTGGTCGGCGCTTACGGCTGGGCGGCGCAGGTCGGGCGCGCGCAGGCCCTGGCCTGGGCGGCGGCCTGGCCGCTGAGCCACGCCGCCCTGCTGTGCAAGCCCGACCTGGCGCATTACGGCGGCCTGTCGGGCGTGCTGCACGCCGGCGTGGCCATCGTCTGCCTGTGGCTGCTGCTGCGCGCACGCGGTGCGCGGCGCGCCGTCGGCGCCGCAGTGAGCCTGGGCTTGCTGATCAAGCTGGCCAGCGAACAACCCTGGGGCCCGGCGCTGCAGACCAGCGATGAGTGGGACATCAGCGTCGCGCCCATCGCGCACGCCACCGGCGCGCTGGCCGGACTGCTGTGCGGCGCGCTGGCGCTGCTGCCGTCGAGGACGCGCGCCGCGTGAACATCGAACGCAAGACGCACCTGGACACCCGGGCCGTGGTCGTGCTGCTGAGTTGCTGCGCGATCTGGGGCATCAGCCAGGTCGCGGCCAAGCTGACGCTGCTTGAGGTGCCGCCGCTCCTGCAGTCGGGCCTGCGCTCGGGCGGCGCCGCGCTGCTGCTGCTGTTGTGGTCGCGCGCCCGCGGGCTTCGCATGGGCGGCAGCGACGGCACCGCCACGGCGGGCCTGCTCGCCGGCGTGATCTTCGCGGTCGAGTTCGGCTGCATCTTCACCGGGTTGCAGTTCACCACCGCGTCGCGCATGTCGGTGTTCCTGTACCTGGCGCCTTTCGTGGTGGCGCTGGGCATGCCGCTGATCGCACGTCACGAAGCGCTCACGGCCCGGCAGGTGTCGGGCCTGGTGCTGGCCTTCGGCGGCGTCGTCTGGGCCTTCGCCGAAGGCTTTTCGCGCCCGGCCGCCGGGCCGCTGCAATGGCTGGGCGATCTGCTGGGCATCGCCGGCGCGGTGCTGTGGGCCGCGACGACGCTGCTCGTGCGCGGCACGCGTCTGGCGTCGGCGCTGCCGGAGAAGACACTGCTCTACCAGCTCGTGGTCTCGGGCCTGGCGCTGCTGGCGGCGTCGGCGCTGTCGGCCGAGGTCTGGCCGCGCAGCCTGAGCCCGCTGGTCGCGGCGCTGATGCTGTTCCAGATCGCTGTCGTCACCTTCGGCAGCTACCTGGCCTGGTTCTGGCTGGTGCGCCACTACGCGGCGACCAAGGTCTCGGCCTTCACACTGCTGACGCCGATCTTCGGCCTGCTGGCTGGCGTGCTGCTGCTGGGCGAGCCGCTGACGCTGCGACTGGCGGTGGCGCTGGCCGCCGTGTGCGTGGGCCTGGTGCTCGTCAACCTGGCGACAGGGCGACGCCGCGCGCCGGCCTAGACTGCGGCCTTCGTCCAACCCCACGGAGACTTCGATGATCACCTTGTGCGGCATGAGCCTGTCGAACTACTACAACAAGGTCAAGCTGGTGCTGCTGGAGAAGGGCGTGCCTTTCACCGAAGAGCTGGTGCGCACCGGCTCCACCGACGAGGCGGTGCTCGGGGCCTCGCCGCTGGCCAAGATCCCCTTCGTGCGCATCGACGGCCAGACGCTGTGCGAGAGCCAGGTCATTGCCGACTACCTCGAAGCGCGCTACCCCGCGCCGGCGCTGGTGCCGGCCGACCCGCTGGCCGCCGCCAAGGTGCGTGAGCTGTGCACCTTCATGGAGCTGTACATCGAGCTCGTCGGCCGCGACCTCTACGGGCAGGCCTTCTTCGGCGGCAGCGCCAGCGAGTCGACGCAGCAGCGCGTGCGCAAGCAGCTCACGCGCAACGTCGCGGCGCTCCGGCGTCTGGCCAGGTTCACGCCCTACGCCGCCGGCGACAGCTTCACGCTGGCCGACGTCTCGGCCTTTGCGTGCCTGCCGGCGGTGGCGCAGGCGACCAAGGCGGTGCTGGGCGAGGACCTGATCGCGGCCGGCGGCATCGACTGGAAGGCCCACCTCAAGCTGCTGGGCGAACGCGCGTCGGTGCAGCGCGTCAACGCCGACCGCAAGCGCGACGTGGAAGCGGCCAAGGGCTGAAGAGGCGCGGCGCTCGCCGCCGCGCCCCGGACTGCATAGCGGGGGGTTTGCGCGCGCGGGGTTCAGGCCGCCGTCGGCGACGCCGGCGGGCGGCTGGCCGCCAGCGCGGCCGTCACTTCCTTGCGGTAGCGGTTGAGCTCCTGCACGCTGGCGAAGCTGCGCTCGAGCAGCAGACTCATGTTGTGCAGGATGCGCTCGACGACCTTGCCTT
>JAYUPN010000285.1:0-24175 GCA_043760065.1 Rubrivivax sp.
AAGTGCCGTACAAGCGCTCGAGATGCGCTTGCGCGCTGATGCGGATGCCCTGCCCCGGCCAGGCCGCTTCGCAGCGCGCCACGCCTTCGGCAAACAGCCGCCGGCCGAGGCCGGTGCCACGCACTTCGGGCGCCGTGATGACGCGGCCGATCGACGGCTCTTCGTACTTCAGGCCCGGGTCGACGACGCGAAGGTAGGCCTGCAAGGTGCCGGCGTCGTCGCGGCCCAGCAGGTGCCAGGACTGGCGGTCCAGGCCGTCGGGATCGAGGTACGGGCCCTGCTCGAGAATGAAGACACGGCAGCGCAGCGCCAGGGCGTCGTAGAGGTTGTCGACGCCCAGTTCGGAAAAGCGCTGCCAGGTCCAGTTCAAGTGAGCTTGACCAGTTGCTTGCCGAAGTTCTTGCCCTTGAGCAGGCCGAGGAAGGCTTCTGGCGCGGCGGCGATGCCGACGGCCACGCTCTCGCGAAACTTGATCTTGCCGCCGGCCACGCCAGCACCCAGCTCCTTCAGCGCCGCCGGCCACAGCGACATGTGCTCGCTGACGATGAAGCCCTGCAGCTTCAGGCGCTGCGTCAGCAGCAGCCGCGCGTTGTGGATCGCCAGCGACTGCCCGTCGTAGCCGGAAATCATGCCGCACAGCGCGACGCGCCCGAAGGCGTTCATGCGCGACAGCACGACGTCCAGGATCAGGCCGCCGACGTTCTCGAAGTTGCCGTCGACACCCTGGGGCGCCGCCTGGTCCAGCGCCGCGGCCAGCGACTTGAAGTCCGGGTAGCGCTTGTAGTCGATGCAGGCGTCGAAGCCGAGCTCGTCGACGACGTAGGCGCACTTGTCGGCGCCGCCGGCCAGGCCGACCGCGCGGCAGCCCTTGGCCTTGGCCAGCTGACCGACGACGCTGCCCACGGCGCCGCTGGCGGCGCTGACGACGATGGTCTCGCCGGGCTTGGCCTCGATGATGTGGTTCAGGCCCACCCAGGCGGTGACGCCGGGCATGCCCACGGCGCCCAGAAAGGCCGACAAGGGGATGTGCGTGGCGTCGACCTTGCGCACCATGCCGGGCGTGCGCGCGTCCAGCATCGCCACTTCCTGCCAGCCGCCCATGCACACGACCTTGTCGCCCACGGCAAACCCTTCATGGCGCGACTCGAGCACCTCGCCCACCGTGCCGCCGACCATCACCTCGCCGATGCCCACCGGCGCGGCGTAGCTCTTGGCGTCGTTCATGCGCATGCGCATGTACGGGTCCAGGCTCAGGTAGTGCACGCGCACGAGCACGTGGCCCTCGGCCAGCGCCGGCGTGTCGACCGTCTCGAGGCGGAAGTGCTCGCTGCCGGCCTCGCCGGTGGGGCGTGCGGCGAGCACGATGCGCTGGTTCTTCATGGGGTCTCCTGGTCGGGGGCGTAACGCTGCAGTTGTTTGGCGTGGCGACCCGTGGTGGGCAGCGCACGGATGTACTTGAAGGTGCCGGTGGCGTGGGCGCAGATCTGCCCGGCTTCGTTGAAGACGCTGCCTTCGGTGAAGGCCATCGTCGTCGTCTTGTGCAGCAGATGGCCCAGCGCACGCAGCTGGCCTTCGCCGGGGCGCATGAAGCTGGTCTTCATCTCGATCGTGGCCACGCCGGGGCCGGACGCCAGGTCGTGGCCGGCGCCGCTGCGTGCGGCGTGGGCCATCGCCACGTCCAGCATCGTCATCAGCACGCCGCCGTGCGCCACCTCCCAGCTGTTGAGGTGCGCCTCGGCGAGGTCGACGCGCAGCTCGGCCTTGCCGTCACCGAAGCCCCACAGTTCGAGGCCGAGTTCTTCGACGAAGGGGATGCGCAGCGGGAACTTGATCTTTTGCGCGCTCATCGCTCGATCAGCCTCCGCCGTGCACCGCGCTGACGCCGCCGTCGACGGCCAGGATCTGCCCCGTGATGTGCTTGCCGGCGGCGCTGGCGAACAGCAGCACGGCACCTTTCAGGTCGTCGTCGTCGCCCAGGCGCTTGAGCGGCGCACCGCTGGCCAGCTTCTCGGCGCCGAAATGTTCGAGCACGCCCTTGGTCATCTTGCTCGGGAAGAAACCCGGCGCGATGGCATTGACGGTGATGCCGTACTTGCCCCACTCGCCGGCCAGCGTGCGCGTGAAGTTGACCGCCGCGCCCTTGCTTGTGCCGTAGGCGATGAACTGCACGTCCAGGCTGCCCGACAGGCCGGCGATGCTGGCCAGGTTGACGATGCGGCCGCCCTTGTTGGGGATCATCCAGGCCTTGCCGACCGCCTGCGCAAACAGGAACAGGCTGCGGATGTTGAGGTTCATGACCTTGTCCCAGGCCTCGATGGGATAGTCCTCGGCCGGTGCGCCCCAGGTGGCGCCGGCGTTGTTGATGAGGATGTCGATGCGGCCCAGGCGCTGCATGGTATCGGCCACGACGCGCTTGACGTCCTCGGGCTTGCTGGCGTCGGCGGCGATCCAGCGCGCGTCGATGCCCTTGGCCGCCAGGTCGGCCGCCGCTTCCTCGAGGTCGGCGGCCTTGCGGCTGGTGAGCATGATCTTGGCGCCGGCCTCGCCCAGCGCCTCGGCCATCTGCAGGCCCAGGCCGCGCGAGCCGCCGGTGACGAGGGCGACCTGGCCGCTCAGGTCGAAGAGTTTGCTGATCGGGGTGCCCATGGCGGTCTCCTGATGTCAGACGTTAGTGAAGTTCGAGCAACACGACGTGGTTGTCGGCAGCCGGCCAGTTGCGGGCCACCATGCGCTGGCCGTTGAAGCTGGCCACCACGGCGCGCTGCGGGCCCGGCGGCAGTTTGATCTTGGACACCGACAGGCCGGCGACACCGCGCGGGATGCCCGGCGCCGGGTCCTGGCCGTCGAACACCACCTGGTCGCGCGGCAGGCCGAAGTAGCCGCGTGGCCGCGTGAAAGTCAGCACCGAACCGGCCGTCTTGTCGGCTTCGAGCAGCCGCTCGGCGCGCAGGTTGACGATCGACGACGAGCGCGGCAAGGGCTGGCGGTAGATGTGCGTGACGGCGTAGCCCGGTGCGCTGATGACGAATTCGTAGGCCGTGCCGCCGTCGGCCTTGAAGGGGCCCCAGCGGCCGTCGGCGCCGACGGTCTTGCGCCACGCGGCGTCGCCGCGCCGCGCGCCGGTGGCGGCGTCGGTGGCGTAGACCTCCACCGTGGCGCCGGCCAGCGGCAGGTTGTTGACGAAGCTGCCTGTGCTCGCGTCGTTGCCGATGCCCTGGCCGCTGAGCTGGCCGTCGAGCACGACCTGCACCTCGGGCGTGAAGCCGGTGGTGGCGGGTGCGCGGCCGGTGATGAACTCGAAGGCGGCGGCGAAGGCCTGCGGGCTGAACGAGGTTTCGCGGTGGTCGATGCCCGGCAGCACGACGTTCTTCGCACCACGCAGTTCGGGACCGTCGAAGGTCACGCCGGTGGGCTTGCCCGGCGTGCCGAGCCAGGTGCCTTCGGGCTGCGCGAACTTGTCGTTGTTGTCGGAGCGGATCGTCATCCACTTCGGCCCCGGCGTGATCTCGACACCGGGCGCACCCTGGTTGTTGAGCGAGCGCAGGAAAGGACCGGCGCCGTTGAACTCGTTGCCGGGGTTGACGGCCGGGTCGTTGCGCACGCCGTGGTTGGGCGTGCCGCCCAGGATGGCGTGCG
Organism: Rubrivivax sp.; assembly: GCA_043760065.1. Classification (GTDB taxonomy): domain Bacteria; phylum Pseudomonadota; class Gammaproteobacteria; order Burkholderiales; family Burkholderiaceae_C; genus Rubrivivax. The sequence goes on from JAYUPN010000285.1 coordinate 3,637, forward strand.
AGACCTTCGCCGCGCCGCCGTTGAGCACGTAGCTGCGGATGGCGTTGCCGCCGCGCGAATTGGCGAACAGCACGACCTGCCGCGCGCCGGTGGCTGCCAACACCTTCTCGACCTCGGCGGCCAGGTAGGCGCGGTGCTCGGCGGTCGACGTGCGTCCCGCCTGCGGCCGGTCATCGCTGTCGCGCGCCAGCGGGTACGGCAGGTGGATGGCGTGCAGCCGCTCGCGCGGCCAGCCGTTGGACTCGAAGCGCCACAACGTCGTGATCCACAGCCCGGCGGTGTCGCCGTTGCCGTGCACGAAGACCACCGGCGGCAGCTGTTCTGCGGCAGGTGTCTGGGCGCAGGCGGCGGCCAGGGTTGCAACCGTGACCATCAAGGCGCGGCGTAAGGTGTCGACAATGGGCATCTCATTCCTTGCGCGGGGGCATGTTCTGCGAAGGGGTTTCGGGCAGCCGGGCACGAACGAAGATCAGCACGACACCGGCCGCGACCAGCACCGGGCCGACCACCACCAGCGTCCAGGCCGGGCCCGGCGCGTTGCGCAGCAGGAACAGGCCCAGGCACAGCAGGAGCAGCCCGCCGTAGATGAGCACCCAGGTCCAGGTCTCGAGAGCGGCTGCGCGCGCCATCAGAACCACGCGTCCTGCATCGTGCGGCACACTGCTTCGCGGCTGGCGACGACGGCGAGCCAGGCGTCGATCTTGGGCAGTTCGTAAGCGAAGAAATAGTGCATGGCCGCGAGTTTGCCCTCGCGCAGGCTGCTGCCACCGCGCTGCGCCGCCATCGCCACGTCCAGCCACAGCCAGGCCAGCACGACGTGGCCAAAGGCCTGCAGGTACGGCGTCGCGTTGGCCAGCGCTTCTTCGGGCACGCCGGTGGCCCAGGCCGACTTCGTCGCCGCGCCCAGCCGCTGCAAGGCGGCCGCGAGTTGATTCGCCGCTTCGGCCAGGCCTTGCTCCTGACCCGCGCGCTCGATCGTGGCGCTCACGCGCGCGGCCACCAGCGTCAGCCCTGCGCCGCCGTTCATCACCACCTTGCGGCCCAGCAGGTCCAGGCCCTGGATGCCGTGCGTGCCTTCGTGGATCATGTTCAGGCGGTTGTCGCGCCAATGCTGCTCGACCGCGAAGTCGCGCGTGTAGCCGTAGCCGCCGTGGACCTGGATGGCCAGCGAGTTGGCCTCCAGGCACCACTCGCTGGGCCAGCTCTTGGCAATCGGCGTCAGCACTTCCAGCAGCGTGCCGGCTTCCTGCGCCGCGGCCGGCTCACCGGTGTGCAGTTCGTCGACCAGCCGCGCGCAGTACAGCTCCAGCGCCAGGCCGCCTTCGCAGTAGGCCTTCTGCGCCAGCAGCATGCGCAAGATGTCGGCGTGCTGGATCAGCGGCACCTGCGGCTGCGTGGCGTCCTTGCCGTTGCCGGTCACGGAGCCCGCAGGGGCCTTTGCTTGTATCGGTCGGCCCTGGGGTCGCTGGCGCGCGTAGTCCAGGCTCGCCTCGTAGCCGGCGTAGCCCAGCATCACCGCGCCCAGGCCGACGCCGATGCGCGCCTCGTTCATCATGTGGAACATGCAGCGCAGGCCTTCGCCGGGCCGGCCGACGAGGTAGCCGATGGCGCCCGCTCCCCGGCCGTCAAGGCCGCCGCCTGATGCAGCGCGCAGCGGGAACTTGCCTTCGCCGAAATTCAGCAGCGTGTTGGTGGTGCCGCGGTACCCGAGCTTGTGGTTGAGGCCGGCCAGCGCGACGTCGTTGCGCTCACCGGTCAGCCGGCCCTGCGCGTCGACCATCTGCTTGGGCACGATGAACAGCGAGATGCCGCGCGTGCCGGCGAGCAGCTTGCCGTCGGGGCCCGGGATCTTGGCCAGCACCAGGTGCACGATGTTCTCGGTGAGCTCGTGCTCGCCGGCGCTGATCCACATCTTGTTGCCGCGCAGGCGGTAGCGCGGGCCGAGCGGGTCGGCGTCGAAGCCGGCGCCATCGGGCACGGCGCGCGTGGCGACGTCGGACAGCGAAGACCCGGCCTGCGGCTCGCTCAGGCACATGGTGCCGAACCAGCGGCCTGCAAATTCGTTCTTGGCGAAGACCTCGCGCTGCAGCGGCGAGCCGTGCGCCATCAGCAGGTTGGCGTTGCCGCTGGTGAGCATGGCGTAGCCGCCCATCGCGACGCTGGCCTTGCTGAAGAAGGCGTTGGCCGCCATCTCGATGACGCAGGGCAGCTGCATGCCGCCGATGTCGTAGTCCTGCGCCGCGGCCAGCATGCCCGACTCGACGTAGGCCGCCATTGCGGCGTGGGTCTCCTTCGGCAGGTGCACCTTGTCACCGTCGAAGTGGGGTTCCTGCGTGTCGCTGAGGCGGTTGAAGGGCGCGAACTTCTCGCGCGCGATGCGCTCGCAGGTGTCGAGCACCGAGGCAAAGGTTTCGGTGGAGTGGTCGCTGAAACGGGGCCGCGACAGCAGTGTCGTCACGCCGAGCCAGTCGTGGAGCAGGAAATCGAGCGTGGCGCGCATGGTGTTCAGTCCTTGTGCGGCACCAGGGCCATCGTGGCTGAGGCTTTCATGACCAGCGTGCGCCTGCCCTGGCTCTCGGCAAAGACCTGGGCTTCGGTGAAGCTCAGCGTGCGCCCGGCCTTGATGACGACGGCCTCGCACACCAGCCGATCACCCTTGCCGGGCCGCAGCTGGCTGGTCTTGAGTTCGGCGGTGATGGCCCAGCAGCCGGCCGGCGCGAGCGTCTGCGCCGCCGAGCCCATGCTGTGGTCGGCCATCGTCGCCATCACGCCGGCGTGCACCTGGCCCGTGTGCTGCAAGTGGCGCGTGGCAATGGTCAGTTCCGTGCTGACCGTGCCCTCGCCCACCGCCACCGGCGCCACACCCAGATCGACCATAAAGGGAGAACGGTCGAAGAAGGCGCGCAGTTCGGCCAGTTCCATGTTCAGCCGAGCCTGAACTGCTGCAGCGCTGCGCGCGCGATCGGCGCGCCCCACTCCTGCACGAAGTGCCCGCCCTCGGCCACTTCCAGCGGCGGCGGGCAGTTGCGGATGACCTTGTGCAGCGACTGCATCGCCGGCGCGCCGAGCACCGGGTCCTGCATGCCGATGGCCATGAAGCTGTCGCCCGCCCAGTCGTCGCGCCAGAACGCCAGCGCGCGGCGGCTCAGCGCGGCGCCGGGCGCATCGTCGCCGTCGGGCACGAGGTTCGGGAAGGCGCGCAAAGCGGCCTTGTAGCTGGCGTCGGGGAACGGCGCGTCGTACGCTGCCACCTCGGCCGCACTCATGTCGCGCTTGCCGCGCTGGATGAGCTTGCCCACGGCCAGATCGGGCTGGCTGTTGGAGTAGGCGCGCCACTGGCGGAAGCCCTCGGTCAGCTGCCCCGTGCCGAGGCCGGTGTTCATGACCAGCAACCGCGTGAAGCGGCCCGGCAGGTCCATCGGCAAGGTCAGCCCGAAGATGCCGCCCCAGTCCTGGCACACGAGCAGGATGTTCTTCAGGTCGAGCCGCTGCACGAAGTCCAGCAGCATGCCGCGGTGCAGGTCGAAGCTGTGGCCGGACTCGGCCACCGGCTTGTCGGAGCGGCCGAAGCCCGGCAAGTCCGGCGCCACCACGCGCAGCCCGGCGGCGGTGAAGACCGGGATCATGTGGCGGTAGAGGTAGCTCCAGCTCGGGTTGCCGTGCAAGCACAGCGCCGTGACGGCGGCGTCGGCCGGCCCCTCGTCGACGTGGTGCACGCGCAGGCCGGCGTACTCGGTGTAGTGCGGAGCGAAGCCGAAGCCCGGCAGACCGGCGAAGCGGTCGTCGGGCGTGCGCAAGGCTTGCACGGGCGGCCCGCTCAGAGCACTTCGAAGACGCCGGCTGCACCCATGCCGCCGCCGATGCACATCGTCACCACCACGCGCTTGGCGCCGCGGCGCTTGCCTTCGATCAGCGCGTGGCCGGTCAGGCGCTGGCCGCTGACGCCGTACGGATGGCCGACGGCGATGGCGCCGCCGTTGACGTTCAGGCGGTCCATCGGGATGCCCAGCGTGTCGGCGCAGTACAGCACCTGCACCGCGAAAGCCTCGTTGAGTTCCCACAGGTCGATGTCGGCCACCGTCAGCCCCAGGCGCTTGAGCACCTTGGGCACCGCGAAGACCGGGCCGATGCCCATCTCGTCGGGCTCGCAGCCGGCCACCGCGAAGCCCAGGAAGCGGCCCAGGGGCTTCAAGCCCTTGCGCTCGGCGACCGTCTCGTTCATGACCACGCAGGCACCGGCGCCGTCGCTGAACTGGCTGGCGTTGCCAGCGCTGATGAGGCCGCCGGGCAGCGCCGAGCGCAGGTTGCAGATGCCCTCAAAAGTGGTGCCGGCGCGGATGCCTTCGTCGTTGGCGACCGTCACTTCCTTGCTGCGCAGGCCCATCACGGGGTCGGCGACGCCGGCCGTCACGGTGATGGGCGCGATCTCGTCCTTGAACAGGCCCTTCTCCAGCGCCGCGGCGGCCCGCTGCTGGCTGCCGGCGCCGTAGTGGTCCATGCGCTCGCGGCCGATGTTGTAGCGCTTGGCCACCTGCTCGGCGGTCTGCAGCATGTTCCAGTAGATCTCGGGCTTGTTCTTCTGCAGCCAGGGGTCGGCGATCATGTGCCGGTTGGCTTCGTTCTGCACGCAGCTGATGCTCTAGACGCCGCCGCCGATGTAGATGTCGCCTTCGCCGGCGATGATGCGCTGCGCCGCCAGCGCGATGGTCTGCAGCCCGCTGCTGCAGAAGCGGTTGACGGTGACGCCGCTGGTGGTGACCGGCAGCCCGGCGCGCAGCAGCGCCTGGCGCGCGATGTTGCCGCCGGTGGCGCCCTCGGGCGTCGCGCAACCCATGATCACGTCGTCGACCTCGGCGCCGTCGATGCCGGCGCGCTCGACGGCGTTGCGGATCACGTGGCCGCCGAGCGTGGCGCCGTGCGTCATGTTGAAGGCGCCCTTCCAGCTCTTGCAAAGCGGGGTGCGGGCGGTGGAGACGATGACGGCGTTGGTCATGGTGTGTGTTCCTTCAACCGGTTCAGGTAAAGCTCTTGCCAACGGCTGCCAGCCGCGCCAGCAGCGGCGCCGGCTGCCAGAAGCTGGCATCGTCGAGCGGATTGGCGGCGAACTTCTTCATCGTCTGCACGACGTTGAAGAGACCCTGGCTGTCGGCGTAGCACATCGGCCCGCCGCGGTGCAGCGGGAAGCCGTAGCCGGTGAGGTAGACCATGTCGATGTCACTTGCTTTGCTCGCTATCCCCTCTTCCAGGATCTTGGCCGCTTCGTTGACGAGCGCGTAGACGAGCCGGTGCACGATTTCCTCGTCACCGATCTTTCGCGGCGTGATGCCGAGCTCGGTGCGGTGCTTGGCGATCATGTCCTCGACCAGCTTGGACGGAATCGCATCGCGCTTGCCGGCCTGGTAGTCGTACCAGCCGGCGCCGGTCTTCTGGCCGTAGCGGCCCAGTTCGCACAGCAGGTCGGCGGTCTTGCTGTAGCGCATGCCCGGCTTCTCTTGATAGCGCCGCTTGCGGATCGCCCAGCCGATGTCGTTGCCGGCCAGGTCACCCATGCGGAACGGGCCCATCGCGAAGCCGAACTTCTCCACCGCCTTGTCCACCTGCACCGGCGTGCAGCCTTCTTCCAGCAGGAAGCCGGCCTGGCGGCTGTACTGCTCGATCATGCGGTTGCCGATGAAGCCGTCGCAGACGCCGGACACGACACTGGTCTTGCGGATCTTCTTGCCCACCGCCATCACGGTGGCCAGCACGTCCTTGGCGGTCTTCTCGCCGCGCACCACTTCCAGCAGCTTCATCACGTTGGCGGGGCTGAAGAAGTGCGTGCCGACCACGTCCTGCGGCCGCTTGGTGAAGGACGCTATTCTGTTGACGTCGAGCGTGCTCGTGTTGCTGGCCAGGATGGCGCCGGGCTTCATGACCTCGTCGAGCTGCTTGAAGACCCTTTCCTTGACGCCCATCTCCTCGAACACCGCTTCGATGACCATGTCGGCGTCGGCGATGTCGCTGTAGTTCAGCGTCGTGCTCAACAGCGCCATGCGCGCATTCAGCTTGTCGAGCGTCAGCTTGCCCTTCTTCAGCTGCGACTCGTAGTTCTTGCGGATCGTGGCCACGCCGCGGTCCAGCGCGTCCTGCTTCATCTCCAGCATCGTGACGGGGATGCCGGCGTTGAGGAAGTTCATGCTGATGCCGCCGCCCATCGTGCCGGCGCCGATGACCGCGACCTTGTTGATCTTGCGCTGCGGCGTGTCCTCGGGCACGTCGGGAATCTTGCTGGCAGCGCGCTCGCCGAAGAAGGCGTGGCGCAGCGCCTTGCACTCGGGCGTCATCATCAGGGCGATGAAGAGTTCGCGCTCGGTGGCCATGCCGGCGTCGAAGCTGCCATTCTTTGAAAAGCGGACGCTGGCTTCCACCGCGTCCACGCACTTCAGCGGCGCCGGGAAGTTCTTGGCCATGCCGCCGACCATGTTGCGCGCGAAGGCGAAGTAGGCGTCGGCGTTGTCGTGGCGCGCCTTCAGGTCGCGCACGCGCGGCAGCGGTGTGCCGGCGGCCTTGTGCTCGGCGGCCTTGGCGGCGGCGAAGGTGCACGCTGCACCCACCAGGTCTTCGGCAACGATCTGGTCGAAGAGTTTCTGGCCCGGCAGCGTTGCCAGCAGCTCGCTCTTGACGGGCTCGCCGCTGACGATCATGTTCAGCGCAGTCTCCACGCCCAGCACGCGCGGCAGCCGCTGCGTGCCGCCGGCGCCGGGGACGAGGCCGATCTTCACTTCAGGCAGCGCCACGTCGACGCCCGGCGCGGCCAGCCGGTAGTGGCAGCCCAGGCTGAGCTCCAGCCCGCCGCCCATGCACACGCCGTTGATGGCGGCCACCACCGGCTTGCTGCAGTCTTCCAGCAGCTTGATCAGCGACAGCAGGTTGGGCTCGGCGCTCGCCTTGGGGCTGCCGAACTCCTTGATGTCGGCACCGCCCGAGAAGGCCTTGCCGCCGCCGGTGAGCACGATGGCGACGACGGCCTTGTCGGCCACCGCCTGATCCACACCCGAGGCCACGCCGGTGCGCGTGTCGTAGCCGAGGCCATTGACGGGGGGGTTGTCCAGCGTGATGACGGCAACGCTGCCGCGGACTTCGTACTTGGCGCCCATGGCGTCTCCTCGGAGGCTGGTGAAAATAGAACGGTCGTTCGATTCTAGGCGGCAAAAAAGGCCGGCGAATGTCCCTGGCGTGACACAAGCCGGCCGGACAACGCGAGGGCGGAGGCTACACCTCCAGCCACTCCTTGCGCACGTAGCTGTTGGCGCGCAGCTCTGCCGGCGTGCCGTCGAAGACGATCTGGCCGTGGCCCATGATCAGGCAGCGGTCGGCGACTTCCAGCGCGATGGCCAGCTTCTGCTCGACCAGCAGCACGCTGATGCCGCGCCGCTTGAGCTCGCGCAGGTACTCGGCCACCTGCTCGACGATCTTCGGCGCCAGGCCTTCGGTGGGCTCGTCGATCATGATCAGCTCGGGGTCGCCCATCAGCGTGCGGCACAGCGTGAGCATCTGCTGCTCGCCGCCCGACAGCACGCCGGCCTCGTTGTGCTGCCGCTCCTTCAGGCGCGGGAACATCTTGTACATGTCGTCGAAGCCCCAGCGCGGGGTCTTCACACCGCGCTTCTGGCCCAGCAGCAGGTTCTGGTGCACGGTCAGCGTGGGGAAGATGTCGCGGTTCTCGGGCACGTAGCCGATGCCGGCGTGGGCGATCTCGAAGGCCTTGTGGCCCATCAGTTCGCGGCCCTTGAACTGCACGGTGCCGGTGCAGTCGACGAGGCCCATGATGGCCTTGACCGTGGTGCTGCGGCCCGAGCCGTTGCGCCCCAGCAGGGCCACGATCTCGCCGTCGCGCACGTCGAAGTGCACGCCGTGCAGCACATGGCTCTTGCCGTAGAAGGCGTGCAGGTCCTTGAGTTGCAGCATGTCAGTGGCCCGCCCCGGCCGCCTGGGCATCGGCCAGCACCGAGCCGAGATAGGCTTCCTTGACGCGCTCGTTGGCGCGCACCTTCTCGGGCGTGTCGAAGGCGATGACCTCGCCGTAGACCAGCACCGCGATCTTGTCGGCGAGGCCGAAGACGACGCCCATGTCGTGCTCCACCGTCAGCAGCGTCTTGCCCACCGTGATGTCGCGGATCAGGTTGACGAAACGCGCCGTCTCGCTGCGGCTCATGCCCGCGGTGGGTTCGTCGAGCAGGATCACGCTGGCGCCGCCAGCGATGGTGATGCCGATCTCCAGCGCCCGCTGCTCGGCGTAGGTCAGGTTCATCGCCAGCACGTCGCGCCGCTTGTGCAGCTTGATCATGTCCAGCACCTCTTCGGCGCGGTTGTTGGCGTCGCGCGCGTCGGCCAGGAAGCGCCAGAACGAGTACTTGTAGCCCAGGCTCCACAGCACCGCGCAGCGCAGGTTCTCGAACACCGACAGGCGCGTGAAGAGGTTGCTGACCTGGAAGCTGCGCGCCAGCCCCTTGCGGTTGATCTCGTACGGCTTCAGGCCGTCGAGCTTGTGCCCGTGCAGCAGGATGTCGCCCGAGGTGCTGCCGAAGCGGCCGCTGATGAGGTTGAACAGCGTGCTCTTGCCGGCGCCGTTGGGGCCGATCACGGCAATGCGTTCACCGGGCCGCACCTGCAGGTTGGCGCCGCGGATGATCTCGGTCTTGCCGAAGCTCTTGCGCACGTCGCGCAGTTCGAGCGCGAATTCAGGGCCATTCCGGGCGCGGTCTCCCTGGCCGGAATGCGCCCCCTCGGGGGGCCGACGCGGAGCGTCTTGGGGGCCCGTCATACAGCGGCCTCGCGGCGCTTGATTTCCTTTTCGATCTCTTCCTGCGTGTGCCCCCACTCGCGCACGAACTGCCGCCGCGACAACTCGAACATCACCACGCCCACGACCAGCACGAAGCAGGCGCCGAACCAGCTGTCGAAGCCCTTGGCGTTGATCGTGGCGCCCATGAATTTCATGTTCGGCCCCAGCGCCTCGTTGAGCTGCAGGTGGTAGACCATCTCGATCATCACCGCCGCGCCCAGCAGCACCGTGGCTGCGGTGCCGGCCAGCGCCAGGTACGACGCCAGCAGCGGCCGCAGCTTGCCGAAGGCCGCCACGCGCAGGTTCATCATGATCAGGCTGCTGATGCCACCGGGCGCGAACATGACCATGAAGGTGAACACGAGCCCGAGGTACAGCAGCCAGGCCTGCGTGAGTTCGCTCAGCAGCAGCAGCGACAGCACCAGCAGCACGGCGCCGATGATGGGCCCGAAGAAGAACACCGCGCCGCCCAGGAAGGTGAACAGCAGGTAGGCGCCCGAACGCTGCGCACCCACGACCTCGGCAGTCACGATCTCGAAGTTCAGCGCCGCCAGGCCGCCCGCGATGCCCATGAAGAAGCCGCTGGCGATGAAGGCGAAGTAACGCACGTACTGGGTGTTGTAGCCGATGAACTCGACGCGCTCGGGGTTGTCGCGCACGGCGTTGAGCATGCGCCCCAGCGGCGTGCGCGTGAAGGCGAACATCAGCGCCGTGCAGACGAAGGTGTAGAGCGCGATCAGGTAGTACAGCTCCACCTGCGGTCCGAAGGTGATGCCCATGAAGCCCTGGCCCTGCACGCGGTTGCCATTGATGCCGCCCTCGCCGCCGAAGAAGCCCGGGAACATCAGCGCCATCGCAGCCACCAGTTCACCGACGCCGAGCGTGATCATCGCAAACGGCGTGCCGGCCTTCTTTGTCGTGACGAAGCCGAGCAGCACCGCAAACAGCGCACCGAAGCCGCCGGCCACCAGCGGCACCAGGCTCACCGGCAGCGTGATCTGGCCCTTGCTGGCCATGTTCAGGGCGTGGATGGCGAAGAACGAGCCCAGGCCCGAATACACCGCATGACCGAAGCTGAGCATGCCGCCCTGCCCCAGCAGCATGTTGAAGGCCAGGCAGGCGATGATCGAGATGCCGATCTGCGACAGCATCGTCAGCGACAGGCTGCTCTTCCACAGCAGGGGCGCGACGATCATGATCAGGGCGTAGCCGCCCCAGACGACCCAGCGGCCGACGTTGTAGGGCTGGAAGCGGTAGACCGGTCCGGTGTGGTGCATGGCGCTCAGCCTTCCAGGCCGGGGTGTGGCCAGAGGCCACACCTCTTCGTCAGGCATTCGCCAAGACGCAGGTCTTGTCTCATGTCCATCCTCAGCCTTCTCGCGTGCCGAACAGGCCCTTGGGCCTGAAGATCAGGATCAGCACCAGCAGCAGGTACGGCAGGATCGCCGCCACCTGGCTCATCTTCACGCTCCAGACGACATAGCCGAAGGTGTCGGGCGTCATCGCCAGGCCGAGGCCCCTGAACAGGTCGGCCAGCGAGCTGTCGCTGCCGACGGCAAAGCTGTCGATGATGCCCAGGCCGACGCTGGCGACGAAGGCGCCCGCCAGCGAGCCCATGCCGCCGATGACGATCACCGCAAACACCACCGCGCCCACGGCCAGCGCCATCGAAGGCTCGGTGACGCGCAGCGCGCCGCCGATGACGCCGGCCAGCGCGGCCAGCGCCGTGCCGCCGCCGAAGACCATCATGAACACGCGCGGCACGTTGTGGCCCAGCGACTCGACCGCGTCGGGGTGCGTCAGCGCGGCCTGGATGACGAGGCCGATGCGCGTGCGCGTCAACAGCAGCCACACCGACACCAGCATCAGCACCGCCACGCCCATGCCGAAGGCACGGAAGGCCGGGAACTGCGTGCAGATGGCGCCGGCCACCGTCTTGCACACCTCGGGCGGCGCGCCCCAGGCGAAGCGCAGCGCATCGGGCAGTTGCACGACCGTGAACAGCGGCCCCTGCAGCGACGCGGGCGGCTGGAAGTTCAGCGCCTGGCGGCCCCAGACCAGGCCCACCAGTTCCAGGATCAGGTAGCTCAGCCCGAAGGTGATCAGCAGTTCGGGCACGTGGCCGAACTTGTGCACGCGGCGCAGCGCATAGCGCTCGAAGGCCGCACCCATCAGGCCCACCACCGGCGGCGCCAGCACGAGGCCCCACCAGAAACCCACCGCCTGCGTGATGGTGTAGGCGACGTAGGCGCCGACCATGTAGAAGCTGGCGTGGGCGAAGTTCAGCACCCCCATCATGCTGAAGATCAACGTCAGGCCCGAGGCCAGCATGAACAGCAGCAGGCCGACGGACAGGCCGTTGAGCAGCGAGATCAGGAAGTAGGAAACGTCCATCGGGCGGGTGGCGTCAGTGGCGGGACTGCAGAAAGCGAAAACAGCGCGGAGCCGGTCAGACCGGCAGCCGCGCTGCCCTGCGTCTCAGCGGGAGCTCAGGACGGCCGCTTCATCTGGCACGAAGTCGGCGTGCTCGACACGTAAGACGGCATCGAGCGCACTTCCTGGAAGTTGAAGCCGGTGTTCTCGACGCTGTACTTGTTCTTGGCGTCGGTCTTGCGCCACTCGGCGATGTACAGCGGCTGCTGCAGCTGGTGGTCGGTCTTGCGCATCTCCAGCTCGCCCGTCAGGCCCTGGAACTTGATGCCGCTCATGGCCTTGGCCACCGCCACCGGCTCGACGCTCTTGGCCGCCGCCATGCCGGCCGACAGCAGCCCCAGGGCCGAGTAGGTCTGCATCGTGTACCAGTCGTCGTTGAACTTGGCCTTGAACTCATCCTGCAGGCGAGCGAAGGTGCCCGGCAGGCCGTTGTGGCCGATCGCCACCACCCGCACCTTGCCGCCCACACCCGCGGCCATGGCCGTGGGCACGCCGCTGGTCTGCGCGTAGTAGGTGTAGAAGTTGGCGTTGAGACCGGCGTCCTTGGCCGCCTTGACCAGCAGCGTCAGGTCCTGGCCCCAGTTGCCGGTGACCACCGCGTCGGCACCGCTGGCCTTGATCTTGGCCACGTACGGCGCGAAGTCCTTGACCTGACCGATCGGGTGCAGGTCGGAGCCGACGATCTGCACGTCGGGCCGCTTGCGCGCGATGGCCTCGCGGAAGTACTTCTCGACCTGCACGCCGTGGGCGTAGTTCTGGCCGATGACGTAGACCTTCTTGACCTCGGGCTGGTCCTTCATGAAGCTGGTCAGGCCCTCCATCTTCATCGAGGTGTCGGCGTCCAGCCGGAAGTGCCAGAACGAGCACTTGCTGTTGGTCAGGTCGGGGTCCACCGCGGCGTAGTTGAGGTAGACGATCTCCTTGCCCGGGTTGCGCTCGTTGTGCTTGGTGACGGCGTCGGAGATGGCGCCGGCGGCACCCGAGCCGTTGCCCTGGGTGACGTAGCGGATGCCCTGGTCGATGGCGGCCTTCAGACTGTTCAGGCTCTCCTGCGGCGAGCCCTTGTTGTCGAAGGGCACGAACTCGAACTTCACGCCGGCGGCATTCTTCTTGTTGAATTCGTCGCCGACGAACTGGTAGCTCTTCAGGATGTTCTGGCCCACGTTGGCGAACGGGCCCGACAAGGGGTCGATGAAGGCGATCTTGACGGTCTGGCCGGCCTGGGCAAAAGCCAAGCCCGAGACCAGGGCCATCGAGGCCGCGACCGAGACGCCGAACAGGCGGTGGGTGAATTTCATGGAATGTCTCCGTGAGAGCAAATGAGAGAAACCGCGCGAAGGTAGCGCAAAGCGTTGCCCCTGATGCTCAGTGACTACCCCGAAGCGACTGTCGCCGACGGGACAAACAGAGCACAAACACGGGTCAACCCTGGCCCAACGCCGATCGGCGACCGACAGCCGACAGGGCTTGCCATGACCCCGGCGACCGGGTGGTGGGCGCCGGGCACCGACAATTGCACCATGAACGCCCCCGAGCCGACCGCCCTGCTGGGCGCCCCCCGCTGGAGCGCCAGCGGCTTGATGCAGGGCCTGGCCGCTCCCTTCGTCGTGCGCCAGCCGCCGCAGCCGCTGCCCGGCGCGCACTGGGTGGCGGTCAACGAGCGCCTGGCGGCCGAGCTCGGCCTCGAGGCCTGGATGCACGGCAGCGAGGCGCTGGCGCTGCTGGCCGGCAACGCGCAGCCCGCGGGCGGCACCTGGGCCAGTGTCTACTCCGGCCACCAGTTCGGCGTCTGGGCGGGACAGCTGGGCGACGGCCGCGCGCTACTGCTCGGCGAGGCCGACACCCCGGCCGGCGCGTTGGAGTTCCAGCTCAAGGGCGCCGGCCTCACGCCCTATTCGCGCATGGGCGACGGCCGCGCGGTGCTGCGCTCGTCGATCCGCGAGTACCTGTGTTCCGAGGCCATGCACCACCTGGGCATCCCGAGCACGCGCGCGCTGGCCATCGTCGGCTCGCCCCTGCCGGTGCGCCGCGAAAGCGTGGAAAGCGCTGCCGTCGTGACCCGCACGGCACCGAGCTTCCTGCGCTTCGGCCACTTCGAGCACTTCACCCACACCCAGCAGGACGAAGCGGCGCTGCGCCGCCTGGCCGACGCCACGATCGACCGCTTCTACCCCGAGTGCCGCGGCCAGCCCGAGCCCTACGCCGCGCTGCTGCAAGCCGTGGCGCAGCGCACCGCGCGGCTGCTGGCGCAGTGGCAGGCGGTGGGTTTCTGCCACGGCGTCATGAACACCGACAACATGTCGATCCTGGGCCTGACCATCGACTATGGGCCCTTCGGCTTCCTCGACGCCTTCGACCCCGGCCACGTCTGCAACCACACCGACCAGCAAGGCCGCTACGCCTACGCCCGGCAGCCCAACGTCGCCTTCTGGAACCTGCACGCGCTGGCGCAGGGCCTGTTGCCGCTGCTGGGCGACGGCGACACGGCGCTGTCGGCGCTGGAGCCCTACAAGACCGAGTTCGCGCTGGCCATGATGGCGGCCTGGCGGGCCAAGCTCGGCCTGCGCGACGAGCGCGACGAAGACCGCGCGCTGGCCGACGACCTGCTCAAGCTGATGGCGCAGGATCGCGCCGACATGAGCATCACCTTCCGCCGCCTGGCCCGCTTCGACAGCACCGAAGGCGCGGCCCACCCCGCCGTGCGCGACCTCTTCATCGACCGCGAGGCTTTCGACGCCTGGGCCGCGCGCTACCGCCGACGCTTGCTTGCCGAGTCCAGCGTCGACGCCGAACGTGCCGCACGCATGAACCGCGTCAACCCGAAGTTCGTGCTGCGCAACCACCTCGCCGAGACCGCCATCGTGCGCGCCCGCGAAAGCGACTTCAGTGAGGTGAAGCGGCTGGCCAGCCTGCTGCAGCGGCCCTTCGACGAACAACCCGAACACGAAGCCGACGCCGGCTTCCCGCCCGACTGGGCTTCCCACCTCGAGGTCTCCTGCTCATCATGACCCGCCCCGACGAACCCCACGACCACGACGACCCGCGCTACCCGCTGCGCAAGAGCGACGCCGAATGGCGGGCGCAGCTCGACCGCATGCAGTACGAGGTCGCCCGCCACGCCGCCACCGAACGCGCCTTCAGCGGCAAGTACTGGGACCACTTCGCACCCGGCCAGTACCGGTGCGTCGGCTGCGGCACGCCGCTGTTCGAGTCCGGCACCAAGTTCGACGCCGGCTGCGGCTGGCCCAGCTACTGGCAGCCGATCAACAGCGAGGTGATCGAACGCGTCGTCGACAAGGCGCACGGCATGGTGCGCGTCGAGGTGCGCTGCAACCGCTGCGGCAGCCACCTCGGTCATGTCTTCGAGGACGGCCCCGAGCCCACCGGCGAGCGCTTCTGCATCAACAGCGCCGCGATTCACTTCAAGCCGGCCCCGGCATGACAGCGACCGAGATCGAAGCCCGGCTGCGGCAGGCACTGGCACCGACGCAACTGGAGGTCAGCGACGACAGCCACCTGCACGCCGGCCATGCCGGCGCGCGCGAAGGCCGTCACTTCACGGTGCACATCCACAGCCCGCGCTTCGCCGGGCTGGCCCGCGTCGCGCGGCACCGCCTTGTGTATGATTCCCTTGGACCCCTGGCCGCCCAGGGCGTGCACGCCCTGGCCATCGTGGCGGTGGCCCCTGGCGAAGCCGCCCGGACCGGCGCCTGAGCAAGCGGCAACCACGCACCCACTGTCAGCCAGGCCGCGCACGACGGCGTTGACCTGGCAGACCGCCCGATCCGGGCCTCGCCCCGACCCCACCCCCGCCCCTTGAAAGCCCCTTGCCCATGAAGCTGAAGAACCCTGCCGTCCGCACGACCCGCGCAAGCCAACTGGCAGCCCTGGCGCTGACCGTGTCCACCCTGCTGCTGCCGCTGGCCGCCCAGGCCCAGAACATCGCCATCGTCAACGGCAAGGCAGTGCCCAAGGCTCGCGTCGACACGCTGGTGTCGCAGGCCCAGCGCAGCGGCCAGCAGGTCACGCCCGAGATGCAGCAGCAGGCGCGCGACCAGGTCGTGCTGCGCGAGATCTTCGCCCAGGAAGCCGAGAAGCGCGGCATCGCCGCCGCCCCTGACTTTCGCGTGCAGATGGAACTCGCACGCCAGAGCCTGATGATCCGCGAACTGTTCGCCGACTACGCCAAGAAGAACCCGGTCACCGACGAAGCGGCCAAGGTCGAGTACGACAAGTTCAAGGCCCAGGCCACCGGCACCGAGTACCGCGCCCGCCACATCCTGGTCGAGAAGGAAGACGAGGCCAAGGCCCTGATCGCGCAGATCAAGGGCGGCGCCAAGTTCGACGAACTGGCCAAGAAGCACAGCAAGGACCCGGGCTCCGGCGCCAACGGCGGCGACCTCGACTTCGCCAAGCCTGACAGCTACGTGCCCGAGTTCGGCCAGGCGATGACGAAGCTGAAGAAAGGCGAGATGACCGAGCTGCCAGTGAAGTCGCAGTTCGGCTTCCACATCATCCGCCTGGACGACACGCGCGAAGCCGCCTTCCCGGCCTTCGACGACGTCAAGGGCCAGATCCGCCAGCGCCTGGAGCAGGTGACGATGCAGGCCTTCCAGGAAGAGCTGCGCGCCAAGGCGAAGACGGACTACAAATTCAGTAACTGACGGCCCCCAAGCTCCCTCCGGTCGCTACCCCCCGAGGGGGGTGCGAATCCAGCGCCCGGGCAACCCGTGCGCGGATTCATGCTTGGTCCCGCTGGCTCAAGGCATCAGAACAGTTGAGCCCGTCGTCTTGCGCGCTTCCAGGTCGCTGTGCGCCTGCGCTGCATCGGCCAGCGCGTAGCGCTGGTCGATGCGGATCTTGACCGCGCCGCTGCTGACCACCGCAAACAGGTCGTCGGCCATCGCCTGCGTCGCTTCGCGCGTGGCGATGTGCGTGAACAGCGTCTGCCGCGTCACGTACAGCGAGCCCTTCGGGCCCAGCATGCCCGGCGCGAACGGAGGCACCGGGCCCGAGGCATTGCCGAAGCTGGCCATCAGGCCGAAGGGCCGCAGGCAGTTGAGGCTGCCTTCCCAGGTGTCCTTGCCCACCGAGTCGTAGACCACCTTCACGCCCTCGCCGCCGGTGATGTCCTTGACGCGGGCGACGAAGTCCTCCTTGGCGTAGTCGATGACGTGCGCCGCGCCGTGCTCCTTGGCCAGCGCGCACTTGGCGGCGCTGCCGGCGGTGCCGATGAGCTGCAGGCCGAGCGCGCGCGCCCACTGGCAGGCGATCAGGCCGACGCCGCCGGCGGCGGCATGGAAGAGCACAAAGTCACCGGCCTGCAGCCCCTGCACCGGCAGTGTCTTCTTCAGCAGGTACTGCGCGGTCAGGCCCTTCAGCATCATGCCCGCCGCGGTGTCGAAGGCGATCGCGTCGGGCAGCCGCACCACTGTCTTGGCCGGCATCACGCGCACCTCGCTGTAGCTGCCCGGCGGGTTGCTGGCATAGGCCGCGCGGTCGCCGACCTCGAGGTGCGTGACACCCTCGCCCACGGCCTCGACGATGCCGGCGCCTTCCATGCCCAGCGTCAGCGGCAGCGGATTGGCGTACAGGCCGGTGCGCTGGTAGACGTCGATGAAGTTCAGGCCGCAGGCCTCGTGGCGGATGCGGATCTGGCCCGGGCCCGGCTGGCCGACCTCGACGTCGACGAGTTGCAGCTGCTCGGGGCCGCCGTAGGCGGTGATCTGGATGGCGCGTGTCATGGCTCGGGTCTCCTCGGTTTGTGAGGTCGCGAGGTTAAGCCAAGCGCACGCCGCCTGCAGCCACCGGCGCGACCCCGTGTTCAACCGCTGGCGTGGCACCATCGGGCCCACCATGAAGCGCCTGTTGCAAGCCCCCAACCTCGCGCTGGCCACGCTGTGGGCCGACATGCTCTCGGGCGTCGGCATCGGCGCCACCGTGCAGCGCGCCTTCACCAGCAGCATCGTCGGCGAGTTGCCGCCGGACCAGGCGTTGCCCGAGATCTGGGTCCAGGACGCCGCCGACCACGACCGCGCGCGCGCCTTGCTGGACGAGTGGCAACACGCACCGCACCACCACTGGGCCTGCCGCGGCTGCGGCGAGATCGTCGACGGCCCGTTCGAGGAGTGCTGGAACTGCGGCCGGCCCCGCGTCGAGTGAGCCGAGCGGCATGTCGTTGAGCCCGCGCCTGGCGCTGCTGCTGACCGTGCCGCCGCTGCTGTGGGCGGGCAACGCGGTGGTCGGTCGCATGCTGGCCGGCGTGGTGCCGCCGCTGACGCTGAACCTGCTGCGTTGGACGCTGACGGCGCTGATCCTGCTGCCGCTGGGCTGGCGTGCGCTGGTGCCGCTGTCGCGCATCGGCCGGCGCTGGCCCTACCTGCTGGCGGTGGGCGTGCTCGGCGTCGGCGCCTTCAACTCGCTGCAGTACCTCGCACTCGTGACTTCATCGCCGCTGAACGTGACGCTGGTGGCGGCCAGCATGCCGGTGTGGATGCTGGCCGTCGGCGCGCTGTTCTACGGCGAGCACCCGAGCCGCCGGCAGTTGGCCGGCGCCGCGCTGGGACTGGCCGGCGTGTGCACCGTGATCGGCCGCGGTTCGCTGCAGACGCTGCTGCAGGTGCGCTTTGTTCCCGGCGACCTGTACATCCTGCTGGCCATCATCGGCTGGGCCTTCTACAGCTGGCTGCTGGCGCGGCCGCCGGCGCACATGCGCGGCGAGCAGCGGCCGCGCGCCGACGAAGGATGGGGCTGGGCCGGCTTCCTGCTGGTGCAGACCCTCTTCGGACTGGGCGCCGCGGGCCTGTTCACGGCCGGCGAGCAGGCCCTCGGCGCCGCCCCCATCCAGTGGAGCTGGGGCGTGGCCGCGGCGCTGCTGTACGTGTCGCTGGGGGCCTCGATCGCCGCCTACCGCTGCTGGGGGCTGGGGGTGGCCGAGGGCGGGCCCGCGCTGGCCGCCTTCTTCAACAACCTGACGCCGCTCTTTGCCGCCGTGCTCTCGACGCTGGTGCTGGGCGAGACGCCGCAGGGCTACCACGCGCTGGCGTTTGCCCTCATCGTGGCCGGCATCGCGGTGAGCCTGCTGCGGCCGCCTCAGAAGCTGCCCGGGTAGGCGCCGCCGTCCATCAACAGGTTCTGCCCGGTCACGTAGCCGGCATGCACGCTGCACAGGAACGCGCAGTAGGCGCCGAACTCCTCGGCCAGGCCGAAGCGCCGCGTCGGGTTGAGCGCACGCCGCTCGGCCATGATCGCCTCCACCGGCCTGCCGGTCTTGGTCGCCGCGCCGGCCATCGTGACGCGCAGTCGGTCGGTGTCGAAGGGGCCCGGCAGCAGGTTGTTGACGGTGACGTTGCGCGACGCCAGCTGCGACTGCCGCGCCAGCCCGGCGACAAAGCCGGTGAGGCCCGAGCGCGCGCCGTTGCTCAGCCCCAGCACGTCGATCGGCGCCTTCACCGCGGCCGAGGTGATGTTGATCACGCGGCCGAAGCCGCGCGCGGTCATGCCGTCGATGGTGGCCTTGATGAGCTCGATCGGCGTCAGCATGTTGGCGTCCAGGGCCTTGATCCAGGCCTCGCGGTCCCAGTCGCGGAAGTCGCCCGGCGGCGGGCCGCCGGCGTTGTTGATGAGGATGTCGACCTGGCCCGGCGCCGCAAAGGCCGCCAGCGCCGCAGCGCGGCCGGCCGCGGTGGTGATGTCGCCGGCCACCGCCACCACCTGCACGCCCGGCGCCAGCAGGCGCAACTCGGCCGCCGTGGCCTGCAGCGCTTCGTTGCCGCGCGCGGTGACGACGACGTTGACGCCTTCGCGCACCAGCGCCTGCGCGCAGCCCTTGCCGAGCCCCTTGCTGGCGGCGCACACCAGCGCCCACTTGCCTTGAATGCCGAGGTCCATGTGCTTGTCCGATCCCTTGAGTGTGGTTGCTGGCGAGCAGTGTCGTCGCGGCCCGCCTCAGCGGCGTGGCCAAACGAAAAAAGCCTTGCCCGGGCGCAGCGACGCGGGCTTGATGCGCGCTGCCGTGACCAGGCACTTGATCATGTGCTCGACGCTGCTGTCGTCGAATCGGTGCTCGGCCAGCGTCGGGTTGATGGCCGATGCGCTGACGCGGCGCACGACGACAAAGCCCTTGCCGGCCTTCCAGCGGATCCAGAAGTTGCGGCTCGGCCCCGAGACTTTCTCGGGCCACAGGTAGCGCACGCCCTCGTCGGTGAGACCCAGGCAGGCCAGGTTCTTGGCCACCAGCGCCACCGGGAAGGCCTGCATGCCGCCGACGAAGCCGCCCGGCGGGCGCACCTCGCGGCGCAGCCGCAGGGCCTCGGGCAGCGCGTCGTTGGCGGCTTCGATGCGGCTCCACAGCTGCGCCAGCTGGGCCGTTGCCGAGGCCGCCGCGGGTTCGCCACGCGCGCCCGCGGGCGACGCCCCGTCGCCGGCCACCGGCTCGGCGCTGCGCTTCTTCAACTCTCTTTCCATCCAGGACATGAATCCCACCCCAGGTCGCGACGCGGCGCCCAGTGGCGTCGACGCAAATGCGCAGGATTTCACCATGCCGGCACGGCGCCGGGCGCGACAAGTGGGCGCGGTGCGGGAATTGGTCTCAAGTCTGTTCGTCCCGGCGTGCGCTGCGCGTCCACGGGGCCCGATCCGCTCAGCGTGCCCGCGCCAGCAGCCACACACCGGCCAGCACCAGCAGCGTGCCGGCGCCGATCCAGGCGTTAAAGGGCTCGCCCAGGATCAGCACGCCCATCAGGATCGTCGACAGCGGCCCGATCATCCCGGTCTGCGCGGTCAGCGTGGCGCCCACGCGTTCGATGGCCATCATGACCATGATCACTGGCGCAAAGGTGCACAGCGTGGCGTTGAGCAGCGACAGCCACACCACCTGCGGCGCCACCCACGCGGCGTCCAGCGGCCGCAGCAGCAGGAACTGCACGATGCACAGCAGGCAGGCGACCGAGGTCGCCCAGCCCGTCAGGCGCAGTGCACCCAGCCGTTGCACCTCGGCTCCGCTGCTGACCAGGTAGACGGCATAGGACACGGCGCTGCCGAACACCAGCGCCGCGCCGAGCAGCGTGTGCGCGCCCGACAGCCGCGCCTCGTGGCCGAAGACCAGCAGCACGCCGCAGTAGCTGACCGCCAGCGCCAGCAATTGCCGCGGCTGCACCGGCCGCTTGTAGAGCAAGGCGGCCATGAACAGCACGATCGTCGGGTTGAGGTACAGGATCAGCCGCTCCAGGCTGGCGCTGATGTACTGCAGCCCGGCGAAGTCGAGGAAGCTCGCCAGGTAGT